>JAAYSL010000069.1 GCA_012518315.1 Bacillota bacterium | reverse complement strand
CTTTTGTTCTGATCCATTAGCTCGGCTTTCACAGCAACAGGGCACCAATTGGCACCCTGTAGGACCTTAGCAGTACCATACCGCTTAACACTTCTGATATTGTAGATACTGGCCAATTTACCGATATGCTAACTAACAGGTCGGAGCACCCTTGTTATTACCAGTGACCTAGTTACCACTAACCCATCCCCTGGCCTTCATGGCAGCTGCTAGACGCTCTAGAGCTACCATATAGGCCGCTATTCTAAGAGTTGTCCCTTTCCCCTCCGAATATGTCTTGTAGACTTCCTGAAAGGCATCGGCCATGACCTTTTCCAGTCTCTGGTTAACCTCATCTTCAGACCAGAAGTAGTTGTAGTTGTTTTGTACCCATTCGAAATAGGAAACAGTTACCCCACCAGCGTTGGCTAGTATGTCCGGTATTACCAAGATACCATTCCGCTGTAAGATCTCATCGGCTTCTGGTGAGGTAGGGCCATTGGCAGCTTCTACAATCCACTTGCATCTCATATCCTGGGCATTTCTGGCGGTAATCTGGTTGCCTAAGGCAGCGGGGATTAAGATATCGCACTTGACAGCAAAAAGCTCCTGGCTAGATATGGGCTTAGTACCCGGGAATTCCCTAACTGACCCGGTCTTTTGCTCATGGTCTTTTAGCTCATATGGATCTATCCCCGTGGGGTTATATACACCACCAAAGATATCAGCTACGGCAATAACCTTACAGCCCTCATCGTGTAGAAACTTGGCGGCATAGTTGCCTACATTGCCAAACCCTTGAATAGCAACGGTGGCACCCTCTAGCTCCAACCCAAAGGCAGCAGCAGCCTGCCGAATTACATACATGACTCCCCTGCCGGTAGCTTCAGTTCTGCCCGCGGAGCCACCTAGAACTATAGGTTTCCCAGTCACTACACCCCGCTGATAGGTTCCTTGAACATGGGCAAATTCATCAACAAACCAGCCCATGATCTTGGCATTGGTGTTCATGTCTGGGGCAGGTATGTCCTTATCAGGGCCAATAATCGATGCAATAGCGCGGATAAATCCTCTACTAAGTCGTTCTAGTTCACCCTGAGATAGCTCGGAAGGATCACATAACACCCCACCTTTGGCACCACCAAAGGGTAGACCTACCAAAGCACATTTGTAGGTCATGAGTGCTGCCAAGGCTTTCACCTCATCCTCATCAGCCTCAGGATGAAAGCGAATGCCGCCTTTAAAAGGCCCCAAGACATCATTGTGCTGGCATCGAAAGCCTTGAAACACTTTGACTGTGCCATTGTCCATTTTCACTGGAACTTGGACTGTGAGCGTGCGGATTGGTTCTCGCAAAAGCTCCTTGACCTGAGGATCTAGCTGCATAGCGGTGGCGGCCTTTTCCACCAATTGGGATGCAACTTCATAGTGGCGATATGGCTGAGACATTTCTTCCTCTCTCCTTGCAAGAATAAATGATATGTGTACATCATCCGATAGTATAATTCCCGACTACTTTATGCAATTATTGCACCAGTAGTGCGGGTTTGTCAACGGAGTTGGGCCTATAGGCCTTGGATAATGCAGTATACTTGCTAAATGGCCCCACGCATGCCTTTGCTTTTTCGATTATCATAGCCGGAAACCAACCGGCAATTTCACAGGCTTCGCGGGCATCTCCAAAGATACCTACAGTCTGTTCTTGTGGCGCTCTTTCCAACTATTGACAATCCCCAAATCACATCATAGACTGGGTTTAGCTAGATTGACTCCTAGCTTAGCTAAGTGTAGCTGTAGGTGGGAGAGCCAAGTAAAGGGGGTTAGTTATCCATGGGTTTTTCAGGCAAGGTTGTCATAGTCACTGGAGCAGGTAGAGGAATCGGCAAATGTATTGCCATGACATATGCATCTCAAGGCGCAAGGGTTGTCATCGCCGAAAAGGATCCTTCGATAGGTGAAGCAACCGTAGGGTCGATACGTGAATTTGGCGGTGAGGCGATCTTCTGCCCAACCGATGTAACGAAGCCAGAGGATATTGCCCGGCTGATGCAAAGTGTGGATGAAGCATACCATAGAGTCGATATTCTGATCAACAATGCTGGCATCGGCATAACCAAATCGCCCTACGACTTAAGCCTAGATGAGTGGGATCTGGTGATTAATACTAACCTCCGGGGAGCGTTTCTATGCTCACGGGAGGCTGCCAGAATCATGCGCCGTCAAAGAAAAGGTGCAATAGTCAATATCGCTTCCACCCGGGCTTTCATGTCTGAACCAAACACTGAAGCATATGCCGCCACCAAGGGCGGACTCATCGCGCTGACCCATGCTTTGGCGGTCTCTTTAGGACCGGATCACATCCGAGTTAATGCCATCAGCCCGGGCTGGATTGAGACAGGCGATTACAGCGAACTGCGGGAAATCGATCATCTTCAGCACCCTGCCGGGCGGGTGGGTAGGCCCGATGATATCGCCAGAGCTTGCCTCTATCTTACTAATGATGAGAATGACTTCATCACCGGGGCCAATATCGTGATCGATGGTGGCATGACCCGAAAGATGGTCTATGTACCGTAGCAGACTAGTTTCGGGATACTGGCTCTAGCAATGCTTCCGAGCGCGCTTAGTACGCTCAAGAAGCGTGACCCCTAAGTCGAGCGCTCGAGGCGGTATAAGGCCCATGCCCACTAGCAGGATTCAACCCACCCCATGGTGAATCACCACTCTATGCCAATCAAGAGGGGGAAATAGTGTGAATCTGGGAGCTATCTTGCTTAGTTCTTTCCTTATCGGCCTCTCTGGTGCCATGATGCCCGGTGGGCTCTTAATTGTGAATATCAACGAAACCATCAAGCGGGGTTTGTCGGGAGGCATACTCGCCATCACTGGTCACGCTTTGATTGAGCTTTTGGCCGTTGCGGGTCTTGCTTTAGGGCTGGGCACCATCTTAGGTAAGGCTGGGGTAGTTGGTACCATAGCTATAGCCGGTGGTGTGTTACTTGCGTGGATGGCACTGGATACTGCTAAGACTAGTCGAGTGGCCGAGCTAGCGGTCACTGCCGAGCCCGGTGCCCCTACTCAAGCCACGGGTTTTGGCCCTTTAGCTGCCGGAAGCCTTGCCACCATCTCCAACCCCTATTGGGCCCTGTGGTGGACTAGCGTAGGGGCCACTTATGTTGCCGTAGCCATGGAGCAAGGAAGTACCGCCTTAGGTGCTTTCTACATAGGTCATATCGCATCTGATTATGCATGGTATTTCCTTGTCTCCCTGGCCTTAGTAACAGGCAAAAAGCTAATTAGCCAAAAAGTCTACAGAGGGCTCCTGCTTGCAGGCAGCGTGTTCCTGGCAATACTGGCCATCTATTTTATCTGGTCAGGAGCAAAACTGCTTTTGGGTATATAGCTTTCAGCGTGACACCGCCGTCGTTGGCAGCTACGCCCTATCAGGTTCACTTGCTTTCATAGCAGGCTACGATCTCCCCTACATAAAATGTATGGTAGTCCTTTTCGGGATACCACTCAAAACAACTCTCATGTAGGTTCTCTGGCTTGAGCCGTAGTTTAGCCATAATCCGACACTCATAGTGGAGCTGGCAATCAGCAATAATGGGAACGTCTACCTTCCGGCCTGGTGCTGTCTTTAGAGGACAGCGGCTAAACTTATCTAGATCCCGCCCTGACTTGGTGCCGCAAAACTCTAGCTCTTCTTGCAGGTGATCAGTTAGTGGGATACTCACCGTGAACTCTGTGGCCTTCTCCAAAAGCTCATAGGTATGGCGGGAATCTCTTACCATCACAGTGAAGATAGGTTTCCCCCAACAATGGCCAATACTTCCCCAACCAATAGACATAGTGTTTTTCATGTCCCCAACCTTGGCGGTAAGAAAAGCTCCTCGTTTGGTCAACGCCTCTATAGCTTCTTGCATCCTAGCATCATAGGATAATGTCTCCAATCAAGCTCCCCCTTTTCTCTATATTCCATTGCCATCTAGTTTCACCCTAATCCCACAGATCCCTTTTGTCCCACTACTGACTATTCACCTCCATTTGCAGGACTTTTAGACTTCGTGGTGTATTCTATATATATCGACATCTTGCATTATATGGCAATTGGCGGTGTCTCAGGCTGTGAGCCACTGACTTATTTCTAGGAGGTACCCCAATGAGCGATGTTTTAGTCTTAATGAAAGGCATCGAAAAGACCTTCCCCGGTGTCCATGCTCTCAAGAACTGTGATTTTCAGCTAAGAGCCGGTGAAGTGCATGCACTGGTGGGCGAAAATGGTGCAGGCAAATCCACACTCATGAAGGTGCTCACCGGTGTTTACACCAAAGATGCCGGTCATATACTCTACAAAGGACAGGAAGTTGAGATCCCCAACCCAAAAGCCGCCCAGGACCTTGGCATAGCCATCATCCATCAGGAACTGCACCTCATGCCCCACCTAACAGTTGCGCAGAACATCTTCATTGGACGGGAACCTCGCAAAGGGGCCCGTTTTGTGTTAGATGAAAAGCAAATTAACAAGGACGCTCAAGATCTGCTGGATATGATGCACCTTGACCTCGATCCCAAAGCTAGAGTAGCGGATCTGACTGTTGCCAAACAGCAGATGGTAGAAATCGTCAGGGCCCTGTCGTTTAACTCAGAAGTACTGATCATGGATGAGCCTACATCGATGCTCACCGGCACTGAGATTGATGAACTGTTTCGCATCATTAGAGAGCTACGCAGTCGAGGAGTAGGCATAGTACATATCTCCCACCGTATGGAGGAGCTCAAGCAGATCTCTGATCGGGTCACCGTCATGCGAGATGGCCGGTATATTGCCACAGTTGATACCCACGCGGTCACCATTGACAAGATCATCAGTATGATGGTCGGACAAGAGATCTATGAAACAGCCCGTAGTTTGCCCCTGGAAACAAACAAAGTTGTGCTGGAAGTAAAAAGCTTAAGTCGAGCGGGTGTTCTTAAGGATATTAGCTTTCAATTACATAGAGGCGAAATTCTAAGCTTTGCTGGCCTTGTGGGGGCGGGGCGAACAGAAGTAGCAAGAAGCATCTTTGGGGCTGATCCGTTTGATAGTGGCCAGATCCTTGTCCACGGTAACGAAGTCCAGATTAGAACCCCCAATGATGCTGTGAAGTACGGTATTGGATATCTTTCCGAAGATCGCAGGCGCTATGGTGTAATGCCCACTATGGATGTTGAAACAAATATTGTCGCGGCCGCCCTAGACAAATTCCTAGGCAGCTTTGGTTGGGTGAACAAAGCCAGCAGCCGCTTTGCTGCCGAGGCACAGGTAAATGATCTACGTATCAGAACCCCCAGTCTTGAGCAAAGGGTTAGGTATCTTTCTGGAGGCAACCAGCAAAAAGTGGTAATGGCTAAATGGCTGGTGCGAGACTGTGACATATTGATTTGTGATGAGCCCACCCGGGGTATCGATGTTGGTGCCAAGAGTGAGATCTACAAACTCCTTAATGATTTAGCAGGAAGTGGGAAAGCAATTATCATGATTTCCTCAGAGCTTCCGGAGATCTTGCGGATGAGTCATCGCATTATTGTGATGTGTGAAGGGCAGATAACAGGTGAGTTGACCGCAGCAGAGGCCACTCAAGAGCGCATCCTACAGTATGCTACTAGGCGCGAGAGTATTGCTCGAAACTAGAAACTAATTGGGGGTAATCAATATGCAGTCAGAACCTATAGCTAGAGAGATAGAAATCGCAAAAAAAGGGTCTGTCTTCCACTCGGACGCTACGCAGAAGCTACTTGCCTTTGCTAGTCTCATTGTCATGTTCATCGTGTTCTCGCTAGCTTCGCCGAATTTCGCCCGATTTAACAATATCGTGGGAATTCTGCTTTCCACGGCAGTCAATGGGATTCTGGCTGTCGGGGTCTCTTTTGTGATCGTCACTGGTGGTATCGATCTGTCTATTGGAACAGTCATGACTTTGTCGGCGGTAATGGCCGGTGTGGTGATCACTTTCTGGCGGCTACCTATCTTTCTAGGGCTCCTGGCTGGAGTCGCCACCGGTGGCCTGTGTGGTTTTGTTAATGGCACAACCATCGCCAAGATGAAGATCCCCCCTTTCATCTCTACCCTGGGCATGATGATGATCTCAAAAGGCCTTTCCCTGGTGATCTCCGGTACCAAGCCTATTTACTTCATCGATACACCGGCTTTCCGCAAGATCGCTATGGGCACGGTTTTTGGCATTCCCTATGCAGTACTGATTTTCTTCTGCTCCGCTATTGTCGCCAATCTGATTCTCACCAGAACTGTACTTGGCAGATATACCTTTGCTCTAGGTAGTAACGAGGAAGCTGCTCGGCTTTCCGGGATTAATGTCGACCGGTGGAAAATCGGTGTCTACACCCTTGGCGGAATGTTTAGCGGGCTTGCCGGTCTGATCATGGCCTCTCGGCTAAATTCTGCTCAACCGGCTCTCGGCCAAGGCTATGAGCTAGAAGCCATTGCCGCAGTTGTCATCGGTGGTACTTCCTTAAGTGGTGGAGAAGGATCCATCTTAGGTACGGTCATCGGTGCTTTTATTATGAGTGTGCTAACTAATGGCCTACGAATTCTTTCTATCCCCCAAGAATGGCAGACTGTGGTCATCGGTGTCATTGTCATCCTGGCAGTCTATATGGACATTATTCGCAGGCAACGGCGCTAATCTGACAGGGTGTCCTAAGGTATTTAGTCCTCTAAAGGACTGAAATACAAACAAAAAATAAGGAGGCTTTCTGGATGAAAAACACCAAGAGAGTGCTAGTTGGTCTCGCTAGTGTAGTCTTGATTGTGACCCTCTTTAGTGTTCTAGGTCAAGCCCAGGAGAAAATCTACATACCGGTACTATCAAAGGGGTTCCAGCATCAATTCTGGCAGGCAGTAAAGCTTGGTGCCGAACAAGCAGCGGCAGAGTTTGGTGTGGAGATTACCTTTGAAGGGCCTGAGAGTGAATCCCAGGTAGACAAACAAATCGATATGTTGCAAGCAGCTCTAAGCAAAAACCCAGATGCTATCTGCCTTGCTGCTCTTGATAGTAAAGCCGTTATCCCCCTCTTGGAGCAGGCCCAGGCAGCCAATATCCCTGTCATCGGTTTTGACTCTGGTGTCGATAGTGACATACCTCTGGCTACTGCCTCCACCGACAACATTGCCGCCGCCGCTTTGGCTGCCGACAAAATGGTGGAGCTAATCGGCGGTGAAGGTGAAGTGGCGGTTATTGTTCATGACCAGACCAGCCGCACCGGAATTGACCGCCGTGATGGTTTTGTCAACCGGATCAAAGAAGCTTATCCGAAGGTTAAGATTGTGGATGTGCAATATGGAGGTGGCGACCATCTCAGATCCACTGACCTTGCCAAAGCCATCATCATGGCTCATCCTAATCTGAAGGGCTTCTTTGGTGCCAATGAAGGTTCTGCCATTGGAGTCTTAAACGCTGTAATTGAGATGAACATGGAAGGCAAAATCGTGGTAATTGGCTATGACTCAGGCAAGCCACAAATGGATGCTATCCGCTCCGGCGTCATGGCCGGTGCCGTAACCCAGAACCCCATCGGTATAGGCTATGAGGCTGTCAAAGCTGCATATCTTGCTATTAAGGGAGAAAAGCTAGATAAGACTATTGACACAGGCTTCTACTGGTTTGATAATGATACCATCGATGCGGACCACATTAAGCCTCTGTTATACGATTGAGAGAAGAAGAAATAAACAATAGAGAGGGACAGCGCTAGGGCGAGAAGCTCTAGCACTGTCCTTCTTTAGCTCACTGGCAAACAGCATTCTCAAAGCCGGCGACGAGCTGCATTGTTCCCTCAGAAATAGCCAGCCCTCCTCGCTATTTGCGGGAGTGCTGGCTAAGAGAACTAAGTTATTCCATCTACTGGTTCTTCAGGATGCGGGTAGCCTCCTGTCTAAACATTTTCGCCGCGTCCAGCGGAGTCTCTGCTCCATGGAGAACCATGCTCTCGATGTCTTGGAGCAGGCGTAGCACCTCTGGGTGACCCGGAGGCTCAGGCGGATCGATGGCACTGCTATGTTGTGTGATAAGATTGAGGTAGTTGAACATCTGCACCTGGACATCAGTTAGGAGTGGTTCTAGCCCTTCTCTGACCTTGGCAGAAATGGGCACACCCCGCTCGGCGAAAAGGATCTTGTTCGCTTCTACATCATTGATAAAGAAGTCAATGAACTCCACCGCTAACTCTTTGTGTGGCGAGGTCTCGGCTACTGAGAAGAACATACTTGGTTTAACGTAAAGCCCCTCTTTGACCTGATCTTTGGCTTTGGGCAGTGTAATCAGAGCCAAAGGACGGTCGGCCGCTACAGTCAGGGCGACAATAGCATTGCTCCAGTGCCACACCGAGGCAGCTTCCTTGGTGATCATGGGTTCCTCTTCAAGGCTACCGATTTCATCCCGCACAGCCGGGCTGGCCAAGACCCCCTGGTTGGTCAAATCCAGATCAAGCTGTAGAAGGTCAGCTAGAATCTGGTCATCATCGTAGCCTAAACCGCTGCCAGCGGTAGCATACAGCGATAGGCCACGCTGGCGCAGAACATGCTGGAACGCGTGGAAGATTTGGCCGGGCAGTACCGGAGCAAACGGTACACCGAGTTTGCCAGTGATAGCTTGGGCAATCTGGATATAGTCGTCCCAGGTCCATTCTGGTCCAGGTGGTTCCACACCAGCCTGAGCAAACATCTCTGGATCGATAATGCCCACCAGTGCGTTGCTGCCCAAGTTGATCCCATACAGTTTGCCATCGATCTTGCCACCGGCAAGCTCAGTGTCAGCGATAAAGGTCGTATCCAGCAAACCGTTCTCAACGTATGGATTCAGATCAAGCAACATCCCTCGGGAACTATACAGGTCAATATACTGCATATCCTGCTGGAAAACGTCTGGCAGATTACGTCCCGCCGCCTGGGTAGCAATTCTTTCCCAGTAATCATTCCAGCCGACAAACTCTGCCTCCACTGTGACGTGTGGATACCTTTCTTCAAACAATTCAATTGCAGCAAGAGTACGATTATGGCGATCTTGCGAGCCCCACCATGATACTCTCAGCGTAATCTGCTCCTCGGCCCATACAGCACTCAAAGAAGTAAAGCAGATGATTAGCACCAGCCCAAACACTAGCAGTGTCTTTCTCATTCCGATTTCCCCCTTTGTGTTAGCCTGTTAACGGTAAGTCAGCCTAGTCTGTGTCTGCAGAGCCTTATCAATCCCCCATTCACATGAAGTTTTGCTAGCTTACCCCCCTCTCGTTGCTTGGGGGGTCACCATCCAATAGACTAGTGTCCCTTTACCAAAATCTTTGACATTATTGTTCTGATTCCTTCTTATTATCTGCGCTTATGTTTGTTTTGCCTTATTTCAGCCTTATACTTACAGTTAAATACGGGCATCCCCAGCACTTGTCACCCAGATGCCCTTCAACTCATTGACTATTCACACGTATTCAGGCAAAACTCATAGAACATCAAGGAAGGCGGAAGAATATTCGCGGAAACCCAGAGGGGCTAAGCACTCCGGAGCACAATCTCGATCCGTGATACGAGTGATACGAATGGCCAGTAGAGCAGCGGAAGAAACCATCTACTAGGACGTGGAAAAGGCAGTGAGGTGGGCTAAGTAGCCCACCCCTTCTGTCTCTCCGCTATTTTCTAACCTCAACTTTCGCCAGCTTTTCGTAGAACTGAATCAAGCCACCGTGGTCATCCTTGGCCTTGCCATCTACTTTGAGGGCCTGCATGAACTCTAGTACCTGACTAGCCAATGGCAGGGGGACTCCAACGGTATGGGCAGTGTCTAGCGCGTTTAGTAGGTCTTTGATGTGCAACTCAATTCGAAAACCTGGTTTGAAGTTCCCTTCTAAGGCTAGCGGCATTTTGGCATCCAGCACCGTACTGCCTGCTAATCCACCTCGAATTGCCTGAAATACCTTCTCAGGATCGGTACCGGCTTTAACGGCCAAGACCATAGCTTCCGACATAGCCGCGATATTCAGCGCCACAATGATCTGATTGGCTAGCTTGGTAACATTGCCGCTGCCGATCTCCCCAACCAAGACTGCAGAGGATCCCATATGCAAAAGGATATCTTTCATTTTTTCAAAGGTGTCCCGCGGTCCACCGACCATAATCGCCAACGTCCCATCGATGGCCTTGGGCTCCCCACCACTGACCGGGGCATCTAGCATGATGACTTCCCGCTTACCCAACTCCTCAGCTATTTCTTGGGAGACTATAGGCGAAATCGAACTCATGTCTATCACTATGGTCCCCGGCTTGGCTCCTTCTGCTACTCCGTCTTTGCCCAACACTACTTCCTTGACTTCTGGGGAATTGGGTAGCATCGTGATTACGACTTCACTTCTACTGGCAACATCCTTGCTGGACAGACCCGCCTCGGCCCCGCATGCTACTAGTTCGTTAACGGCATCTTCATTGATGTCATAGACCACCAACTCATATCCAGCCTTGAGCAGGTTCTTAGCCATAGGCTTACCCATGATGCCCAGTCCGATGAATCCCAGCTTTTGCATGTAAATCTGGCCTCCTTACCATTTCCTTCGCAGACAATGTGGTCTATCCTGTGTCAGCTTTCTAGCAATAGTGTTATGGCATCTCGAATGGCCTCTGCCGTCAGTCCGTAGTGTTCAAGCAGCTCGTCATAGGAAAGTGCTGATGTACCAAAAGAGTCCTGTACGCCAACAAACTCAATGGGAAGGTTCCTTTCCCTCCTAAGAACTTCAGCGATGGCACTCCCCAAACCCCCGATTATGCTGTGCTCCTCAGCAGTTACAACCCCTTTGCATCCTTGTACATGGGCTAAGACCTCATCTTTAGACAGGGGTTTTACAGTACTGGCGTTAATCACTTTCACTGAGATGCCGTCTCTCTTCAGCTCATCAGCAGCCACTAAGGCCTTTGAGACCATAACTCCATTGGCGAAAACCGCTATGTCAGAACCGTCTCTTACTACCTGCAGCTTGCCGATTTCATAATCACCTTCTATGTCGGTGATCATTGGTAGGTCATTGCGATTGATTCGGATATACACCGGCCCATTCCATTCAACCATAGCCTTGACCATTTTCCGAGTCTCAACGGCATCAGCTGGAACCAAGACAGTCATATTGGGAATAGCTCGCATAATAGCCATATCTTCAATAGCTTGATGGGTAGACCCATCTCCAAAGTCCGAAAGACCGGCACTAGACCCGCAGATCTTCACATTAAGACCAGGAATAGCAATAGACTGCCGAACCTGGTCATAAGCTCTCCCGGAGGCGAATACGGCAAAGGAGTTGATAAACGGAATTTTGTCAGCTAGAGACAACCCCGCCGCTGTGGCAGCCATATTCTGCTCAGCAATGCCCATTTCGAAATACCTTTCCGGGTATTGCTCTTGAAAGAGGATACTCATGGTGGATTTCCCCAAATCTGCTTCCAGGACTACAATCCGTTCATCTTCTTTGCCCAGCTCCACTAGAGCCTGTCCGTAGGCTACTCGCAAACTTCGTGTCGCCATCTTAGCACCCTCCCCTTGCCACAATGCTAAGCTCTCGCTTTGCCAGCTCATATTGCTCGGCTGTCATTGCTCCATTATGAAAAGCGGCATTGTTCTCGGCAAAGGAAATACCTTTACCCTTTACAGTCTTAGCAATGATCACCGTCGGCTTTCCTCGGGTCGCATCTGCCTCCTCGAGAGCAGCCACAATCTCCCGCATACTATGGCCATCGATCTCGATTACGTGCCAACCAAAGCCCGCCCACTTCGGTGTGAGGGGATTGGTATTAAACCTCTCGATGATGGGACCTGTGGCCTGCAAACCATTCTGATCGACAATAGCCACTAGATTGTCTAGCCCGAAATTGACCGATGCCATGGCTGCCTCCCAGATCTGGCCTTCTGCTAACTCACCATCGCCGATAATCACGAATACTTTGCTCTCTATCCCATCAAGCCTAAGCCCGAGAGCCATACCATTGGCTATGGACAACCCTTGTCCTAAAGAGCCGGTATTAGCTTCTACTCCAGGTGTTTTAATCATATCTGGATGACCCTGTAGCATCCCGCCTAAGGCCTTTACCCTCTGCAGCTCTTCCTTTGGGAAAAAGCCAAGATCAGCTAAGGCGGCATACTGCACTAAAGCGGCATGACCCTTACTCAGAAGAAATCTATCCCGATCTGCCTTCTTTGGATTCTGGGGGTCAACCTTCATCCTGTGATAATACAGGGCCGCGACGATATCAGCACAAGAACATGAGCCACCCAGATGGCCCACTTTACCTATCCCCATCATCTCAACAACACTTAACCGCAGTTGTCGTGCCTTTTCTTCTAAGTGGTTAATCAGTTCTTCTGTTGCCAAATGAGTCCCCTGCCTTTCTATCTGGCCTATCTTTAGGGCATAAGAATGGCCTTAAGAAGTCTGCCATCTTTGTTCTCAGCCAATTGACGAAACACTTCCGGACCATTATCTAACTCGGTTTGTACACTAATGAGGGGTTCTAGACTAACTGCCTTCTCCTCAATTAGGTTCAAGCATTGGACATAGTCTTCATCGGTATAGATGTATGTCCCCTTCACCGTGAGTTCAGTAGTGACGATCTGTTGCATGTCAATCTCAATCATCTTTTGGGCATTGCCAATCCATACGGCAGTACCACCAATGCGCAACCCTTCCAAAGAATCCACTGCCGTAGGATTAAGCCCAACAGCTTCAAAAGAGTAATCCACCATCTTGTCAGAGGTGATTTCGCTGATCGCCGCCTTTAGGTTTTTTCTGCCGGGATTGATAGCATAATCTGCCCCCAGCTCACGGGCTTTTTCGAGGCGATACTCGCTTAAGTCACTGACAATTACGCTCCTTGCCCCCTGCTTTCTTAGAATCTGCAACACCAAGAGTCCTATGGTGCCCGCGCCAACAACTAGAAGATACTTTGCTTCGTCTATAGCAGTACCAAGTTTGCTTACCGCCCTATGGGCCACTGCCAAGGGTTCCACCATGCTCGCTTCCACGTAAGTTGTATTCTCACCAAACCCAAAAACATACTGCTCGCCGACAGAGACATATTCAGCCATAGCTCCATTCCTAGACATTACTCCAAGGAACTGGCCATGAGGACAAATATTGGAGAAACCCATCTGACAATAGCTACAGCTACCACAGTATAGTTTCGGTTGGACTACCACCCTATCGCCTACTCGAAACTTACTTCGGCCCCCAACCTCTGCTACTTCTCCCGAGAATTCATGTCCCATGATCATGGGTGGGATCCTTCTCCCAGTCTTGCCTAGGTACCCTTCCACATCGGAACCGCAAATACCCACGGCCTTCACCTTAACTAGGACTTCCCCCTCTCCTCGGACAGGTTTCTCCCACTGGGAAAGCTCCATTTGGCCTGGGCCGGTATATACCAGTGCTTTCATCTCAGGCGGGCATCGGTTGCCCTTTCCTCCCATCATAAGCAGCTTTACTTCCGTGATGATATCTTACAGGAATATGCGGTCTCTTTGGTAGTTCTATGGTCGACATGCTTGCGGCACTACACATATGGTTGTCAGTTGTCTTACAACTCCATATGGAATAAATCGACACTCTTTGCCTGCTATCTCAAAGTACAAACGGAGCGCCAGTTACCTAGGCTCTGCTCTTAAAGCGTCAATGGTTCTATCTATGTGCTCTGCCATGGTCTGCTTTGCTAGTTCACTGTCTCTACTAATCAGCGCCTTTATCAGCCGCTCATGGTAATATAACCCAATATCTGAGCCTAGAGCAGATACGATACTGCTCATAGACATACTAAGGATGTTTTTGATCACCTGGTTGACCTTGATGATCAGTGAATTCCTTGCCGCTTCCGCTATGACCAAGTGGAAGTTCAGGTCTTCCGCAGCGAATTCTTTTACATCATCGTCAGATGCTTTCATCTTTTCGTAGATCTCTTGTAACTTGGCGATATCGGCCTCAGTAGCCCGCTCTGTAGCGAGACCAATGGTCTCTACCTCAGTAATTCTCCGATACTCCATTACTTCCATGAGATCCACTGGATCGAGTACACATAACGGAATCAACGAGTTCATGTATACACCGGGAGTCAATTCTCTCACATACGTGCCATCACCTTGACGCGTCTCCAGTATTCCTAGAGATACCAATCTCTGAAATGCTTCTCTTATAGAGATTCGGCTCACTCCAAGGCGCTTTGATAACTCATTTTCAGAAGGTATCCTTGAGCCGGGAACCCAGTCTCCTTTTATGATCTGCTCCATAATCTGATCATAGACCAGATTGGCGACACTTTCTCTTCGTATGGGATGCAAACATATCACCGTCTTTGTCATGAAACATGACTGAAATAACCAAAAAGCAAGCATCTCTCAGCCATCCCTGAGAGCACAGTATATTCGGCACTTCCTCTTAGGTACCCTTTCTAGATACGGCTTAGGATATACAAGAACCAGTCCACGGTACCTTACAACGTGCTGGGTAAGAAGCAACATGCTTCTACCCAGCACAGGTGACTAGGCTCTATACAATTTCTCTTTCGGCT
>JAAYSL010000068.1 GCA_012518315.1 Bacillota bacterium | reverse complement strand
TTGCCATGGGAACTTGAGGCATGGTTCGACCATTGCGCCCTTGTGTTTGATCAGTGCTCTGGGAAAGGCTGCCGGAAAAGAATGTTATTTCATGGAGGCCAGGGTACAACTAATGATGCATCCAAACTGGTGACATGGAGCCTAGATGGTTTCTAGTTCTCTTGTCGGCTGCTCGACCTGGACTGGGCCTAGACTAGGACTCCTGTGGAGTCTCTTCCGGGGCATCGTCAACCATATCTGCAATGGGTTGCCCTTCTTTGATCAAGCGTAGAGCCCAAGGGATGGATAAGCTTGATACGACAAGGCTAAGGTAGTATGTATAAAGTCGCCAAAGACCTAAGAAAAGCACAAGCCTTTCTTCTGGGAGTAGGGTATGCATAAAGAGAGCCATAGTGACCTCCGCCCCACCGGCGGCTCCGGGGGTTGGGATGATGTACTGAGCAAATTGGGTGGCTATCTGGCTGCCGACAATCATTGGCCAGGGGGCTCTACCGTCAACAGCGAGAAAAAGCAAAGGAGCTACCGCTAGAGAAGTGGCCCAGTAGACTAGGTTAAGTAGTAGGTTGATAATCAAAAGGGACCTGTGGTTATGCCAAAAATGCAGAGTGACCCACCGAAGGCGCTCTAACTCTTCGTCCGCTCGGGCTGCCATGGGGGCTAGCTTACCCCCAAGGCCATGTTTTTTCTCAGACAAAAGGTGTGCTAATTGTCGCAGCGCTTGCGGAAAAAGAAGTGGAGCTAGCGCCGCAGCGGTAAGAAGCCCCATTCCCACTAGGGCAGTCTGTAACCAGCTTTCTGTTATGGGGATCTGGGTTCTGAAAAGCAAAGCACCACTGGTCAAAAGCCCGAGAAACGCCAACCCTGTATTGGCTGAATCCAAGAGACTAATAGCTAAAGAGCTTCCCGGTGGCATACCCTGGCGATATAGTAGGAACAGAAAGAGAGGGTAACCTCCAGCAGCACTAGGTGTGATCTGGGAGGCAAATACACCAGCCAGGTAGCTCTTTGCAAACTTCCCGTAGCTAATCTGATCTGCCATAGGCCGAAAAAGGCACCAAATCCGCATAAGACGGCTAAGCCAGGCAATTATCAAGAACACCAAGGCCCCGATTAAAGGTAAAGGTCTGATTGCCTCCAAAGACACGAGAAAAGCATCACCGGCCAAGAACCGTTTGAGCAGCCAAAGAGATAAAGGCCCTAGCACAATTGCCAGCAGACTATAAAAGGCCAGGCGATACTTAGAGACTTCTTTTGCTTGCCAAGACTCGCTCATAGGTTATTCACCTTCATTACATCGGGCTGTAGATTCAACCCTCTTATTGGCTACAAGCGAGTATGCCCCGAAACCGACCAAGTCAATCGGGGCCACTTCCTCAAGCAGGATTTCGGAACGAGCAAGATTAAATACCCTGGTATATGGGTATAAAAGCCAAGGATGGCTTTTATTGTCGAAAGGGAGGTCGAACTGTGAACATAAAAATGTCGATGCGAGGGAAGCTTCTAGCTACTTTTGGTGTAATCATCGGACTTATGCTGGTAGGTAATCTCTATACTTTCCACCTACTAGGTCAGTGGGACGCAGCCCATATGGCCGCCATTGAACAGGAGGAATTTAGTGCCTTTATGGCAGAGCGGGAGGTTGAGCATCTTGCGTGGGATGTAGACTTGCTCACTGCCTTACTCTTAGGTGAGCAGTTTCGGGGTGCTCTTGATCCCACTAGATGCAATCTTGGCGAATGGTATTATTCTTTTACTAGTTCGGTGGATTTCCAGAGCCTGCCCAAAGAATTACAAGACAAGATCACTTCCCTGGAACCCCCCCACAGACAGCTCCATGAAGGGGCACGTAAGCTCCTGGCCTCAAGAGATGCGAATTTGCCGCTGACACAGCTCTTGAAGGACTATGAGTCCAATGTAGAGCCCAATTTGAACCAAGTACGCCAGATCATGGCAGAGCTAAGGCAAGATGCTAAGGAGCGGGGATTGGAAGCGATTGATCTAGCGGCAGAGATCGAGGATAGGACCACTTGGATGCTCTGGCTTGTAGTACTCTTGATTATCATTGTCAGTATTGTGCTGGTGATGGTGCTCAGTGGAAGCATCCACCGCACTTTGCAGGCTGTGGTGGGAATGGCTAAGGATATCGCCCGTGGTGATCTATCTGGTGCACTGTCGATTACGACCGGTGACGAATGTGAGACAATGGCCGATACCATCAATGAATTTGTGGATCATGTCCGGGACATTGTTCGAGGGGTTCGCAGGTCGGCTATGTCCATCAATGGCACCAGCCATGAGGTAGCAAGAGCCATGGAGGAGATGTCAGCTGCCACCGAGGAAGTGGCATCAGCTGCCTCTGAGTTTGCTGCCCATGTTCAGCAGGTGAGTTTTGATGCCAGCGAAATGGCGGAGAATGCTGAGGAGATCGCTAAATCGGGCCGGGAGGGTTCAAAGCGCCTTGATGAAGTGCTTAAGCGAATGGAGGAGATCGAGGCCGTTGTGGGTGAGCTGGCTGGCTCCGTCAAGGATCTTAATCAGGAGACAGGGGAGATCGAATCCATTACAGCCACTATCACCGGGATCGCGGATCAGATCAATCTACTAGCCTTAAATGCCGCCATTGAGGCAGCAAGGGCCGGTGAACAAGGGCGGGGTTTTGCTGTAGTGGCGGAGGAAGTCAGACGTCTAGCGGAGCGTTCTAGTGAAGCATCAGGGGAGATCGCTGTCTTGATTTCTCGGGTATCTAGCCGATCAGATGATACCCTAGAGAGCATGAGTCAGGGCAGCAGAGCTGTAGAAGATGGAGCCGATGCAGTGGAGAGTGCGGCAGCACTGCTTCGTGGAATCATTACATCTATAGAGCAAATGAGTGAGAGGATCCAGACTATTGCTCAGGCGGCAGAAGGACTAGCCGCTGGCAGCCAAGAGATAGCGGCAGCAACCCAGCAACAATCGGCAACAGTACAGGAGATCAGTAATTCCTCACAGATATTAGCGGTTACGGCAGATACCCTGGAGACATCTGTTCAGGGGATCAGAACGGGGGATGAATAGGTCGCCTATCTAAGCGTACGAGGAGGACTAGGTGTGAAAATCACGGGTTTGGAGTTATTTAAGGTACGGCCAAGGTGGCTATTTCTCAAGATCAGTACCGATGAAGGGATATCGGGTTGGGGAGAGCCTATCGTCGAGGGTCGGGCAGAGACGGTGAAGGCCGCTGTGTTGGAGTTGGAGGACTTTCTAATCGGCAAGGATCCTCGGCGAATTGAGGATCTATGGCAAGCCATGTATAGAGGAGGGTTCTATCGGGGGGGCCCCATTCTAACTAGTGCCATATCCGGGATAGAACAAGCGTTATGGGACATTAAGGGCAAGTACTATAATACTCCAGTGTATGAACTATTGGGTGGTGCAGCCAGGGATCGGATCCGAGTATATACCTGGATCGGGGGAGATCGGCCCCACGATGTAGCAGATGCTGCCCGAGAGGCTGTTGCCGCTGGGTTTACGGCAGTTAAGATGAACGCGACAGAAGAGATGCACTATGTCGACTCCCTTACCAAAGTTGATGCTGCGGTGGAGCGACTAGCTGCCGTCAGGGAAGCTGTCGGTGACGGGATAGGGATAGGGATTGATTTCCATGGAAGAGTGACGAAGACAATGGCTAAAATCCTGGCCGTGGAGATGACCCCTTACCGACCCATGTTTATTGAAGAGCCAGTATTGCCGGAAAACAACGAAGCTCTGCGGGAGATTGCCCGGGCAACCTCGATACCCATTGCCACCGGTGAAAGGATGTATACCCGGTGGGGTTTTAAGGAACTATTACGAGAAGGAGTAGTTGACATCATTCAGCCGGATGTATCCCATGCCGGGGGTATATTGGAGACCCGGAAGATTGCGGCTATGGCTGAAGCATATGACATAGCGGTGGCACCCCACTGCCCCTTAGGGCCTATTGCATTGGCGGCCTGCCTACAGGTGGATGCTTGCACTCCCAATGTAATTATCCAAGAGCAAAGCCTTGGGATTCACTACAACCAGGGAAGCGATTTGCTCGACTACTTAGTGGATACCAACGTGTTTCGTTATGAAGCAGGCTATGTGCCTTTGCCGGACAAACCGGGCTTGGGCATTGAGATCAACGAAGAAAAGGTAAGAGAGGCTGCGAAAATAGGTCACGATTGGAAAAACCCCATCTGGCGGCGGGAAGATGGTACAGTGGCAGAATGGTAGGAAAACCAGGGGTTGACAACGGTAACCCTCTAGGGTAAAATAGGTCTAAAGGATAATGATTATCAATAATAGGAGGGCTCAATATGAAGATAAAAGGATCAAGGACGGAGCAGAATTTGATGACTGCTTTTGCTGGGGAGTCACAGGCCCGCAATAAGTACACATATTTCGCCTCAGAGGCCAAGAAGGCTGGCTTTGAGCAGATCGCTGGCATTTTCCTAGAGACAGCTGACCATGAGAAAGAGCATGCTAAGCGAATTGCTCGTTTTTTGGGTTTGATCGGCAATACCGAAGAAAACCTCAAGGCAGCTGCTGATGGCGAGAACTACGAGTGGACTGACATGTACAAAAACTTCGAGATCGTCGCCCGGGAGGAAGGTTTTACTGACATTGCTGACTTCTTCCAAGAAGTAGCTGAAGTTGAAGAGGAGCACGAAAAGCGCTTTCTTGCCCTATTAAAGCGGGTTCAGGAAGGTACTATGTTTAAGAGAAGCGAGCCCATTCGCTGGCAGTGTCGCAACTGTGGCTATGTCCATGAGGGGCCGGAAGCACCTAAGGTGTGCCCAGCTTGTCTGCATCCCCAAGCCTTCTACCAGGAGATGCCGGAGAATTACTAATGTCGTGTTAACATACAATTAGAGGCTAATAGAAGCTAAGGGGTGGTTCACCTAATGATAGATAGGTGAACCACCCCTTCTTAGTGCCTCCTAGTTGGGCATGATCATGACCTTGCTAGCACCACCGGAGGCATGAACCTTAAGTGCCTCTTCGATGTCTTTCAGGGGGAAGCGATGGCTAATCAGTGGCTCCACCCGCACAACACCGGTGCCCACCAACTTCACTGCCCGGGCATGTGTGTGGGGATTGATGAAAGAGCCTGAGATCCGAAGCTCCTTACGAAAAACTTCATGAGGTTCAATGGCAGCCTGTAGGCCTTGGGGAGAGACCCCGAACCAGACTATTGAAGCACCCCGGCGGGCCACCTTGATTGATTGCTCTACTGTGGCTCTAACACCAGCAGCTTCGATCACCACATCAAAGGCGTCCAGTTGAATCTCTTCGGGTAGCACTGTGCGCAATGCTCCTAGCTCCTTAGCCAATGCCCATTTCTGCTGAACAGGCTCACTGAGGGTTACACGGCCTCCGGCGGCAACGGCCAATTGCAGCAAAATAAGACCGATGGGCCCACCCCCTAGGATGGCCACTTCATCTCCCGGACGGATATTTGCCTGCTCCAGACCCCTGATACAACAGGCTACTGGCTCAATGAAAGCGCCGGCCGTGAAATCCATGTTGGGGGGTAGTAGATGGGCTTGCACCTCGGGCACTAAAGCATACTCGGCAAACCCTCCATCTAGATCGACACCCAAGGCAGTTAGATGTAGACATAGGTGTTCTTTGCCTGTGTGGCAATAATAGCAGGTCTGACAGAATATATTCGGATCAACGGAGATCCGATCGCCCAGGCTAAGGGTAGTCACTTTCTCGCCTAACTCCACAACTTCACCGGCATACTCGTGACCGATAATAACCGGAGGCGTAGATGCTGACTCCCCTTTGATAATATGGGCATCTGTACCGCAAATCCCAGCTGCTTTTACCTTGATCAAGACTTCACCAGGCCCGGGCTCTGGTATGTCTTCATGAACAAGTCGCAAATCATCAATAGCCATAAAACGCGCCACTAACATGTCTTCACCCTCCAGATGGTTGATTGGGAACATATCTAAGCCATTTATTCTGACTCGCTCCCCATAGTCTTGTCTGTCATCCAACTAACATATTTCGTTTGCGTATTCAGGAGTCCTTTAAGAAGAGATTGTGGCCAGGAGCAACAAATCTAACAATCCAAAAGATCGAATAGAGGGAAAAGGCAGATGGCAGAGAATAAAGACAATGAGCCGACATATAGAGCGGATAGCAGAAAGCTAAGCATGTTTCGCTCTATTTGTCATTGACTAGTGATGCTGCTCGGGAGGAGGTGGCAATTCACCTATAGTCAGTGGGAGATGTTGTAGTTCGCATGAAGCCGTTGAACGTTTCAAGGTCTTCTCTGGTCAGGGTGTATATGTGATTTGAAGGAGGATATCTGAAAATGCGTAGACTGGGCAAAGTAGTGTTTTTGACTTTGGTACTAGTTTGGATTAGCCTTTTGGGGGTGGGGCTAGTCAGTGCTCAGCGGATTGCTCGGGAAGAAACCCTCTATATTGCGGGGCAACAATGGGGGCCACCTACGAGCTTCAACCCTATTGGCAGGGGCTCTATCAGTTGGCCAGTGGGTAACAACTCCTTATACGTGTATGAGACACTCTACGCCTTCAATCTGTATACCGGTGAGTTGGAGCCCATCCTAGGAGAAAAACAACAGTGGGTAGAGGATGACATGGTCTTGCGGCTGACGCTTTTTGAAGGCACCCGCTGGCAGGATGGCAAGCCTCTAACCGCAGAAGACGTAAAATATACCCTTGAATTGGGGAAGAAGTACCCCCTTTCCTATGCTGCCTGGTGGAACTATGTCAGTGAAGTGAAAGTGGTAGATGACCGCACTATCGATATCGTGCTCAATCCCGAAAAACCCCATCGCACTCTGGTACTTCAGGATTTAGGTAACATATATATTTTGCCCAAGCATGTATGGCAACCCATCGAGGATGGCGGCCAATCCCCTCAAGAAGTATCGAACATGGAACCAGTCGGTTCCGGACCGTACAAGATCTTTAATTACAATCCACAACAGATTACCATAGAACGGGATGACAATTACTGGGGTGTCAAGTATTTTGGAACACCGGCTCCCAAGTATATTGCTCATCCTGTTTTCAAGAGTAATGATGCCGGTAACTTGGCGTTAGAGCGGGGACAGGTAGACCTTTCCCAGCAGTTCTGTCCTGAGATATGGAAGATGTGGGAGGATAAAGGACTGCCAGTCGGTACCTGGTATAAGGATGAACCATATTATCTCCCAGCATCTACTCCATCGATTTACCTCAATATCCACCGTCCTGGCTTGGATAATGTCCTGGTACGGCGTGCCATCGCCTACTCCATCGACTATGCCAAAATCGCCGAAACTGCCATGTCTCGCTACTCCATTCCGGCTCGTTCCAGCCTGATTATTCCCTACGGCGTACCGGAACAGCAGTATTTCAGCGAGGCAGACGCAGCGAAATACGGTTGGGAGTATGATCCCGCTAAAGCTGTCGAGATCTTGGAGAAAGAGCTTGGGGCCAAGAAGGGCTCTGACGGCATCTATGTATTGCCCGATGGTACCCGTCTCGGTCCATGGACCTGCCAGTGCCCATATGGTTGGACCGACTGGATGACCAGCCTTGAAGTCGTAGCCACCAGTGCCCGGGCTGTCGGAATCGATATTCGGACTGAGTATCCTGATGCACCGGTGTGGACAGATCGTCTCCAGAATGGCGACTTTGACATCATCATGAACACACCGGCAGGAGGTCAGGGACCGGCTTTGCCCTGGACTCGTTTCCGAGAAGTCATGGATGATCGTGATGTACTGCCTATGGGACAGACAGCTTACCGGAACTTCAACCGTTACTCCAATCCCCGAGTACCGGATCTGCTAGATAGAGCTGCCTTCACCAACGATGAAGCTGAATTGAAGGAGATCTATCAAGAGCTCGATCGGATTTATCTGCAGGATATTCCGATTATCGTCTTGGAGTATCGACCTTGGGAGTTCTATGAGTTTAACGAAACCTACTGGACCGGCTTCCCAACAGCTGAGAATCCTACTGCACCACCACAGCATCATCGCGCTGGTGTGAAGATTCTCTATGTCATTGAACCCAAAAAGTAAGGATAGGAGCTGTAGAGGGCAGTTCGGGGGCCTAGGGTCTTTAGGCCCCCTGAATGCCACATGACTATGCTGAAATCCAAATTTGCACGGTATGTATTACAGAAGTTTGGCTGGTATCTGGTGGCGTTTTTCATTGCTGTCAGCCTCAATTTTTTTCTGCCTCGTCTCATCCCTGGAAATCCGGTGAGGGTTCTAGTGAGTCAGCTGGCAACCGGTGGGGTGCAAAGCGATGCTTTAGCTAGGATCTACGACAACTACATGCGGGAGTTTGGACTCGATCAACCGACGCATATCCAGTTTTTCCGGTATTTCCGTAACCTATTTCGGGGAGATTTAGGTACATCCTTTATGCTCTATCCAGGTAAGGTATCTGATCTCATCAGGGAAGCGTTGCCTTGGACTGTGGCACTTCAGATTCCTACAATCCTAATTGGCTGGCTTTTGGGGAATATTCTAGGAGCAGCCTGTGCTTATAAGGGCGGCAAATTCGATGCTGTTGCTTTTACGCTGGCCCTTGCTGTGTCCAATATTCCGTATTATTGCCTGGCTATCATTCTCTTATATGGATTAGCTGTGCATAATCCCATCTTCCCGGTGGGGGGTGGGTATAGTTTTGGGAACTTTCCGGAGCTCAGCCTATCGTTTTTTCTAGACGCTCTCCATCACTACACATTACCATTCCTATCGATGATTGTGGTAGCTCTCGGTGGCCAAGCCATCGGAATGCGGGAAATGGCGTTATATGAGTTGACCACTGATTATGTACATTACTCTAAAGCTTTGGGGCTCTCAGATAAGAAGGTGATCCGATACGTCTTTAGAAACGCCATGCTGCCTCAGATTACCGGCCTGGCCATCTCCTTTGGCACCATGATGGGGGGAGCGTTGGTCACCGAGTCGGTCTTTTCCTATCCTGGCATTGGCAGCCTCTTGTTTACTGCAATTCGGCAGGCAGATTATCCCTTGATTCAAGGTTGTACTCTAATTATCACCGTTGCGGTACTTTTGGCTAATTTCCTGGTGGATATTGCCTATGGTTATATTGATCCCAGGATCCGGGCCGCACAGCTAGGAGAAAGATAATGGGTGAAGTATTGATCTTAGTCTTGCGATCCAGGAGATTCATGATCGGTGCGGTATTGTTTCTAACCGTTTTGGCTTTTGGTGTAATTGGTCCCCGTATAGTTCATCGGGATCCTTTCCAGATGGTGGGTGGTTTGTTTGATTCACCTTCAGAGAAGGCAATGCTCGGTACCGATAATCTTGGTAGAGATGTATTTACGCAGCTGATGTACGGAACCGGCACATCCCTGCTCATTGGTTTCGTGGCAGGGGTTGTCGCCACTTGTATTGGAGTTACGGTGGGTGCTGTGGCAGGCTTTAAGGGTGGCTTTGTAGACGAACTGCTCATGGGCATCACCAATATTCTGATCACGATACCATCCATTGTAGTCTTGATTCTACTATCGATCGCCATCAGGAGTCGCTCAGCGATGGTCATGGGCGTGATTATCGGAATCACCAGCTGGCCATGGACAGCCAGGGCGGTACGGGCCCAGACGTCTAGCCTAAAGACAAGGGAACACGTGGATCTGGCAAGGATATCCGGGTACACGGCTGTAGAACTGATCATCAAGGAGATCCTACCATATATGTTCTCTTACATTTTCATGGCGTTTATCCTGCAGTTCTCCGGAGGCATCACCAATGAGGCTACCTTGAGTATGCTAGGATTAGGGCCATTTCAGACTGTATCTTTAGGAGTAATGTTGCATTGGGCGCTTTTGTGGGAGGCTGTGAGAACTGGAGCATGGTGGGCCTTCTTGCCCCCAGTCGTTTTTTTGACTATCACGTCGTTCTCGCTTATGTTGATCAATGCAGGCCTAGACGAAGTATTCAACCCGAGATTGAGGAAGAGCTGATGAAAAACTTACTGAAAGCGCAGGATCTAAAAGCATATTATCGTCTAGTTGGAGGGACGGAGATTCGGGCTGTAGATGGGGTTACTCTCCAACTTCGCCCCCACGAAGTATTGGGGATAGCCGGCGAGTCGGGGTGTGGAAAGTCTACCCTGGCAGCTGTAATGTCTTTAACCCATAACCCACCTCTTAGAGTTATGGATGGACTCATCATGGCTAACGGTAGCAACCTCTTGTCATTACCGCCGGAACAGGTTAGGCGCAAGATCAAAGGAACATATATCTCAGTAGTACCCCAGGGAGCCATGAATGCCCTTAATCCAACTCAGCGTGTGAGGAATTTCGCCATTGATATGCTGCAAGAGCACCATCCCGAGATGAAGAAATCTGAAGCAACAGATTTGGCCCAATCCCGGCTAACAGATCTCTCTTTGCCGGTGCGAGTCCTAGACAGTTATCCCCATGAGCTCAGTGGAGGCATGAAGCAAAGGGCCATCATTGTGCTTTCCACCTTGCTAGACCCGAAAGTATTGATTGCTGATGAGCCTACATCGGCTTTGGATGTTAGTTCACAAAGAAGTGTGATTCGACTTTTGCTCACCCTTTTGGGAGAAGGGATTATTACCAGCATTGCCTTTATTACCCATGAGCTTCCGCTCCTGCGACAAGTGGCAGATCGCATCGCGATCATGTACGCGGGGAAACTGGTGGAAGTGGGTACTATGGAGGAAATCATTTTTGATCCTCGACATCCCTACACAAAGGCTTTGATGGGCTCCATGCTGGTACCGGAAAAGCATGTTCGGGAACAACGCATTGAGGCTATTCCTGGAGTACCGCCGGATCTAAAAAACCCGCCCGATGGCTGCCGCTTCCATCCTCGTTGCCCACGGCGGCAGGAAATTTGCTCTCGGGAAGAGCCTTTAGCAAAGACAGTAGGTGACAGAACAACATGGTGTTGGCTAATGCAGTAACGCAACCGGAAGGTGTTCGCCTTCTGCTAGAGGTGGAGAACCTTACAAAGATATTCGGTAGTGCCAGAAATGAAGTTGTCGCTGTCGATAACATCTCTTTTGGTATCTATCCCGGTGAGGTCATGTCACTCTTGGGCGAAAGTGGTAGTGGTAAGAGTACTACAGCTCGGATGATTCTTCGTTTGAGCAAACCCACAAAGGGGCGTATTATCTTCAAGGGTCAGGATATAAGTACCCTTAAAGATATCGATTACTGGAGGCAGGTGCAGATGATCTTTCAGGATCCCTTCTCCAGTTTTAACAGCTTTTACTCAGTACATAGTTTTTTGGGTAAAGCTTTTCGGTTAACAAATAATCATCTGTCAGAAAGTGAACGTACAGCACGGATGGAGCAATCTATGGAGAGTGTGGGGTTGAATGCTGCAGAGCTCTTGTTTAAGCGGCCCCATGAGTTAAGCGGGGGACAGAGGCAAAGGCTCATGATTGCTAGAGCTTTACTCATTGGCCCAGACCTATTGGTAGCTGATGAACCTACTTCTATGATTGATGCCTCCTCCCGGGTTGGCATTCTGAACATGCTGATGGATCTGAGTCGTAAACACAAGATGTCGATTCTGTTTATTACCCATGATATTGGGTTGGCGTATTACACCAGTGATCGCTTGCTGATCATGAATGAAGGTAAGATCGTAGAGGAAGGAACAGCTGAAGCGGTAGTAGATGCTCCTGCTCAGCCATATACGAAAAGACTCTTGGCTGATGTACCCACTCTGCGAAAAGCCTGGGATGAGGAGCAAGAACTTGCCTAAAGTGACAGGTTGCTTAAGAGTCTGCTGGAAAGCTCGGTCGAAAAAGCGAAATAATGATAAGACCCGACCTCGGACGGTTCACAAGGTTGGGTCTTGTTGTTGGTTGAACCTGCTCTAATCCAAGGGGAACTCCACCTGCTTACCAGAACGATAGGAACGCATGGCTCCTTCCATTAGCTCCGTTAGCTGGGTTCCCTCTACTAGTCCAAACTCGATGGGTGTGCCTTCTAGAATCCCGTTTATCCACTGTTCCATGGGCATGGGCAGTACCGCTGGTAGGCGGGTAGGAATAACCCAGCCTGGGGTACTGTTCTGATTCAGCTTGGCTGAATGGAGACGTACTGACCGTTCGGGACCTCCTACGAGAAAAGTACCTTCACTACCGTGAAGCTCAAGGGTGAAGGGACTACTATGGGATACAAAGCCTGTTTCGACCACGGCTATACCCTGATTGGCAAATTCAATGAGGGCCACCGCATTGTCTTCTACTTCGTGGCCGGTAAAGGAGTTAAACATAGAGGTAATCCGGCGAGGTTCTCCCATGAGCCAGCGGGCCAGATACATTGGGTGGGCACCGAGATCCATCATGGCACCACCGCCACAGGCTACAGGGTCATAGAAATGCTCAGGTAACCACCCTGCTACGGCGCCGTTGTGTGCATTCCGCGCCCGCATCAAGGTGACAGTCCCGAGAAGCCCGTCATCTATCACCTGCTTAGCCAGCAAGTTAACCGGCCAAGTCCGTTGGGGGAAAGAGATGCAGAATTTCACACCTGCCTCCTTGACAGCTTGACTAATGGCTTCACATTCCTTGACTGTTAAGGCCATCACTTTCTCGGTAAAGATGTGTTTACCAGCCTTAGCGGCGGCCACCATCACTTCTGTATGGCGGTTGGTCGGAGCATTTACTACGACCCCGTCCACATCAGAACGCCCCAAAATAGCCTCAAGGTCTTCTTCAAAAGGCACCCCAAGATCGGCCGCCCATTTCCTTCCACGGGTCGGGTCTTCGTCCCAGACCGCGGTTATCCTAGCATCAGAGCGGGACTGGATCTCCCGGGCATAGCCCGGTGCGTGTACGTGCCAACTACTCAACATGGCTATTCGCAGCATTTGTGTCTCTCCCTCCCACAGATCTTGCTTACCAATCCCCTATAGCCTTCTCTGAACGAGAAAGACTTCCTTCCCGATTAGGCTAATCCAGATCAGTCCCTAGCCTATGGGCTGCAAGGTTCTTTGGCGGCGGCTAAAGGTGGCAACTTCCGAATAGCCAACAGACCGAGCAAGCTTGATGGCTTGATCTATCCCATTGCCCACATCGTTGGGGTAGTGGGCATCACAGGCGAGGGTGATTGGTACACCTTTCTCTTGGCATTTTCTTAGAAAATCGGGATGAGGGTAGATGATCCCCACTGGCTTGCGCAGGCCAGCGGCATTGATCTCCACACAAGTATCTGTCCTAGCTAGGGCCTCTGCCATAGCATCATAGTATGGCTCCAGGGGGATAGTGGCTTGGTGGCCGAAGATCTTGATCAGATCAGGATGAGTGATAGAGTCAAAAAGGCCAGTCTTTGTGGCCCCAAGGAGTGCTGTGAAGTAGGCTTCATAGGCACTGTTGGTGTCCTTGTCCGGCCAACCTACCTCAGGGGAGAAATCAAAACCCCATTTGCCCATAAAATGAACAGATCCCAACACATAGTCCCAGGGATAGGCTTCGATGAGGGCGGCTATTTCTGCCTCTTTTCCGGGGATATAGTCCATTTCCAGTCCTAGTTTCAGTACCCATCCCCGATCTTTACCGGCCTGAATCAAGGCAACATAGTCGTCTAGGTCAAGGGAAAATTTCTTGCTTAGCCAACGGATGATCTTTGGATAAGCATCTTGGCCTGTCCGTAGGTGGCCCATGATCCCTTCATACTGACGGAAATTATGACCATGTTCACTGATGCCGATCTCATCAAGCCCTTGCCTTTGAGCTTGCTGCCAGAATTCTTCTAGGTAATCAAGGGTCAAAGAGCCCATCTCAAGATGCATATGATAATCGACCTTCATCGAATTCGCTCCTTCTTGTCACATAGCTAGTCCCTTGTAGCTTTGGCTATGGAGCGAGATTCTCCTTCTGGCTAGAAAGCCCAATACGATGTCTATTCCTTTGGCTCTACTAGCGGCCGAGAAGTGTCCGTAAGCGGACGAGGCGCCGGTAGGCTACCCGAAACCTCTTTTCCTCAAGTTGGCCTGTAACATACTGCATGATCAAGGATTTGAGTTCACTATCGAGTGTAGATGCAGTCATTTGCAGTTCCTCCCGGATATCTTCGGATGCTCAACTACTAGGTTGCCCGTGATATAGTGACATACTCCTGTATAATCCAGTATGGGCTAAGTCAATTGAGATTATTCTTAGCTCCGCCCGTACATCAATCTACAGGAACCGAACGAATGATCATGGATTGATACAACACTCATATGTTTGGAATTCATGTCGATATCAAGATTGTTGATTATATAGCAGGAACTGGCATGGTCAGTGAGGAATGAAACATAAAGACTAGAGAAGACTAATGGTA
The DNA here is from genome assembly GCA_012518315.1 of Bacillota bacterium. Lineage (GTDB taxonomy): Bacteria > Bacillota > Limnochordia > DTU087 > DTU087 > JAAYSL01. Next base: position 850 of record JAAYSL010000068.1, on the reverse strand, counting down.
GGGAACAGTTGGGTCTTGTGGAAGTACGTGATCTGATCACCTATTGAGTAAGAGGAGCTTAGTATGAAGGATATTCGGGTGGCAAAACAGCAGATTTCCCAGACTATAGCTGAGATCCTTGCAGATGAAGTGAGGCAAGGGAAGCTAGAGCCAGGGGATGGTTTACCACCTCTCCGGCTGTTGTCAAAACAATTCGATGTGAGTATACCTACAGTAAGGGAAGCCCTAAAGATACTAGAGGCTCGCAATATCGTTGAGTTTCGACATGGGGTAGGCGTCTTTATTTGCGAGAATCCGGGTTTGATTAAGGAGCCTTTCGGTTTTGACTTTGTCGCTTGTGATGAGCCACTCATGTTTTGCTTTGAAGCGCGACTGGCTTTTGAACCATTTGCTGCTTCATTAGCTGCTCAACGGGCTAGTGAGGAAGATTTGGAAAACATCAACATGGCCGCCAGGAACATGAGACAGTTAGTTACCGAATCAAAACCTCACAAGGAATGGGAGTTCAACTTTCACACCTCTATAGTCGAGGCCTCTCAGAATCCCTTTTTGGTTCGTATTCAGCAGGCAGTAAGCGCCTATTATGAATCAACGGCTAAACATAGGGGGCTAAGCTCTCGGTTACCCGGACAAGTAGAGAAGGCGGCACGGTTTCATGAGCTAATTGCGGAGGCCATAAGCAACGGAAAATCGGGGAGAGCTTCGGAATTGATGCAAGACCACTTGCTCGATTCAAGGGATGACTACAAAGAACTCCTTCGCAGGCTAGAAACGAGGTGATGGGTAGGGACAATACAACTAAATAGGCTAACTAGGCCTATGGTGATCAGATGACTAGTTGAGTCCAAAG
>JAAYSL010000067.1 GCA_012518315.1 Bacillota bacterium | reverse complement strand
GCGTCGGCAAGGCCTTCCTCCAGGTGAAGACTACTATGAATTCCTGCTTGAGACGCTAGGTATTGAATATGACAAATCGACAAAACCAAGAATGAGCCCTGGTGTCTCCTTCAAAATGATACCTGAGTTTGAAGAGCAGGTCATTGAACACAGGGATGGGCATTATATCATACAAGATTGGATGGGGGCTATAACCGAGATCTCTGATGAATTCGATTATACTTATCTTCGGGAAGCCAAGGATTTTGTGACCCGTAAGTGGCACAGGTTCCCTGTCCGGGATCGTAGCGATTGGGAAAAGATGAAAAAGCGCTTTGACCCCAGAACTCCCGGACGCTATCCCGATGATTTCCAGAAACGGTGTGAGTCTCTAGCCGAGGGTGATGGTGTTGTCAGTTTCGCCTTCAACGGACCATTCTGGCAATTGCGGGAATGGTGCGGACTAGAAGGTCTATGCATGCTGATGATCGATGATCCAGGCTTCGTCCAGGAAATGATTGGCTTTTGGACTGATTTCGTATCTGAGACAATGGCCCCAATCCTGGCAATGCTCCAGGTTGATTATGTTGTAGTAAACGAAGACATGGCGTACAAAGCCCATAGCATGATTTCCCCCAAAATGACAAGGCAATTTCTGTTACCAGCATATAAGCGGTGGATAGCAGAACTCAAGCGAGCCGGTTGTAGAGTGATTTCCATAGATTCGGATGGCTACATAGCGGAGTTAATCCCCATCTGGATTGATGCCGGGTTCAATTGCTGCTTTCCTGTTGAGGTGGCGGCTGGTAATGATATTGTCGAATACCGCAGGCTGTATGGCAAGAAACTGGCTTATGTCGGTGGAATCGATAAACGTGCCATTGCTGCCGGAGGCAAGGTGATGGAGCACGAAGTCATGCGGGTGGTGCCACCACTATTAGAAGACGGAGGATTTATTCCTGGGTGTGATCACGGGGTACCACCAGATATCTCCTGGGACAATTTTGTTGAATACACTCGTTTGCTAGCAAAACTAACGGGATGGGTTTAAAATTGACGTAGGCAGGCGCGAAACTTGTCCAGAGTGAAAAGAGACCACCCAGATGCTTACCGGATTTTTGGGACAAGATGGTGATTTGGGGCAAGATAGCGATCGACATCCTTTGCCAGATGGCCATAGAGGAGAGATTAGTTTGGGGAAGATAATGAAAGTAGTTTTGGGTACGTTAGCAGTCGTGATTGTTTTGGCTTTTTTTGGCATGAAAGGCTTGGAGTCCAACATGCACAAGTTGACGGCTATGGAGTTGGCAGATGTTGATTTGTCAAGGCTGGCGGATGGTACGTATAGCGGCAGCTATCAGGTTTTCCCAGTGTCGGTTCGAGTCGAGGTGACAGTCAAGGATCACAAGCTAGTGGGGATTAGGCTAGTCGAGCACCGCCATGGCCGGGGTAAGGCGGCGGAAGCAGTTGTTGACCAAGTCTTAGAGGCCCAAAGATTGCAGGTAGATGCCGTTTCTGGAGCTACATATAGTAGTATGGTGATACTCAAAGCCATAGATAATGCACTAGCTGGAGCACAGCAGTAGTCGTCGCTGATAGACTTGAAGATGTAGCCTTTGCACTAAAGAATTCTGCAGGGGTGAAAAACTAGTTGAACTTCTCCGTGGGATCTCATATACTGTAGCGTAGGCATGTGACTACGCATAACATTTAGGGGGATACCTACGTGAGAGTGCATTCATCGGTCTTGCTCTTTGGTATGGCGGAGTCGATTACTGCATTGGGCAACTGGGTAACGCAGATGGCGGTTTTCTCACTGGTGGTTTTCCGAGGAGGTGGGACCGTCGAACACAGTACCGGTATTCTGCTGGCTTCCCTGGTTCCAGCGGGTCTTGTGAGCCCTTTGGCTGGCAATCTTTGCGATAAACTCGACAGAAGAGCCCTTCTAGTAGTAGCATACGGCCTATCTAGTTTGGCAGTGGTGGGTCTTGTGGGTGCAAGCAAGCTAAGCCATGTCTATCTCTGGCTAGCCACTCTAGGAGCGCTTTCTTCCATAATGATTCCTGCTCGTCAGGCCGCTCTCAGGGATATTCTTGCTCAGGAAGAGCTGGCGAAAAGCAATGCTTTCTTACAGCAATTGGCCTCTGTCGTTAAGATAGTCGGTCCTCTTGGTGGGGGCCTGCTACTCTTTCATGTGGAACCTCAGCTAGCTATGCTCTTGAATGTGGCTGCATACTTACTTGGGATTGTTGCCTTGCTCCGGCTGCCGCCCTCTCCTCCACGTGACGCAAGGTCAAGTAAATCTCGCAGCCAGGCAGAATCCTGCAGAGATCGGTCTTTGGTCCCTATCCAAAGAGTCTATCGGGATTTCCCCCTGATCCGTACTCTGACTCCAGTTGTGTTGTGTTTGGCCGCAACTATGATGGTTTTTGATGCTACTACCTCCATTATCGTTCGTGATATGCTGCAGGCCAAAGAAGGTTTTCTTGGTGTATTAGTCAGTTTAATCGGGTTGGGTACACTCATATCTTCGACAGGACTTGCGCTTAGGAAGCACGATGGAAATCCCTGGCATGATCTCATAAGAGGCCAGGCACTCTTGTTGGCTATCCCCGCTTCGGTAGTTGTCGCCCCTTGTGTTGCGCCGGGGATGGGAAGGATCATGGTCGGTGTGCTATGCTTCATTGGAGGTTTGGGCAACGGACTTGTCACTGTGCAGACCTTGACTCTTCTGCAGTTGGTGGCTCCCGAGGGAGCTGTGGGGCGAATTAGCGGCATCTATCAGGGTGCAATTGCTGTTAGCCAGCTGCTTGCAGCTGCTCTTACTCCTTTGCTTGTACCCGCATATTTGCCTCTATCAGGTATCTTTGGGGTGATGACTGTGACTGTAATGTTTCTGATGATCCGGGTATGGTTAAGCAACAGGCGAGTGGTGAGTCGACGGAGCATGGCAAAGTGATCACATATCCATAGGGCTATTACCTAGAGTTGACGCCACCAGCTATGTCGGTCAATGTGGCAGGATAGGGTGTATTCGGCCAGGGACTATTGGGTACCGGAGGTGGGTTTACATGGAACCAGAAGATATGAAACAAGAAAACGAGCTGAAGGAAGTCAGCTGGGTTGTCAGGCCTTCGATTGCTCTGGAACTTGACTTCATTCTTGCGGCTGTTGCCCCTGCCAGACGACTGGTACTATCGGAAGAGCTTATGGAATTTGTGCAATCACTCCCTGATTCCTGGGTGAATGAATGGTCGGAGTTCTTGGGGCCGTCGAGAAGCGAAGTATTGGTAATCAGTGCTATGGCAGAGCTCGCAGGAGTGATATATGAAGGAGACTATAGCACAGCTAGCTTGGCGATGCGAGAACTATCCATAGATGAAGCCCTCAGACAGGCCGAAAGTGTGTGGGCGGAATGGTGCGTAGAGCCGTGTGAGTCTTTACCAGAGGCTGAGCGTTTGGTCGACATGGTAGCAAAGGGGCAGACAGCGGTATATGACACCCTCGGTATGGATGTATCCCGTATTCAGCCACGCATTCAGCAGCGTCGGCAGGAGCTGATGCTGGTTACTCGCTT
>JAAYSL010000066.1 GCA_012518315.1 Bacillota bacterium | reverse complement strand
TTGTCGATACAACTCTGCGAGACGGTGAGCAGACGGCAGGAGTGGTTTTTGCCAATAATGAGAAAGTGCGCATTGCCAAACTCCTGGATGCCATGGGGGTGCATCAGATTGAAGCCGGTATTCCCGTAATGGGTGGTGATGAGCAAGAAGCTATCCGGTCTATTGTCAAGGCTGATCTCCAAGCTAGTATCATGGCGTGGAACCGTGCTGTAATCAAAGACGTGGAGGCCTCCCTGGCTTGTGATGTCGATGCAGTGGCTATTTCCATATCCACTTCCGATATTCATATCAAACATAAACTACAGACCAGCCGAGATTGGGTTTTGAAACATATGACAGAGGCTGCGGCCTTTGCCAAGCGGCATAGTCTGTATGTTTCTGTGAATGCTGAAGATGCTTCCCGCTCAGATATGGATTTTCTCATCAAGTTTGGACAAGAAGCCCGGGATGTGGGAGCCGATCGCTTACGCTATTGTGATACTGTCGGCATAATGGATCCTTTTACTATCTGTGAGCGAGTACAGACCCTGCGGGAGGCAACTGGCCTAGAGATCGAGATGCATACACATAATGATTTCGGTATGGCTACAGCCAATGCCTTAGCTGGTGTTAGGGGTGGGGCAAAGTTTGTCGGGGTGACCATCAATGGCCTAGGGGAGCGGGCAGGGAACGCAGCTCTAGAAGAAGTAGTGATGGCACTTAAGTATTTGTCTCGCATAGATCTGAATTTCAAGACAGATATGTTCCGGGAAGCAAGTGAGTACGTAGCCAGGGCTTCGGGACGGGAGCTTCCGGTCTGGAAGGCCATTGTCGGTACTAACATGTTTGCTCACGAATCGGGTATTCACGCCGATGGTGTGCTCAAGGATGCTTCAACTTATGAGGTCTTTACTCCAGAGGAAGTAGGCTTGCAGAGGCAGATTGTGATTGGCAAGCATTCTGGTACAAAAGCTTTGATGGCCAAGTTCCTGGAATATGGTATTCATCTAAGCCCAGAGGATGCCCAGAGCCTGTTACCTAGGGTTAGAGAAGTGTCAGTGACATTGAAGCGGGCATTATTCGATAAGGAACTTGTTTATGTGTATGAAGATTTCAAGCAGGAGACCGGGCATGGCAAAGATGCTAGCTAGGGCGGCAATTGCCATGGATAGCCCTGTTTTTGCCCTGCTTTAAGATTTGCAGAAATCGGCATGAGCTCTCCAACTGGTAGTGAGCTTCACTGCCGATTTTCCGCGCTCAGATGATGTCGGCACAATTCGGTAGTTAATACATGGATCCATGCCAAGATTAGCCGGAAGGCATTTGTATTCTCAGGTTGAATATTACCAAGGTAACCCCTAGGGAGGATGGAGACAATGGGATTGACATTGGCTGAGAAAATCTTGAGCCAACGGGTGGGCCGGGAGGTCCGGGCAGGTCAGATCATCGTTTGTGATGTAGACGTGGCCTTGACCCAGGATGGGACAGGGCCACTTGCTGTGCGACAGCTTGAGAAAATCGGAATGGAGAAAGCAGCTCGCCCCGAAAGCACCATCTTATTCATCGATCACGCCGCACCTAGCCCCCGCAAAGAGTTATCCAATGATCACATGCTACTGAGGAGCTTTGCCGAAAAAACCGGGTGTAGATTATCTGATGTTGGTGAAGGGGTTTGCCACCAGATAGTTGCAGAGGATTATGCTGCCCCCGGCAAAGTGATCATTGGGGCTGACTCCCATACCTGTATGGCTGGTGCCTTAGCTGCCTTTGCCACGGGCATGGGTTCTACAGATGTGGCCATGGGCATGGCCTTAGGGAAGACTTGGTTTAGAGTGCCAGAGACTATCCGGATTGAGGTGAATGGAGAGCTACCTGTAGGGGTGTATGCTAAAGACCTTATCCTGCATCTCGTTGGGCTGCTGGGAGCCGATGGGGCCACCTACAAGGCCTTGGAATTTGCCGGTGAGACTATTGCCGCTATGCCTATGTGGGAAAGACTGACCCTGGCTAACATGGCGGTGGAAGCCGGTGCGAAGGTGGGTCTTATTGCCAGTGATGCCGTTACCCAAGAATACCTTACGGCACAGGGTCGACCAGAAGACTATAAGCCCTTAGCTGCTGATAGTGATGCCAATTATGAACGGGTTATTATCATTGATGCCGCCAAGTTAGAACCGACTTTAGCGGCTCCCCATACAGTAGATAACACTTACCCCGTGACTGAGCTGGTGGGGACTGCCATTGATCAGGTGTTTATCGGCTCTTGCACCAATGGTCGGCTAGAGGATTTGGCCATAGTCGCTTCAATAATGAGTGGCAAGCACGTGGCGGCGAAGGTGCGGTGTATTGTTGTTCCTGCTTCCCGCAAGGTTTTCCTAGAGGCCTTGAGGCTAGATTACATTGAAACACTAGTTGAGGCCGGTGCTATTGTATTAGCACCTGGTTGTGGTCCCTGTGTTGGGGTGCATGAAGGAATTCTGGGTGATGGTGAAGTATCTTTGAATACATCTAACCGGAATTTCCAAGGGAGATTAGGCAATCCGCAAGGGTCTATTTACCTTGGTTCCCCTGCGGTAGCGGCAGCTAGTGCATTGACCGGAGTAATCACTGATCCCAGGGAGGTATTGGGCTATGCAGCTTACAGGTAATGCCTGGAAATTCGGAGACAATATTTCGACTGATCATATAGCTCCAGGTAGGTTGTTTCATTTACGCTCCAATTTGCCGGAATTAGCTAAGCACGTACTGGAAGATGCGGATCCTGAATTTGCTGCCAGGGTTGCTCCCGGAGATTTTGTGGTTGGTGGCACCAACTTTGGATTAGGTTCTAGCAGGGAACATGCTCCAACAATTATTAAGCTTGCTGGTGTTAGTGCCGTTTTGGCCAAATCCTTTGCCCGAATCTTCTTCCGCAATGCCATCAATGTGGGTTTGCCTGTGCTTATTTGTGATACCGATCAGATCGCCGCGGGAGATCGCTTACAAATCGATCTCGGTACTGGCACCATCCATAACCTAACACAAGGGAGGATACTCCAAGCCCCGCCTCTGCCCGATGTGATGATTAGGCTATTGGCTGATGGAGGTTTGGCAGCCCATGTGGCTAAACATGGCGACTTGGTGGTGGAGTGAGCGGTTCTCAGGTAAGAGACGGGCATGGGGAGGCAAGGGGCTTGTTTTTCGGTATAGATAGAGAGATCAGTCCTCTCAAAGCGGATTTGATCTTGCTTATGGTCACCTTGATTTGGGGTGGGACCTTTCCTGTTCTTAAGATCCTAGTGACGGCGCTACAGCCGATGTATCTTGTGGGAATGAGATTCTGTTTGGCTTTTATCTTGCTTACCCCTGCCGCGTGGCCCAAGCGAAGACAGCTAGATCGAGGTACTGTGCAAAATGGTATCATTCTCGGGCTACTCATCTGGGGAGGGTATCTTAGTCAAACTATTGGTATTCAATATACAACAGCATCCAAGGCAGCTTTTATTACGGCCTTATCAGTTGTAATCACCCCGATACTAGCTGCCGTGCTTTTGCGGAAAAAGCCGGAACGTGAGGCTTTGGTGGGAGTGGTCTTGGCTGTCTTAGGTTTAGCTTTTCTGACCCTGGACTTTACTGACCCTTGGGCTCTAGCAAAGGGTGATTTGTGGGTTCTAGCCTGTGCCTTCTTATATGCATCGCAGATTATCACAGTGGATCGGTATGGGCCCACGTCTGATCCGGTTCTGCTCACCTGGGTGGAGCTCGGTACCGTGGCGTTAGTAGGCTTGGTGGCGGCTGTCTTGGTGGAACCAGTACCACAGATTCGGGGGATTACTCCCTGGGGATGCCTACTTTATCTGGCGGTTTTTGCCACTGCGGTAGCGCAGTATTTGCAGATCCGGGTACAACCCCATACTACACCAACACGGGTGAGCCTGATCTTTTCCTTGGAGCCGGTGTTTGCGGCGGTATTGGCATTTTTGTTCTTGGGAGAGCGGTTGCCCAGGGCAGGTCAGCTTGGTGCCTGTCTAATGCTGTTTGGTGTTCTTGTTTCAGAACTAGGCCATAGAAATGAGCCAAAGACACAATCGATGGCGGTGGAATAAGGCCCCGCCCAAGTACCACAGCTAGAAGGGAGGTAGGCAGCACTTTACCTAGCAGCAGTGCTGCTGTTCGGCTATAGATACGGTCTTGTTTACCATAGGTCCATTTCATATCTATGCATACGGTTTCATGTTATCTTTGGGATATGGAGCCGCGGTGATGCTGGCCCTACGGGAAGCTCGTCGCCTGGGCTGGTCTACAGACCTCATGTTGGATTATCTTATTTGTGTGTTTATTGCGGGATTACTTATGGCGCGGCTTCTGTTTGTGCTTAGTGAGTTACCTTATTTTATTGCTTTCCCGGAAGAGCTACTTAGTATTAGCAATGGACTGTCATCCTTTGGAGCAGTGATAGGGTTTGGCTTGGTTACGGCTTGGGTATTGCGCCGTCACGAGTGGGACTATCGCCAGTTAGCTGATATTCTAGCGGCTCCCTTAGCTCTGGGATTGGCCATCGCTTCAGTTGGCACCAGCCGTTTAGGTAGGATGACTAGTCTCATATGGGGGGTAGTATCTGATGGGCAGGGATTTCAACCCCTAGGAGCCTATCAGGCTATAGGTTTTTATCTTACCTTTGTGGTTGTCTGGGGGCTACGCTGGAGGGCCCAATTCCCTGGTCAGATGGGACTTTTGGCAGTTTTTGGCTTGGGTTTGACCGAGTTTATCGTGGGATGTTTTGCTGAGGAATATCTGCTGTTCAATGCAGGCCAGCTTCTGGGTTTACTGGCCATGGGTACAGTATTACTGATTATTAGAGAGACTGATATCACAAAAGTAGAAGGCTATATGGAACACTATAAGGCACTAGGCCCCTCCAAAGCCCCCTGGTATCGGCGGATTAGCTGGGTATGGGGGCTTTTGCTGCTGCTATGTGTCTACTATTTGAGGGCACTAAATAGCTAGCTAGGTCTAAGGGCACCAGATGGCTGAGTCCGTGCTGAGTTAGGAGATGGGTAGGAGATGATTTTGCAGCGGCCTCTTTAACTAGATACCGCTGCTGGCACCATTTGCTCTTCTGGGATGGCAGGCAAAGTGACAGTAAAGCAAGTGCCTTCACCATATTCACTTTCTACGGTGATCTTGCCATGGTGCTTTTCCACAATGTGTTTGACAATGGCAAGACCCAATCCGGTACCACCCATCTTGCGACAGCGGCCTTTATCTACCCGGTAGAATCGTTCAAAGATGCGACTGAGATGCTTAGTGGGGATACCCACACCAGTATCTCTTACCGAGAGATGCAGCGCCTCATCACTACCAGACAAGGTTAGCCACACATGCCCACCGGGCTCAGTGTATTTTATGGCATTATCCAAAAGGTTGGCAATCACTTGGCGCAAGAGTGTAGCATCACCTTGTATCGGGGGCAGGTAATCCCCGATCTCGACATGGAGCGAGAGATCAGCTTCCTGGGCAATTTCCCGGTAGCTGTCCGCTGTTTCTCTAGCAAGGCCTCCTAGATCTAGGGGCACTAAATGCCAGGCCCGATCTGTGCCCTCGAGCCGGGAGAGCTCTAGCAAGTCCTGTACCAGATTAACCATGCGGTCTGTTTCGGTGGCAACGATAGTGAGAAACCGGCGGGATGATTCGGGGTCTTCTAAGGCGCCATCGAGCAGTGTCTCGACAAACCCCTTAATGGATGTCAGTGGGGTTCGCAGCTCATGGGACACATTGGCTACGAAATCACTGCGCATCTTCTCTAGCCGCTTTATCTCGGTAATGTCATGGAGTATAGCCACAACACCCACGATCTTGCCTGTTCTTTGGGAGCGGACGGGGCTGACAATCGCTCGGAAGATATAGTGTTGTGGTGAGAAAATCTGGATTTCCTGTTGGGCTGTGGTTTCTTCTTGTAACACTCGCTGGAAAAGCTGAATCAGGTCATAATTGCGGATACTCTCTAAAAGATAGCGGCCACGGCTATCTGGAGTAATGCCCAGGAGATTGCTGGCCGCGGGATTAGCCATCGTGATTTTCAGATCTTTGTCCACAACCACCAGGGCATCTACCAGACTGGATAATATGGCATTAAGATGGTTACGGTGCCGGTTAGCCTCCTCTACCAATAGGGCATAGTGTTCTGCCATACCATTAATGGCATCACTCAATTCAACGAATTCTGCATCACCGGTAGAGCGCAGGATTACCCTTTCATCTAGCTCCCCTTGTGTGACCCGATTGATGGCCAGTTGAATACTGCGAATCGGTTCGAAGAAGTGGCCTTGGGTGTAGAGGTATGTGAGATAAATCGAAATTCCGCAAACCACTAAGACCCACACAGGCCACCAGATGGTGTTTCGAAGTAGCCAAACACCAAGCACACTAGCTAATGCGGTGGAAAGCACTAGCATTGCTTGAAATACAATGGTTTTCCTACTGAGGCGCTCAGAGCGGGCATCTTCCATGTCTTATCGAGGCTCCTCCACTTTATAGCCTACACCATGTACAGTATGGATGTAACGGGGTCGGGATGGATCTTCATTCATTTTCTGCCGCAACCTCCGAATATGGACATCAACGGTTCTAGTTTCACCACCATAGTCATAGCCCCAGACAGTCTCCAGCAGCATATCGCGGCTTAGGACTTTTCCCTTATTCCGCACTAGTAGTAGCAAGAGGTCAAACTCCTTGGGAGTTAAGACCAGTAGTTCATCATCAAGGGTAACCTGGTGACGGTCTATGTCGATGCGAAGGCCATCTAAAGTGACAACATGCTCACTAGCAGGTGCCGCTTGGGAGGCCCGGCGCAAAGCTGCTCTCACTCTAGCCACTAGCTCCTTGGGGCTAAAGGGCTTGGTCACATAGTCATCGGCGCCAATCTCCAAGCCCTTGATCTTGTCGGGCTCCTCATCTTTGGCTGTTAACATAATGATGGGTACAGCTGAGATCTCCCGCAATTCTCTGCAGACTTCCCATCCATCTTTCAAAGGCAACATGATATCCAATAGAACTAAATCCGGTTTTTCACGATGAAACACATCTAAGGCATCATCACCATCGTAAGCGGTGACAACCTGCCAATCTTCTTTCTCAAGATTGAATCTAATCAGTTCTACAATGGAGTGCTCATCATCAACGACTAGAATCTTCTCCGGCATTCTACCTCTCCCCTCAAAATACTAATATCCCAGTACTACAGTACTATTATAACATAGAGACTGTTGCGATTGTGTTTCGACTCGGACTCTTGCTTTGGTATAGATGTTTTGGGCCGTTTACCTGTTGACATCGCCCTTTGGGTCATATAGAATTGAAGCAAATCTCGACAAGTTAAGACTGTGAAAGGGAGGAGTAGGCAGTTACCGCTGTCAGAGAGGGAGTTTCAGCGGCTGGGAGAACTCCCCGGTAGGAATTGCTGAAGGTCGCCCTGGAGTTACCATTTTGAACGCTGTGGTTTTGGTACAGTTAGTAGGGATGGTCGGGTCAGCCCGTTATAGCATGAAGTGTCACCGGTAGAGTCTTATGGTCTATCGGTGGAAATAGGGTGGTAACGCGGAAGTCTGGAGCTTTCGTCCTTGTGGACGGAAGCTTTTTTGGTTAGGATAGTCTGGGCAAGAAGGAGGTAGAAGCAATGTCAAAGACGACTGAGACGACAAAATTGGTAGCGGCACAAGAGGAGATCCCTACTGTCTATGATCCCCATGCCGTGGAAGCCAAATGGTATAAGATCTGGGAAGAGCGGAAGTATTTCCATGGGGAAGTGGATAAGGAGAAACCACCCTTTTGCATTGTTATCCCACCACCAAATATCACGGGGCAGCTACATCTAGGGCATGCAATGGATACAACCATGCAGGATATCCTGATTCGCTGTAAACGGATGCAAGGGTACAATGCCACCTGGATTCCCGGCATGGATCATGCTGGGATCGCTACCCAAGCTAAGGTGGAGGAGCATTTGCGGGAAAACGAGGGAAAGAGCCGCTATGATCTAGGGCGAGAGAAGTTCATCCAGCGGGTATGGGAGTGGAAGGAAGAATACGGAGGCCGCATTCTTCAGCAGCTCCGGCGCTTGGGGGCATCATGTGACTGGGATCGGCAGCGGTTTACCATGGATGAAGGATGCTCACGGGCAGTGAGAGAGGTATTTGTGGACCTATACAATAAGGGCTTAATCTACCAAGGAGACTATATCATTAATTGGTGTCCAAGGTGTAGTACAGCTCTTTCTGATATCGAGGTGGAACACGAAGATACCACCGGTCAGCTTTGGTATATCAAATACCCACTGGCTGATAACGAAGGAGAATACGTAGTTGTGGCCACCACCCGGCCAGAGACTATGCTGGGGGATACGGCGGTTGCGGTCAATCCTAAGGACAAACGCTATCAGCATTTGGTTGGCAAGAAGTGTATTTTGCCCTTGATGGATCGCAAGATACCGATTGTGGCCGATGAGTATGTGGATATGGAGTTTGGTACCGGGGTAGTGAAAATTACACCGGCCCATGATCCCAATGACTTTGAGGTAGCCCAGCGCCATAACTTGCCTGCTATCTTGGTCCTAGATGGCAAGGCTAAGATCACTGAGGCGGGGGGCAAGTATCAGGGCCTTGATCGCTATGAGGCCCGCGAAGCTGTGGTTCAGGATCTCAAGACACAAGGATTGCTGGAGAAAATCGTTGAACATCAGCACGCCGTTGGCGAATGTACTCGGTGTAGTCATACAGTAGAACCTCTTCTTAGTAAGCAATGGTTTGTCAAGATGAAACCCTTGGCTGAGCCTGCCATTCGTGCAATTACTGAGGGGGATAGTCGCTTTGTTCCAGAGAGGTTTAGTAAGAACTACCTCAACTGGATGGAAAATGTGCGGGATTGGTGTATTTCCCGCCAACTCTGGTGGGGCCATCGGGTCCCGGTCTGGTACTGTGATTGTGGTGAGGTAATTGTCACCAAAGATGATCCCAGGGCTTGCCCATCCTGTGGTAGCACCGAATTGCGCCAAGATCCAGATGTGTTGGATACCTGGTTTAGCTCTGCTCTCTGGCCTTTTTCTACACTAGGATGGCCGGATAAGACGGCAGATTTGGAGCATTTCTATCCAACATCGGTTCTGGTCACTGGGTTTGATATCATCTACTTTTGGGTGGCTAGAATGATGTGCATGGGTCTTGAATTCATGGGTGAAGTTCCCTTCCATGATATTCTCATCCATGGCTTAATTCGGGATCCTTTGGGACGAAAGATGAGTAAGTCCTTGGGTAATGGAGTAGACCCCATCGAAGTAATTGAGGAATTTGGTGCCGATGCTCTGCGGTTTAGCCTGGTGATTGGTACATCTCCCGGTAATGATACCCGCTATCGACCTGAGAAGGTAGAGGCCTATCGTAATTTTGCCAATAAGATCTGGAATGTCTCCAGGTTTGCTTTGATGAACCTAAGTGACTTTCAGCCAGATGGGGTTGACCTTGATGAGCTTGAGCTTAGTTTGCCAGACAAGTGGATTCTCAGTCGGTATCAAGGTGTCATTGAGGAGACTACCCGTTGGCTAGATCGCTATGATTTGGGTGAGGCGGCCAGGGTTCTATATGATTTTATCTGGACAGAGTTCTGTGACTGGTATGTAGAGATGATTAAGCCCCATCTATATGGGCGTGGGGGAGACGCGGCTAAACTAGCTTCTCAGTATGTGCTTTGGCTGGTACTGGAAGGGACCTTGCGGCTGCTACATCCCTTCATGCCGTTTATCACCGAGGAGGTCTGGCAGCACTTACCCCATGCAGGTGAGACGATTATGCTCTCTAGCTGGCCTAGGGTTGAAGCTGCCTATATCGATCCCCAGGTGGAGGCCGAAATGACGGCAGTGATGGATATGACCAGGGCGATTCGCAATATCAGGAGCGAGAAGAAGGTGGCTCCCGGTAAAGAGATACCCGTGATTATCCATGCTGACGAGGAGAGAATGGCTCTTCTAAAGGATGTCGAAGGATATCTAAAGGTCTTGGCCCGGGTTGGTGATCTAGACTTGCAGACTGTGGAAGCCGTCAAGCCAGAAAAGGCAGTAACAGCCGTAGCCGGTGGCGTGGAAATGTATCTGCCACTGGCGGGTCTAGTTGACCTTGACCAAGAGATCGCTCGGCTTAAGAAAGAGATAGAAATGACTGAGCAGGAGATCAAAAGGGCCCAGGGGAAACTGGCTAACCAAGGTTTTGTCAATAAGGCTCCGGGTGAGATCGTAGAAAAAGAGAGACAAAAGTTAGTGACTCTTAAGGAGAAAGAGACAACGCTCCAAGATCGGCTACGAGAGCTGGTAGACTAAATCAAGAGAGGTGACAGGGGCCCGGCTCGGAAGGTGCCGGGTCTTGTCCAATCTTACTAGATTGCATAGGGAGGGTGGAGTCCAATGGAAGTTCATACATATTTGGCTAATCTCGGTTCAGCGCTAAGTCGGCCTGGACTGGAACGCATCGAAATCATGCTTGCCCATCTAGGTCACCCCGAGCGTGATCTCAGTATTATTCATGTAGTAGGTACCAACGGTAAGGGCTCTACTGCCCAGTTTATTGCTTCGGCCTTGCAGGCAGCCGACCAAAAAGTGGGCCTATTTACCTCACCCCACCTTGTGAAGTTCAATGAGCGTATTCAGATTAATGGGATGCCCATTACTGACGAAGCCTTGGATAGCATTTTCCGAGAGCTTTATCCCTGTTTGGAAGAGCTGGGTATCGGTGCATATGGTTCGCCAGGAATGTTTGAGGTAGCGACGGCGCTCGCCCTTAAGCATTTCTCTGTGGCTTGTGTGGATTACGCTATTCTGGAGGCTGGCATGGGAGGACGCTATGATGCTACCCATGTAGGGAGTCCTGTTGTGACCGTGTTTACCCATATAGATCTTGATCATACTGAGATCCTGGGAGAAACGGTTGAGCTGATTGCCGCTGAGAAGGCTGATGTGATTCCCCCTGGTGGCACAGTAGTCACAGCACCTCAATCCGTGGACGTAAAGCGAGTAATCACTGGGGTTGCCAAAAGTAGGGGAGCCAGGGTTATTGACATAGAGACTGAATATGAGATCGAACGAGCATTGCCCCAAGCTTCTGGAACCAGTTTCTCTGTATCTAGAAAGGGCCACTGGCGGCATCTACGCATTAGCTTGCTCGGTCTATTTCAGATTACCAATGCGGTCACTGCCTTGGCTACACTAGATGTGTTGGCGGAAAAGGGACTGGGAATTGGTGATGCCCAGGTAGCAAAGGGTCTTGCCACTGCCTCATGGCCAGGACGGCTGGAGGTGGTGGGGAAGGATCCATTGGTGGTACTGGATGGAGCACATAATCTCGATGGGTGCCGTCAGCTGGCCGCTACTTTGCCTTTGTATTTCTCTTGGGATCGGTTACACCTCATCATGAGTATAGTGGGGAAAAAACCGGTTAGGGCCATGCTCGAGGCATTGCTGCCCCTAGCCGATACAGTGACTTTCACAGCTCCGCAAACCAGTCGTACTCGGCCAATCGACTCGGCAACCCTAAAGGAGCTTGCTGGGGAGATAGTGGAGTTCGCAGATAATGTACCGACTTTCCATGATGCCTATCAAACGGTAAGGCACAGGGCGAGACCCCATGATCTCGTGTGTGTATGTGGATCATTATATCTAGTTAGTGAGGCCCGCAAACAACTGGTGGTTTGTGGATGTTTGGCAGGGATTATGCACCCCAGCGCAGAAAATAATAGGGCAACGTAAAATGGCCTAGCGAAGCTCGATGGGGTGAGAGGTATGGCTCGCAAAAAGAAAAAGGTGAAGCGGAGCAAGGCATTGGAAAGAGTCTACCTGATCCTGACGTTGGTTGCCGTGGCTGGAGTGGCGGTTTTCCTGGGTTATGTTGTCGGACAGTATGCCATTCAAGCTGCTACCGGTGCTCTAGACCGTGATCTGGTCCAGGAAGGTGAAAAGGTTAGACGCGAGGTTGCTCAGACTGCAGAGAAGATGCGTCTAGAGTCTGACATCCAGGCAGCTGATGAGCCCACAAGCGGGATTGAAGTGAAAAGACAGGAGGCACCAGTGACATCTGAGCCACTACCCTTAGGGGAGTCTTCAGGTGTATCGGTTGTGCGAGAGTCACCGAGCCCGCCGGCGGTGCAAAAGGCCGCTCCACCATCGGTGGCAGCACCACCCTCCAGTAAGCAGCTTTATCGTGTGCAGGTAGGGGCTTTCTCGTCAGAGGCCAATGCCCGAGGGTTGGCAGATGAGTTGAACGGTAAGGGGTACCAGGCGATAGTGGTTCCTGGCCCCTTGTATAGGGTGCAAGTAGGGGCCTTTTCCGAGAGGGATAATGCCGAGACACTTAAGCGGGAACTAGAAGGCAAGGGCTACCCGGCAGTGATTACCAGCGGACAGTAGATGTGAGATAGGTATGAGCCACAGGGATTTGTGGGGCGTTACTGGTAATACTAAACTAAGAGAATCGACTATCATAGTATTGCTTGTAGGCGGCTTGGAGGTGGCACCGATGCCGATTCCAGAGGCTAAGACTTTTCATGTTCAAGGTATGCATTGCCAGCACTGCAAGAAGGTCATTGAAAGCATGGTGGGGAAGTTGTCTGGTGTAGAATCCGTTAATGCCGACCTTAAGTCTGGTACTGTCGAGGTCAGATACAATGTTGAACAGGTAGATAGTGAGGCCATTGAAGGGGCCATCAGTGGGGCAGGTTACGACATAAGCAAATAGAGTATGTTTACCCTATCCCAGGCTTACAATATCTTCGAATGATTGATTCCGGGTGAAAGGAAGATATTGTGGTGAAAAAGCAGAGTCTGGGCTGGAGTGAACTAGCCATTTTGGGAGCGGTCCCTTTTGTGATGGTATTGGGTAACTCCATGTTGATCCCGGTGTTTCCCAAGTTTGAGCAAGTATTAGGCATCAATCAGGTGAAAGTAGGCCTGCTGGTTACAGCATTCTCGCTGCCGGCGGGTCTTTTGATTCCCTTTTCTGGCATACTCTCTGATCGGATTGGTAGAAAGATCATCATTGCCCCTGCTCTGGTGCTATACGGTCTGGGGGGGCTGGTGGCTGGTGTCGCCAGTGTCACCTTGCGTCAGCCATTTACCCTCATCGTGGTCGGACGGGTTTTGCAAGGGTTAGGGGCAGGAGGTACCTATCAGCTAGCTATGGCTCTCACCGCAGACCTAATTACAGGGGAAAAGCTTACACGGTACCTTGGCTTTCTGGAAGCCTCCAATGGGCTAGGCAAGGTGATCAGCCCCATACTGGGTTCTCTAGTGGCTTTGCTCAGTTGGTATGCCCCGTTTTTTGTCTACGGCATTCTGGCCTTCCCGGTGGCGGCAGCTGTTTGGTTTGGTCTACAGGAACCCAATCCCGGTGGAGAGGGCGAGTCTTGGAGTCAGTATTTTGCTACTCTAGGTCAGATTATTAAGCAGAAAGGAGTGTCACTACTTGTCGCCTTTCTAATTGGTTTTTTGGCTTTATCTATCCTTTTTGGCTTTTTAAGCTACCTCTCAGATATCCTCGAGCAGCGCTTTCACCTAGAAGGTGTGATTAAGGGATTAGCCATGGCAGTACCGGTATCAGCTATGGCTGCCACCTCCTATGGTACTGGGGTGTTCTTGGAGAAACGGCGTCATTTGTTGAAAGGTGCCTTAATCTTGGGGATGCTCATAGCCGCGGTGGCTCTTGGGGTGGTTCCTTTGTGCATTAATCAGCGGTTCATCTTCCCGGCCGCCGTCATCGCGGCTGGAATTGGTATCGGAATGGTGCTGCCGCCTCTGAATACGTTGATCACTGCATCGGCCTCTCAAGATGAGCGGGGAGTTGTCACGTCTGTCTATGGAACCGTTAGGTTTTTTGGAGTAGCTGCAGGTCCGCCGGTCTTTGGTGCCATTGGCTTTGAGCGTGTGGGACTATTTTACGGAGTCGGGGCCATAGCGGCTGTAGCTGCCATTTTGGGGTACCTCTTCATCGATCCCAAAAGGCTCTTGGAATACAAGAGCAATTCGTGACATAACATTGGGAACGCGATCCTGCAAGAGGTAGGATCGTAGATGCAGCAGCAAAACGGGGGAATGGTGCATGGTGCCACATCCAAGATGGGGAGGCGGGAGTGGTCTATCCAGGGCTATTTTGTATGTGGCCCTATTTGTTTTGATCTTGGTGGGCCTTCCTACCCTAATTGTACTGGGGCGTTGGTGGTCTAGGCCTGAGAAGCAGTCTGAGTTTACTATCCGGCTCCTACGGGAAGATCTAGGTAAGGTAGTGGAAATGGATTTGGAGGACTATTTGGTGGGCGTCGTAGCGGCAGAAATGCCGGCAGATTTCCATCTGGAGGCACTTAAGGCTCAGGCAGTTGCCGCCCGTACCTATGCCCTCTACCGCCTGGACGAACAGAAGAACACTTCGGGGCAGGAGGCGGATCTGTCATCAGATTTCCGCAGCGGCCAAGCTTGGATGTCAGCTGAAGCACAAAGGGAGCGTTGGGGTTGGTATAGTTATTTACAGAAGAGGTGGCGGATCATCTCTTCTGTACAGGCAACCAAAGGGGAGGTGCTCATATACCAGGGAAAGCCCATCTTTGCCGCCTATCATTCCACTAGTGGCGGCCAGACCCAGGATGCACAGGCGTATTTCAATGAAGTAGCATATCTAAGGGGAGTGCCAAGTCCTGGGGAGGAAGGATCACCCTATTACCAGACATCGCAACACGTACCTTGGCGTGAGGCGTTAGCGCTTTTGGGGCTAGAGATTCCAATAGAGCCCCCCTTTAGTGCGACTGCCCTATTTTGCATAACTGAGCTCTACCCTACTGGCCGTGTCAAGACTGTGGAAGTATTGGGGCATAGTTTCACTGGTCGGCAGATCCGAGAAAAGCTAGGGCTTCGTTCCAACTGGTTTACGGTAGCAACATCTAGTGATGGTCTTCTCTTTGAAACAAGGGGCAATGGCCACGGTGTGGGTATGTCCCAGTATGGAGCCCAGGGGATGGCTATGGCCGACTATAGTTACCAGGATATCCTACACCACTACTATACCGACGTGGAGCTAGTGAAATGGTACTAGGCTTTCCAGGGATTTGGGGTTTGCTGCTGAATAACCACTTAAGATTGCCTTAGAAAAGAGGTGAGACCCTGTCTTTTGGAGGGCGGGGATGATATGGGTAAAGAGATCTACGATGTAGCGATTATTGGCGGAGGACCGGCGGGTATGACCGCTGGTATATACGCGGGACGAGCCCATTTGCGGAGTTGCTTGCTGGAGGGAATGAGTACTGGTGGTCAGATGTTTAACACTGCCACCATTGAGAACTACCCTGGTTTTGGCCGTGTTGATGGCCCTGGCTTAAGTCAGAAAATGGAGGCCCAGGTGAAGGAATGGGGAGTAGAGATTCAGTATGATCACATCTCCGAGATTCGGCGTCAGCCAGAGCTATTTGAGCTTGTTACCCTGGGTGAAGAAGTGATTTCAGCTCGAACAGTGATCATTGCCGCAGGATCAACTCCTAAGCAACTAGACGTGCCTGGAGAGTCAGACTTCCTCGGCCGCGGGGTATCCTATTGTGCCACTTGTGATGGTGCCTTTTTCCGGGACAAGGATGTAGCGGTGGTTGGGGGTGGTGACTCCGCAGTAGAAGAGAGCCTATACCTAACACGCTTCGTCAATCGGGTGACCATCATCCATCGGCGAGACGAGCTCCGGGCAGCTAAGCATCTACAGGAAAGAGCTTTTGATGATCCCCGAATAGAATTCTTGTGGGACAGCGAAGTGGAGGCTGTTTTTGGGGAACAGATGGTGAATATGCTCAAGGTGAAACACAAAGAGACAGGGGAAGTCAGTAATCTGCCAGTGGCGGGAGTGTTCATCTATGTAGGAATGCGCCCCAATACTGAGTTCTTGGGGGGGCTAGTTGATCTAGATCCCTGGGGTTACATAAAGGCGGGGGAGGATACGGCAACATCAGTACCAGGGATATTTGCCGCCGGAGATATCCGCACCAAAGGGCTTAGGCAAATAGTAACGGCGGTAGCCGATGGGGCAGTAGCTGCCATGGCTGCAGAAAGGTTTTTGGGAGAACGGGGGTTGTAGATCGCCTCTTTGGGGGCGGTGGGTAGGGAGGAAGGAGGAGACTTGGTGTCTTGGCGAAAAGACAAGGTCGGTAGTATTCTGGATCTGATTGGCAACACGCCAGTAGTGCCCCTCAAAAGGCTAGCAAAGCCCGGGGGAGCCCAGGTCTATGCCAAGATAGAATACTTTAATCCAGGGGGCAGTATCAAAGATAGAATAGCCTTGAGTATGGTAAGGGCAGCTGAAGAGGCTGGTAAGCTCCAGCCAGGAGGTACCATTGTAGAGCCGACTAGCGGCAATACCGGGGTGGGTCTAGCTATGGTGGCTGCTGCTTTAGGTTACCGATTGATCTTGACCATGCCTGAGACTATGAGCCTAGAAAGACGCTTATTGCTACAGGCCTATGGTGCAGAGCTGATCCTTACTCCAGGTGCCCTGGGGATGCGGGGAGCCATTCAAAAGGCAGAAGAATTGGCGCGGGAAAACCCTAGCTTCTTCATGCCTCAGCAGTTTGAGAATCCTGCTAACCCCAAGGTTCATCGGGAAACCACTGCTAAGGAGATTCTGGAGCAAATGGATGGGCAGCTAGATGCCTTTGTAGCCGGCGTGGGGACAGGGGGCACCATCACCGGAGTGGGAGAGATCTTAAAGAAGGATCTGGCTAATGTGCGGATTGTTGCGGTAGAACCGGCAAGGTCTGCGGTGATTTCCAAAAGGAGCCAACCTGGCCCACACAAGATCCAAGGAATCGGTGCAGGGTTTTTGCCTACGGTATTGAATACGGCTATTATCGATGAAATCATTACGGTGGCCGATGCCGAAGCTTATGACATGGTGCGACGCTTGGCTAGGGAGGAAGGGATCCTGGTGGGAATCTCGGCAGGAGCAGCCTGTAGTGCAGCTTTGCAGGTGGCGGCCAGGCTGGAAGGTAACCAACGGGTTTTGGCCGTTTTCCCCGATACTGGCGAAAGATACCTAAGCACCCCGGACCTATTTGATATCGATGTCTCATAGGGGTCTTTTGTCTCCAGCGGTTAGCGCATAGGGATTTAGACATGGAGGTGCAGTACCAGGCTACCTGGAGCTTGCACCTCGTTTTGTGGGAAGTTGGGCCCCTTCGCAGGAGTTGGACCGGGGCTGGTGGAATACTTATTGGGACACGGGTGTTCCGATAAGTATGGCGGGGAGGTTGTTGCGGTTGGCCCGACAAAGGGAATCTCGGCTGTTCATTTTGTTATTAACCATCATAGTTGGGGCCATAATAGGAACAGTCTTAGGTGAGGCCTTGCGAGATTATGTGCCCATTTTCACTCGCTCTGCTACCTTGGGAATCTCGCCGACAAATATCCACATCGGTAGCATTATTACATTTCATTTTGGTTTCACCCTGCGGTTGAACTTGGCTACAGCTATAGGGCTGATTATAGCAATATGGCTGTTTTACGCAACCTAGTCGAGTTGACTATTCTTCTAGGAAGTTGGGGTTCCAATATTCCAAGAGAGAAAGGGGACGTAGCCTTAGCAAGGCAAAGTAGGTGAGTAGCAAGATGTCCAGGCTAGTTCTAGCTTCCCAGTCACCACGCAGACAAGAGCTATTGCAGTCTTTAGGTGTAGATTTTCTGGTGGTGCCTGCCGCGATTAATGAGAACTCTATTCAAGGTAAGACACCGGCAGAGCTAGCCGAAGCGACTGCCTATGCCAAGGCCCGCTGGGTTAGGGAAGAGGTGCGGGATGGCATCATTATCGCTGCCGATACTATGGTCGTATTGGATGAAGGGGAGATCTTGGGTAAGCCCCGAGGGAAGCAAGAAGCTATGGACATGTTATCTCGCCTATCTGGCGAGGGGCATCGGGTTATTACCGGTGTAGCGGTTATGGATCCTGAAAGTGGCAAGGAGAAAGTTTTTCACGAGATTACACGGGTGTTTTTCCGTAGGCTATCATCAGCTGAGATTGAGCGATATGTAGACACCGGTGAGCCTCTAGATAAGGCTGGTGCCTATGGCATACAGGGCAAGGGCGCTCTTTTGGTAGAGAGAATAGAGGGCTGCTACTTTAATGTAGTAGGGTTGCCCCTTGCCAGGCTCGGACAAGCTTTGATGGATTTTGGGATTCCGCTTCTTTAAAATACCCACACCAGCCATACTCCTGAAGCTAGTCAGGAGGCAATATGAATGGGTACTGTTATTCGCGATCTACCGCTTGATGAACGTCCCCGGGAGAAGCTATTGAGATATGGACCAGAAAGCCTGTCTAATCGAGAGCTTTTGGCGATAATCCTTAGAGTAGGAACCAGGCAGTTATCAGCGCTTGGCTTAGCGGATCAACTATTGGTTTACTTTGGTTCCCTGAGGGAACTAAAAGAGGCAAGTTGTGAAGAACTGCAAGCACTTGAAGGTATTGGCCTGGCCAAAGCGGCACAGATATTGGCTGCCTTGGAACTGGGAAGGCGAGTACAAGCATCGGCAAGAGTGCCGCTTGTAGTGCGTACTCCACAGCATGCGGCTGATTTGATGATGGAGCATTTGCGTTACCTGGATCGGGAAGTAATGCGACTTGTCATCCTCGATACCAAACACCAGGTGATTGCCAGTCCCATAGTATCGGTGGGGACGTTGAATGCCTCCATGGTTCATCCCCGGGAAGTGTTTAAAGAGTGCATTCGTCGCAGTGCCCACACAGTGGTGGTAGTACACAACCATCCTAGTGGTGACCCAACTCCCAGCAAAGATGATATTCAAGTTACAAAGCGTTTGCGGCAAGCTGGGGAGCTTCTGGGGATAGATGTACTTGACCATATCATTATTGGCGATAATCGGTTTATCTCGATGAAAGAAGAGGGTTTTTTCACATAGTAGGACGCAAGGTCTTAGGCCTTGCGGTCAAGATGACTAGGGCGTGGGCTCGGCAGGAGGTAGAGGGTGAATGTTTGGTTTATCGAAAGACATGGGAATTGACTTGGGCACTGCCAATACTTTGGTATATGTACAGGGAAAAGGTATTGTTTTGCAAGAACCCTCGGTAGTTGCCATTGAACGAGATAGCAATCGGGTTTTAGCTGTCGGTGCCGAGGCCCGGGAGATGGTGGGCCGCACTCCAGGGAATATTATCGCGGTGAGGCCGATGAAAGATGGTGTGATTGCCGATTTTGATGTAACAGAGCGGATGTTACGCCACTTTATCGGTAAAGCCAGCCGTCGCCGGGGGATTTTTCGACCACGGGTTGTAGTGGCCGTTCCGTCAGGGGTGACAGAGGTAGAAAAAAGGGCAGTGATTGATGCTACTTTGTCCGCGGGCGCTAAAGATGCTAGGCTAATTGAGGAGCCTATGGCGGCCGCGATCGGATCCGGTTTGCCGGTACAAGAGCCTACCGGTAGTATGATTGTGGATATCGGGGGTGGCACTACAGAAGTTGCCATCATTTCTTTAGGGGGCATTGTATCTCATCGCTCCATTCGGGTTGGGGGAGACGAACTAGATGAGGGTATCGTTCAGCATGTACGGCGCTCTTATAACCTGCTTATCGGTGAAAGGACTGCCGAAAGGGTTAAACACGAGGTGGGCAATGCCTTTTTGGAGAATGATAGACAGAAAAAATCCACCGAGATTCGGGGTCGTGACCTAGTCACCGGTTTGCCCAAAACAGTATCAGTCACTGATGATGAGATTCATGTCGCTCTAGCAGAGCCGGTACAAGCCATCGTAGAAGCTGTAAAGGTTACCTTAGAGCGTACGCCACCAGAATTGGCCGCAGATATTATGGACAAGGGAATCATTTTGGCTGGAGGTGGTTCATTGCTTTGTGGTTTGTCCCGCTTACTTAGCAATGAAACCGGCATGCCGGTTCACCTATCAGATGACCCGCTAACTGCCGTAGTCAAGGGAACTGGCACTGCACTTGAGCATTTAAACTTGTTGCAGCGGGTAATGGTTAATTCGAGAAAACTGGGCTAGTCCTGGTGCGGGGTTTGGCAGCTAGCTTGTGAAGGATGAGAAGGGATGCGGTGGATAACGGAACGGTGGCCGATACTAGTCACCCTCATTGCCGTTTTTATCGTGATCGGCCTTATCTATATAACCGCAGATGGTCGCCGGGAGCTTTCGCCCTTGGAGGGGAAAGTTCGTGATGGTTTAGCCCCTTTATATGGAGCATTTAGCGGCATTACCGGTTTTGCTAATCACTGGTGGGGAGTGATTAGCAATTATAGCCGTCTACAAAAGGAAAATGGTGAATTAGTCGAAGAGATTGAATGGATGAAGCACAAGCTAGCTATGGTGGAGCAGTTAGAGCAAGAGAATGCCAGTTTGCGTGAGAGTCTCGGTTTCGCACGCTCTATTACCGAGCCTCCAGCGGCGGCTGAAGTAATAGCCCGCTCACCCTCTAACTGGTTTGACAAACTAGTGATTAATCGGGGAGAGAAAGATGGATTAGAGGCCGGGGACGCGGTTGTGACATCCGCCGGGGTTGTAGGAAGGATTTTCGCCACCACTAAAGACACATCAGAGGTGATGTTAATCACCGATGACCGTAGTGCTTTCGGGGCCACCGTCTTAAGAAGTGGGGATCCGGTGGTGGTGGAGGGTGGTGGGCAATGGAATAGCCTTCGGCTCAAACCCTTGATCAAAGAAGTAGACCTTCAGGTGGGGGATCAGATTATTACATCATCCATGAGCGGGATCTACCCCAATGGGCTGCCGGTGGGCACCATAATCTCCATGGATACAGGTGAATATGGTCTGTTGGTCACAGCGGTAATTAAGCCCCATGCCGATCTAGCTAGGCTTCGCCGAGTTTTTGTCCTTAAGATGAAGCAATGATTATTCTGTATGACTGTCCCTTGAACCCCGAGGACAGCCAAGCAAGTGACGAGAGAGCAAAGGGCAGCTAGGGAGAGATAAGAATGTGAGGAAGCTAGTGATCATTGTAAGTATCATAGTGGCTGTGATGTTACAGTCTACTATTCTCTCCCTGTGGCCGTGGATAGGAGTTAAGCCAGATCTAGTCACTGTGATCGTGATTATCACGGGGTTATTTTATGGATTGGCCTCCGGTAGCATGGTGGGGTTTATCGGAGGATTCTTGCTGGACTATTCCATGGGACGCCTACTGGGAGCGAGTGCAGTTAGCAAGATGCTGGTGGGGGGCCTAAGTGGGTGGATTGCCCCCAGGATCTTTGGGGATCATTTGGCGGTTCCACCTTTGGCTGTGCTTGTTGGCACTTGGCTAGAGCAAAGTGTCTATCTGTTATTGGCTAATGCTTTCGGTAGTGGTCTGCCGGTTGTCGAAAGTTTTTGGACAATTGTGTTGCCGGTTGGGTTGGTCAATGTAGTATTTTCCTTCCCGGTTTACTACTACTTGCTGGCACTAGATAATCTAGCTGGCCGGGGGGGTTCAGGGGGAAATGAATAACAAGACACGGGTGGAAAGAGCTCGCATCCTTGGCTGGTGTATCATCCTGGTTTTCTCCCTCCTCTCGGGACGTCTATGGTATTTACAGGTAGTCCAAGGTCAGAAATACGCGGCCATGGCCGACGGCAACCGCATCCGATGGGTGCGAGCTGTGGCGCCCCGGGGGCGAATTTTCGATCGCTACGGTGTACCCTTGGCTACCAATCGAGCCTCTTTCACAGTCTCACTGATGCCCGGCAGTCTTGATGGTGAAACCCGGGAACACGTCTTGACCAGGCTCAGTCTACTTCTGGGCTTGACCCAAGAAGAGCTGGAAGATGCTATTACCAAAGGAATTCGTTATCCGTATGAACCGATCCGGGTAATGCAAGATGTTCCGGCGGAGACAGTGGTGGCTTTGGAGGAACAGCGCTTTGAATTGCCCGGTGTCATGGTGGAAATGGAAGAAGTCAGGGAGTATCCACAGGGCCCTTTGGCAAGTCATGTCCTGGGTTACATGGCACCAATTAGCCCGGAGCTGTTGTCCGCGTGGTCCAGTCAGGGTTATTATGGCTCGGACTATGTGGGTTTAACTGGTCTTGAGCGCCTATATGAATTCGTGCTGCGGGGAGAAGATGGGGGTAATCAAGTAGAAGTAACTGCCCTAAACCGGCCAGTCCAGATACTGAATAGGACGCCGACGATACCTGGCTCGGATCTCATTTTGACTCTTGATCGGGACTTACAGGCATTAGCTGAAGAGGCACTAACAGAACAGCTCGCTGCGGTAAGGGCTCAAGGCAAATACACTGATACCTATAGTGGTGTGGTGATTGTGCTTAATCCGAAAACAGGTGCGATCTTGGCCTTAGCCAGTATGCCGGGCTATGACCCCAATCGACTATCGGACGCGGCAGAGCGAAGTGCTTATTATCTGGAGCTTTCCAGAGATAAGCAAAAACCTCTATTTAATAAGGCTCTGCAGGGTTTGTACTCCCCTGGCTCTGCCTTTAAGCCGGTGACGGCTATTGCCGCTTTGGAAGAGGGCAAGACAACGGTCAAAGAGGTATTCTATGCCGACGATATTGGCCCTTTTGGGATTAAGCGCTGTTGGACATTGCGGAACACCCCGCCACTGGCTCCCCATGGCAACATTACTATTGTAGAAGCCATCAAAGAGTCATGTAATGACTTCTTTTGGGAAATGGGCCTGAGGCTGGGTATTGAGGCTTTGGCCCAGCATACCCGGGAGGCGGGATTTGGCTCCTATACTGGGCTAGGTATGTATCCTTCGGAGGAAAAAGGGGTTGTGCCAGATCCAGAATGGAAAAGGCAACGGTTCTCCAAACGACCCCGTTCTGAGCAGGTATGGTATCCTATGGAGACTATGGATATGGCTATCGGTCAAGGGTTTCTCCTGGTGACACCTTTGCAGATGGCTACTTTCTATATGGGTCTAGCTAACCGAGGGCCCATCTATGTTCCTCATTTGGTGGAAAAGGTGCAGCGTCCAACTGGAGAAGTAGTGGAGATTACCGAGCCAAAGGTTGCCCGGGAGATTAAAGCCTCACCGGCGACGTGGGATGCGGTAATTAGAGGTATGGTGCAAGTAGTAGAAAGTGGTACCGGGGCTCAAGCCTTTCGTCGGTTCCCCTATCCGGTGAAGATCGCTGGCAAAACCGGCTCGGTGCAGCTAGGACCAGGGCAAGGTGATGCTCATGGTTGGTTTTGTGGCTTTGCTCCAGTAGATGATCCCGAGATAGTGGTGGTTGCTTTTGCCGAGCACGGGGGCGGGGGCGGAGTGGCAGGGGGCCCCATTGTTCGTCAGATCATGGAAGGATATTTTCGTAAGCAGTTTGAGCCGGAAGGGGAAGAGAGCCCCAATCTTGAACGGACAAAGTGATGGCCCGGGGGCTATCTTCGCATCTTTCAGAAGGAATCAGAAAAAAGGTGCCGAATCCAACAGAGTATGGTGTCAATGGTGGTGAAAGGCTAGTGGCAAGTGATTACGTGGCCTTTAAGGGTACTAAACAGGGACTTATGCTGTGGTTGGATCCTCAAGCAGAGTTTAGTGACATCTTAAGTGAGCTACATGAGAAACTGTCTTTGACTAGGGAGTTCTGGCAAGGTGTAACGGTGGTTCTAAAAGTAACCGAACGAGAGTGTCGCCCCGAGGAAAGAAGGCGACTAGAAGAGATAATGGGAGAATTTGGTATGTCCTTAAGAGAAGAGCCCCAGCAGGGTTCAACTAGCCCTGAGGCACAAGTGGAAGAGTCCAAGCCGGTTGACCGGGACAATGCGATCATTATCCGGCGGACGCTACGATCTGGCCAAAGAGTACATCACATCGGTAGTGTAGTGGTTCTCGGTGATGTAAATCCAGGGGCCGAGGTTGTGGCCGGTGGTGATATTATTGTCTTGGGCGCCCTAAGGGGTGTGGCTCATGCTGGTGCCATGGGAGAAGAAGACGCTGTAGTGGTGGCCTTCAGGCTACTACCAACTCAGCTTAGGATTGCCCATTTTATCTCCCGGGCGCCAGATGGCATGGAATCCTTGGAACCACAAGGACCGGAAGTAGCGCGAATTCGGAACAACCTAATTACAATCCATAGCTATGGTCTTTAGCCTAGGCTTGGGTAACTCGGGGAAAAAGGGGAAAGGGATTTCCGCCTGCATGTAGGCCCGAGTCGTTGTTGGATTAAGGAGGTAGTGGGATGGCGGGAAGAGTAATAGTGGTTACTAGTGGCAAAGGTGGCGTTGGCAAAACCACTACAGCGGCGAATATCGGGGCAGGGCTGGCA
Source organism: Bacillota bacterium (assembly GCA_012518315.1). GTDB lineage: Bacteria > Bacillota > Limnochordia > DTU087 > DTU087 > JAAYSL01. The sequence goes on along the minus strand of JAAYSL010000066.1, from coordinate 28,366 downwards.
CTTTTGGGCCGCAAGGTCTGTCTGATTGATGCCGATATCGGACTGAGAAATCTAGATGTAGTATTGGGACTGGAAAATAGAATAGTCTATGATTTGACTGATGTGGTTGAGGGGAGTTGCCGGTTACGCCAGGCATTGATCAAAGACAAAAGAACAGAAAACCTGTATCTTTTGCCTGCAGCCCAAACCAAAGAGAAAGATGCGGTGGCACCGGACCAGATGCGAACCCTCTGTGATGAGTTGCGGGAGGAGTTTGAGTATATCCTGGTTGACTGTCCTGCCGGGATCGAGCGGGGGTTCAAGAACGCCATTGCTGGAGCAGATGAAGCCATCATCGTAACAACTCCCGAGGTGGCGGCGGTAAGGGATGCCGATCGGATCATCGGCTTATTGGAAGCCGCGGAGCTTTACGAACCCCGCCTAATTGTCAATCGAATCCGGCCCCAAATGGTGCGCAAAGGCGATATGATGGGGATAGAAGATATAATCGAGATCTTGGCCATTGATCTTTTGGGTGTTGTGCCTGATGACGAAGATATTATCGTCTCGACTAACCGGGGGGAACCGGTGGTGATGGATAGGAGGAGCCGGGCCGGACAAGCCTATAGCAACATTGCTAGGCGGCTAGAGGGTATTGATGTACCATTTCTATCTCTGGAAGATGATGGCTGGGTTGCAAGGCTGAAAAGGGCGATATTGGGCCATAGTTAAAGGGGGGAAACCTGGCATGATCGATTTCTTAAGGCAGTTTTGGAACCGTGATACTGATTCATCTAAGCAGATCGCAAAAGAGCGCTTACGGCTGGTATTAGTTCACGACCGGGTGAACGTCTCCCCCAGTCTACTTGAGGCCCTAAAGGTCGATCTGATGGAAGTCATTTCGAAATACATGGAAATTGAGGAAACGGGCCTAGAAGTGAATTTGGACAAGTCGGACAACTCGGTAGCCTTGGTAGCCAATATTCCCGTGAAAAGAATGAAGCGGGCAGTAGATCAAAGTCGCTGAGGATGTAGAGCGGGGCACTCAGGATGGTGGCGATGGGTTTTAGAAAGTGGGTTCATAGTATAGATTTTGTCTTGATATTAATTGTGATGGCCCTTTTGATCATAGGTCTTTTGATCCTATGTAGTGCAACGGTGGCTAGTGTCGGTGCTGCTCAGGGCAAGCCATATTTGTATGTCAAGAAGCAGGGAATCTGGATGCTGGTCGGCCTGGCGTTCATGGTGGGAATGTGTTCCTTTGATTACCATATTCTGGGTCAATATCATCGGTTGATCTATATCGGAACACTACTGGTTTTGGCTTTGGTGTTACTGTTTGGCAAGGACATAGCCGGAACCCAGGGGTGGTTTCGCATTGGTCCGGTGGGAATCCAGCCGGCGGAGCTGGCCAAGATCGGAGTGGTGATTTCCCTAGCTAAACATTTGGAGAAAAAGGAACACCTCGATCAAATGACAGACCTCATCTCTCCCTTTGTGCTTGTCGGCGTCCCGATGCTCTTGATCCTCAAACAGCCAGACTTCGGCACAGCTATGGTGTTTATTGGGGTGTTGTTTGGTATGCTGTTTATGGCGGGAGCCTGCCCTCGCCATTTAGGTGTCATTGCGGGGATAGGTGTAGGGGTGTTTGGTCTTGCCGCCTTTTTGTCTATTCGGGAGATTGTCTCTATCTTGGCTCCTCACCAAATGGGTCGGATCTTAGTTTTTTTCGATCCATACAAGTATAGAACGGGAGCAGGCTGGAATGTGATTCAATCTATGATCGCCATTGGTTCAGGTGGCCTATTTGGCAAAGGTCTTTTTCAAGGAACCCAAGCTCAACTAAACTTTTTACCAGCTCACCATACTGATTTCATTTTCTCTGTAGTCGGTGAAGAGCTAGGGTTTTTGGGAGCCTTCACTTTACTAGCCCTTTACCTGCTGCTACTTTGGCGGGGATTGAAGATCATGATTTTGGCTAAAGACGACTTCGGTGCGAACCTGGCCGCCGGTGTCATCTCTATGCTGCTATTTCACCTGGTGATTAATATCGGTATGACGTTGGGTATAATGCCGGTAACTGGTATTCCCCTGCCATTCATCAGCTATGGAGGAAGCTCACTATTGACCAACATGGCCGGGGTTGGGCTACTGCTTAATGTGTACATGCGGCGTCGCAAGATCATGTTTCAATGAGGGAGCATGGCCTGCCGGTAATACCAAATGACCCACTGCTAATATACTAGTTGTAAGGCCTTCTTCTAAGTGAACCCTGTAGACTAAGAGGCCTAGGCTTGGGATAGTGGGCGGTGGGGAAGCGGCAATGCAAGTAGGGCAGATAGGTGGCATACGGATCGTACTCAATCCGTTTTTTATTATATTGCTTCTGCTCCTGGGGGTAACGGGGCATCTTCCCCATGGATTGATCCTTTTTGGTATTGTCTTTTTGCATGAAGCTGCCCACACCATAGTTGCTTCTGCCTATGGTTTGCCTTTTTCCTCCATTGAGCTACTCCCTTTTGGGGGAGTGGCCAGTAGTGACGGATTCCAGGATCCTGACCCCTTTGCCGAAGTGATGATCGCCCTAGCAGGCCCCCTGACCAATGGATTTCTTTGCTTGTTGGCGTTGGCATTAGCTCCCTACGACATAATTCCGGCCACCTGGTATGAATACTTTCTGGAAGCCAATTGTGTGATCGGGTTATTTAATCTGATACCGGCCTTGCCCTTAGATGGTGGGCGGGTACTAAGAGGATATTTGGCCCTTAGCATGGGCTACCGCCGTGCCACTGAGCGAGCCGCCTTCATTGGCAAGGTGTTGGCGGTTCTTTTGGGACTGGCAGGAGGGCTCGGAGTCTACCTGGGGTATAATAGTGTCTCACTACCGGTTTTGGCCTTCTTTGTTTATGTCTCCGCCGGAAGGGAGCGGCGGATGGCAGGCTATGTTTTTGTGCGATATCTAGGCCGCAAGAGGCAGGAGTTAGAGGAAAATGGTGTCTTGCCCACAGAGCAACTGGTTGCCTATGGGGATGTGCCAGTCAAGGAGATTGTACGCCACTTTGTACCAAAACGATATCATATTGTCCTGGTGATGAATGAGACTGGGGACATTGTAGGTTTTGCCACCGAGATGGAGGTGGTGAATAGCTTTTTCGAGAGGGGTATTGATACCCCCCTTGAGACAATCCTTCGGTATCACTACCCTACAGGTTAGGATAGAGAATGGCGCAAGGGGCGGTGGCAAAGATGGTAGCCGGGACAGCCTCTTGCAAGATTGGGAAAGCCTGGTAGAGCATGGTATCAGTCGGTTCTTGCCATACTAACTAATAGACCTTTGGCTCTTCCCCCAAGAACAGGAAGTGCTTGGTATGAATCAGCAAAGATTACTTGATGAGATTTTGCCCCGAGTAACCAAACCCGGTCGCTATATAGGGGGCGAGTGGAATGCTGTCCGGAAAGACTGGAACAATACACCGGTCAAGTTCGCCCTGGCCTTCCCAGATATTTATGATATCGGGATGGGGCATTTAGGGTATAAGATTTTGTATTATATCCTAAACCAAAGGGAAGATACCTTGGCAGAAAGGGTATATGCTCCTTGGACAGACATGGAAGCGAGAATGCGGGAATGTGAATTGCCCCTTTTTAGTCTAGAAACTCGCCATGGACTGGCAGACTTTGATCTGGTGGGATTTACCTTACAATATGAGCTTAGTTACACCGGGATTTTGAATATGCTTGATCTAGGCGGTATTCCGGTGCTGGCGGCAGAGCGCTCTTTGCGTGATCCCTTTGTGGTTGGTGGCGGGCCCGGCGTGTTTAATCCGGAACCTCTAGCTGCGTTCTTTGACCTATTTGTCATCGGGGATGGGGAAGAAGCAATTCATGATTTGGTCGATTTGTATCTAAACTGGAAAAGGAATGGGAGTTCCCGGGAAACCTTATTGCTCCAGGCGGCGGCGATACCGGGGGTCTACGTCCCGAGATTTTATCAAGTTAAGTATGATGAGACTGGAGTAATCCAGACGGTTACGCCCACTAGAAGTGGGATACCTCCACGAGTGCAAAAACGGGTAGTACAAGACCTAGATAGCGCTATCTATCCGATGAGTCTGGTGGTTCCCTATATCGAAGTGGTACATGATCGGATCATGCTAGAGGTCATGCGGGGCTGTACCAGGGGGTGCCGATTTTGCCAGGCCGGTATGATCTACCGACCGGTCAGGGAGCGAAGGCGAGAAACTCTACTAAAACACGCCGAAGCGTTGGTAAAGAGCACCGGCTATGAAGAGATCTCTCTTGCCTCCCTTAGCACCAGTGACTATGGTGACATTCAAGGGCTCATTCAGGGTCTTTTGGCCAAATATGGCGACTGTGGAGTAGCTTTGTCACTTCCTTCTCTGCGGCTAGACTCTTTTTCGGTAGATTTGGCAGACGAAATCCAAACTCAGCGGAGAACAGGTCTTACCTTTGCCCCAGAGGCGGGTACACAAAGACTCCGGGATGTAATCAACAAGAATGTGACAGAAGAGGACTTACTCTCGGCGGCGACGGCAGCTTTCAAGGCGGGGTGGGACTCCTTGAAGCTCTATTTTATGATTGGTTTACCCACAGAGACCCTTGCTGATGTAGCTGGTATTGCCCAGCTGACCCGGAACGTACTAAGGCTTGGCCGTGAGATTCGCGGCCTGGAACGTAAGGCCGGTCGGGTAAAGATTAGTGTCAGTGTTGGGTGTTTTGTGCCCAAGAGCTATACTCCTTTCCAGTGGGTAGCTCAAGCAGCCATCGAGGAACTGGAAGAGAAGCAGAGATACTTGCGAGGCCTGCTCTCGGATCGGGCGATCTCCTTTAGCTGGACTGATGCGGAAAAAAGCCTCCTAGAGGCGGTTATAGCTAGGGGTGATCGGCGGTTAGGCAAGGTGCTTTACCGAGCTTGGCAGGCCGGGTCAAGGCTAGATGGCTGGTCTGAGCATTTTAGCTTCTCCCTTTGGCAGGAGGCCTTTGCTGCTGAGAACCTAGATCCGTACTTCTATAGCCATCGGGAGCGGAACAAAGGAGAGGTATTGCCCTGGGATCATATCGATGCCGGTGTGAGTAAGCAGTATCTCCTGGAAGAATGGGCTAAGGCCCTGGCAGGAGAAGTCACCCAGGATTGTCGCTATGATGGCTGTTCTGGTTGTGGCCTTTGCCCAACCTTTGGTGTGAAAAACCTATTGGTGGGAGGCGGCCATCCCAGTGAGGCTTAGAGCGAGATTTCTCAAGGAAGACGCTGTTCGGTTTATCTCTCATCTAGATCTAGCCCGCACCATAGAGCGGGCTGTGCGCAGGGCGGGACTGCCCATTGCCTATAGCCAGGGGTTTAGCCCTAGGCCCAAGATGGCCTTTGGCTCTGCTCTTGCCGTCGGTGTAACCAGTAGTGCCGAATATATCGATATGGAATTTGCCGACGAAATTGTTGTTGAAGATTGTTTATCATTGATGAATCAGAATCTGCCTACCGGTATAAGGTTCAAGGAAGCGGTAGAGATCGGCCCCGAACTTCCCACTCTGATGTCTGTAATCGATCGGGCCAGCTATATATTGACCGGAAATCTGGGGCAGAATCAAGATTTGGGACTGAAAGTCCAGAGAATATTAGAAAGCGAAGTTATTTGGGTTGAACGGCCAGGGAAGAAGCAAACGAGACAAATCGACATTCGCCCGTGGATATTTTCCCTGGAAGTGTTGAAGGAAGGAGCGGGAGTGGGTAGTGCTGCTTTATTGGTGCAAACCGGTAGTCGCGGTAATGTCAGGCCAGAAGAGGTTGCGGTACACCTTTCCTGGGACATAACTCGTATTCGGATTCACCGCTCCGGCCTTTTCATCGCCCGGGGATCACGTTTGCTTTCCCCATTGGACGTGGCTCATTGCTAGGAGGAGCATCATGGGAAAAGATATTATCGTGAATTGTGGCCGTCGGGAAACCAGAGCGGCTTTCCTAGAAGATCGACGTGTGGTTGAAGTATATATTGAACGGGCTGCCCAGCAGAGGGTGGTAGGTAACATTTATCGAGGGAAAGTAGAAAATGTTTTGCCTGGCATGTCTGCAGCATTTGTGAATGTTGGATTTGAGCGCAACGCCTTTCTGTATGTTGATGATGCCAAGGACTATGAAAAACTAACAGGTAATGGCAATGGGAGAACAAAAAACGGCAGGGCTAAGGGCCGGGGGATCAAGGATGTACTCAAAGAGGGCCAATCCATAATTGTGCAAGTTACCAAAGAACCTATTGGTACCAAAGGGGCTAGGGTGGTAACCCATCTGACCATCCCTGGGCGGTATCTGGTCTTGATGCCGACTGTAGATCATATCGGGATCTCCCGCCGCATTCAAGACGAAAAGGAACGGGAACGTTTAAAGAAGCTGGCCAAATCCCTAAAGCCCAAAGGAATGGGGTTAATTGTGCGTACCTTGGCAGAAGGCCAGTCTGAATCCGAACTAGAGCAGGATGTCCAGTTTCTTTTGAAGGTCTGGGAGCAGATCCAGCGTCAGGCTAAACGCACCCGCAAACCGGGGTTACTCTACAAAGACCATGACCTTATCTATCGGTTGGTACGGGATTGTTTTTCCCGGGAGTTTAACCGGTTTATTGTCGATTCCCGAGAGGAGTATAACAAAGTATTAGAGATCCTAGATACGCTTTCACCTCACCTGCGTTCCCGAGTTTTCTATTATCATGATGAAAACATCCCCATCTTTGAGTTTTATGGTGTCGAGGCTGATCTGAAGCGGGCCCTGAAACGCAAAGTGTGGCTGGAAAATGGTGGCTATCTGGTTATTGACCAGACTGAGGCCCTCACCAGTATCGATGTAAATACCGGCAAATATACTGGCAGTAAGAATTTAGCCGATACAGTGCTGAAGACCAACCTAGAGGCAGCCGCTGAGATAGCCAGGCAACTGAGGCTTCGGGATATTGGGGGCATTATTATCATCGATTTCATCGATATGACCTCATCCAATGATAAACAGCAGGTTCTAGCTACCTTAGAAGAAGAAGTTAGGAAGGACAAGAACAAGACCCATGTACTAGGTTTTACCAACCTCGGTATGGTGGAAATGACCAGGAAGAAGACAAGGCAGAACATCGGAGACTTCTTGCAGCGTCCTTGCCCTTATTGCGGTGGAACCGGAAGAGTGTTATCTGAGGAGACCTTAGCTTTTAGTGTGGAAAGGGAGATCTCCCGAGTTGCCAGAGAACACGATGTGGAAGCCCTAATGATCGAAGTCCATCCTTCGGTGGCTGCCATGCTAATTGGCACCGGTGGTGCCAATCTAAAAGAACTGGAGGAGCTCACTGGAAAGACCATCTTCATTAGAGGTTCAGATGATCGCCATTGGGAGGATGTAGAAATAGTTTATGCTGGCAGCAGAGAAGCTTTGTCGGCTATGGCAGTACCGGTTAAAGAGGGTCAGATCATCGATATGGAGGTAGAAGAACCACATCTGACAAATCCCCAGGACGGGATCTCCCGGCTTCATGGATATGTGGTAGATATCGAAGGCGCGGGACAGCATGTTGGGCAGAGACTAAAGGTGGAGATCACCAGGGTGTTTCGCACTTATGCTAAGGGGAGAATGCTGTCTTGACAGGCCATACCGGCCATGGTAAACTCGGTCTGTAGGTGTCTAAGCCTCTGGGATGCTTTAGAGGATGCTAGATACCGAAACCGCTCGGGTCGGGCTAAAGTGCTTCTTTGAAGCCGCCTCTCTCGGCGAGTCTAAGATGGAGGAGGTGCACGCAATGTTTGCCATAGTGCAAACTGGCGGCAAGCAGTACAAGGTGCGGGAAGGCGATATCATTCGCGTAGAGAAGCTGCCGGTAGAGGCAGGGGCCGAGGTAACTTTGGATGAAGTGCTGATGGTGTTTGGCGAGGAAACCAAGATCGGAAAGCCCCTAGTAGACGGAGCTAGTGTTACAGCCCGGGTGCAGCGCAATGACAAAGCCAAGAAGATTGTTGTGTTTAAGTATAAGCCAAAGACTAATTACCGTAAGAAGACTGGCCACAGGCAGCCTTTTACAGAGCTTGTGATTGAAAAGATTAACGCCTAGTTTTAGGAGAGGCTGAAAGTGGTTAAGATTGAGGTCTATACAGGTACAGCTGAAAAGATCTACGGGTTTGCTGCCGAGGGTCACTCGGGGTTTGCCCCCTGTGGTGAAGACATAGTCTGTGCCGCGGTGTCTGTGCTCCTACAGACGGCAGTCTTGGGGCTGGAAAAAGTGGCCCATGTCACACCGGAGGTAATAGTAGGTGATGGTCGCCTGGATTGCCATCTCCCCAAAGAGCAGGCTGGAAACACAGAGGTGGATGCCATCTTACAGACAATGCTATTGGGATTAGAGGCTATACAGGCAGAATATGGCGATTATGTGAACGTGGAGCGAATAGAAGCAAAGGCTCAATGGGCCCCAGGTCGGTAGTCTGCTGGGGCAGGCAGGAGGAGGTGCGATTGATGCGGATGAATCTACAGCTATTTGCCAAGAAAAAGGGAGTAGGTAGTTCCCGTAATGGCCGTGACAGTGCAGCCCAAAGGCTGGGTATCAAGCGGGGCGATGGTCAATTTGTTACAGCTGGTTCCATCCTGGTACGACAGAGGGGAACGCGGGTTCACCCTGGCATGAATGTTGGTAGAGGGAAAGATGATACCCTTTTTGCCAAAATAGATGGATATGTAAACTTTGAGCAGTTGGGGAAGACTAGGAAGCAAGTCAGTGTCTCCGCCGAGAATGGTGTAGTCACTGCATAGTGGAACTCCGGCTAAAGGCACTAGCTGCCGCCGGGCCGGTGTTACCGGCAGAATATGAGGCCACACCCGGTGTGATGCTAGCGGGTGTGGCCTTTAGGTACCCGGGAGGTGAGAAGGTAATGCAGTTTGTAGACCGGGCAAAGATCTTTGTTAGTGCCGGTGCTGGTGGTGATGGTTGTGTGGGTTTTCGCCGAGAAAAGTATATACCTGCCGGTGGGCCTGATGGTGGCAATGGTGGTCATGGAGGTAGTATAATCCTAGAAGTGGATCCTAGTATTACCACTCTGCTGGATTTTCGGTATCAGACCCATTACCGAGCGGATCGGGGTGGGCATGGTCAAGGCAGTCGTAAAGAAGGTAAAAGTGCCGAAGATTTGGTGATCAGAGTGCCACCGGGGACAGTGGTTCGTGATGATGAGAGTGATGAGCTCCTCGCGGATTTGCTTTACCCCAATCAACGGCTAGAGGCTGCCCGTGGGGGTAGAGGAGGTCGTGGCAATGCCATGTTTACCACTTCCACAAGGCAAGCCCCCACCTTTGCTGAAAAGGGTGAGCCAGGTGAATCCCGTTGGCTTAGGCTAGAACTAAAGGTTCTGGCGGATGTTGGTTTGGTTGGGTATCCCAATGCCGGAAAGTCTACGTTATTGTCGGTGATCTCCGCCGCTAGGCCGAAAGTGGCTGCTTATCCCTTCACTACCTTGGCGCCTAATCTAGGTGTAGTAAAGGTGGAGACCGGGAAGAGTTTCGTTGTAGCTGATATCCCCGGGTTGATTGAGGGTGCTCATCAAGGTGTGGGGCTAGGCCATGACTTTCTCCGTCATGTGGAGAGAACTAGGCTTTTGGTGCAAGTGGTAGACTGCTCAGGGATGGAGGGTCGAGACCCAGTTGATGATTACCGGCAAGTCAGGGAAGAGTTAAGCCTCTTTAGTGATGAGCTAGCGGAAAGACCCTACATCCTGGTGGGAAACAAATTGGACATACCGGAAGCGACGGGGCATTGCGAGCGACTTGAGGAAATCGCTGAAAAAGAGGTCATCGGTATTTCCGCGGCAACAGGGCAAGGAGTGAAGGAGCTTATTTACAAGATTTGGCAAACCCTGGAAGCATTGCCGAGACCGGTGGCGGCGGGCGAGGCTATAGCTGATGGCAAATTAACTGAGCTGATCACTATTCCCCGTAAGACTAAGCCCATAAGAGAGTTTACCATTCGACGGGAAGAGAATGTCTTTGTAGTAGAAGGCGAAGGGCTCTCAAGAATGATATCTAGGCATGATTTGGAGAACCCTGCAACTCTTCGCTGGTTTTTTATGGTATTAAGGGATATTGGGGTAATCGATGCCTTGCGGACAGCCGGCATCCAAGATGGCGATACGGTTAGGCTCGATGATTGGGAATTTGAATACTTAAGTTAAGGATGGGATCCATGGCATTAACCAGCAAACAAAGGGCACATCTTAAGGGGCTTGCGAGTAAGATACCGGTCATCATCCAGGTGGGCAAAGGTGGGGTGAGCGACAATCTTATCCGACAGATCGATACCGCTTTGGAGGCCCGTGAGTTGATCAAGATCCGTTTTTTGCAGAATGTCGATGATGACCCCGAGGAACTAGCTAGGGCTTTGGCGAATCAAACAGCAGCAGAGGTGGTACAAAGGATCGGCAAAGTCGCAGTCCTTTACCGACCTTCCCAAGATAATCCTGGCAAAGGGGGCATTGCTGACGAATGATGCGAAGCGAGTGTCTTCCACAAGGTTAGGCGTGTGGTAGTTAAGGTTGGTACCAGTAGTATTACCTATCCTACCTATCGATTGAATCTGGAGCGCATGGAGCGGTTGGTTAGAGAGATCGCGGATTTGACCAACCGGGGAATGGAAATAGTCTTGGTTACTTCTGGAGCCATCGGTGCCGGAATTAGCCGCTTAGGATTTACCCAAAGACCCACCACTCTTCCGGCCAAACAGGCAGTGGCTGCAGTTGGTCAGGGTCTTTTGATGCAGGTCTATGAGAAACTCTTTTCTGAATACGGCCAAGTGGTGGCTCAGGTACTACTGACCCGAGAGGATCTCAACAGTCGGGAGCGTTACCTTAATTCCCGGCATACCTTACTAGAGCTTATGCGGTACCGGGTGGTACCCATTGTCAATGAGAATGATACAGTTGCTGTCGATGAGATCAAATTCGGTGACAATGATACTTTATCAGCATTGGTGGCAGCGTTGGTTGGAGCAGACCTGCTTCTGCTCTTATCTGATGTGGATGGTGTTTATACCTCTGATCCACGGCAGAATCCCGATGCCCAGTTAATCGATGTGATCATGAGTATTGATGATATCATAGGATCTGCCGGTGGAGCCGGTAGTGCCCGGGGTACTGGTGGCATGATCACCAAGTTTCAGGCCGGTCGAATTGCCTCTCGCTCCGGTATTCCCATGATCATCGCCCAGGGTAGTCGGGACGGGGTAATTCACTCTGCGGTAGATGGAGGGCAGGTGGGGACCTTGTTTCTACCTGAGACCGATCGGCTCAATGCCAGGAAGCAGTGGCTAGCCTTTTATCATCAACCGCAAGGACAAATCCGTATTGACAGTGGTGCTAAGACAGCCTTGTTTAGGGCCGGGAAGAGCCTACTAGCCATCGGCATCACCCAGGTACAAGGGTCTTTTGCCGCGGGGGATCTCATCTCCATACTTGACGAGGCAAGTCGAGAGATTGGGCGAGGTCTAAGCAATTATGACTCCGGTGAAGTAGAAAAAATCAAAGGCCGTCACTCTGATGCCATCACTGGCATTCTCGGCCATAAAGATTATGATGAGGTGATTCACCGGGATAATCTAGTGCTGTTTCCCGAGGAGGGAGTAGTATGACGAAAGCAAATGTTTCAGCTAAGGTACGAAGCCAAGCTATGGCAGCCAGGGAAGCTGCCCGCCGCCTGCGTGGTGCCTCTACCATAGAGAAGAATGATGCCTTACTGGCTATGGCCGCGGCTTTGGAGGAGCAATCAGAAGCCATTTTGGTGGCAAACCAAAAGGATGTGGCAGCTGCCCGGACCAAAGGTATCTCCACAGCTTTGATTGACCGGCTTTCTTTGGATGAAAAACGACTTTCCCTTGTAGCAGAAGGCTTAAGAGAAGTAGTGGCTTTGCCTGATCCCATCGGAGCTATGGTTTCTATGAGCAAAAGGCCCAATGGGCTTGAGGTAGGCAAGATCAGAGTGCCCTTGGGTGTTGTGGGGATTATCTATGAAGCTCGGCCCAATGTAACGGTGGATGCCGCCGGTCTTTGCCTGAAGGCTGGCAATGCCGTAATCTTGAGGGGCGGCTCCGAGGCGTTGCATTCTAATGTGGCCATAGTTAGTACCATGAGGGATGCCCTTAAGAAAACGGCTTTACCAGAGGATTCCATCCAACTAGTCGAAGGGACTGACCGGGCATCTGCCCAGGAGCTTATGCGTCAAACAGGGCTAGTGGATGTGCTTATCCCCCGGGGTGGTCAAGGTCTGATCCGTGCCGTCATGGAGAATGCAACAGTACCGGTAATCGAAACAGGTGAGGGTAATTGCCATATCTTTGTAGACGAGAGCGCGGATAGCCATCAAGCAAGAGAGATCATCATTAATGCCAAGTGCCAGAGGCCCGGTGTCTGTAATGCCCTGGAGACACTTTTAGTCCACAAGAAGATCGCCGAAGACCTCTTGCCTCTGGTAGCCGAGGATCTTAGAACTCGACAAGTGACCTTAAGAGGCTGTAGCAAATGCCAGGCAATTGTACCCTGGTTGGAGGCTGCCAGTCAGGCCGATTGGGAGACAGAGTATCTTGACCTTACCCTAGCGATCAAGATAGTCGAAAGCATAGATGAAGCCATGGAGCATATTGAGCTTTACGGAACCGGGCATTCAGAAGCTATACTAACCAATGATTATACTAATGCCCATCGGTTCTTGGAGACGGTAGATGCTGCCGCGGTTTATGTCAATGCCTCTACCCGGTTTACAGATGGCCAGCAGTTTGGTTTGGGAGCCGAGATTGGTATCTCAACACAGAAACTGCATGCCCGAGGCCCCATGGGACTAGAGGAGCTTACCTCCACCAAATTCGTGATTCTCGGTAGTGGACAGACGAGAAAATGAGGTGTGGTTTAGGATGGAGGAAGTAAAGGCTGAGCGTGTTGGGATTATGGGGGGGACCTTTGATCCGATTCATTATGGTCATTTGGTGGCCGCCGAGACAGCCCGGGAAGCCTTTTCTCTAGACAAGATTATCTTTGTTCCGGCGGGTATCCCCTACTTTAAGGAGAAGACTACTCCCGCCCGCCATAGGTATCTAATGACATTGCTTGCGATTATGTCCAATCCATATTTTGAGATTTCTCGGGTAGATTTGGATCGGGGCGGGGTTACCTATACAGTAGATACTTTGACAGATCTAAAGAAGGGGTTGCCCTCGGAGACGAAGATGTATTTCATAACCGGGGCTGATGCCATATTGGAGATCCAAAACTGGAAATCACCAGGTGAGGTACTTAGTATGGCGGAATTCATCGCGGCGACTCGCCCGGGATACAGCCTGGAAAACCTATCCCGGGCTCTTGGCCCCTTGGCAGCGGAGTTTCAGGAACGGATTCATATCCTAGAGATGCCGCCTATGGGTATATCGTCGACGGAAGTCCGTCAGCGGTTGGCTAAAGGTCGCTCTGTTCGATATTTGCTCCCCGAGACGGTGATCACTTATATACACAATGAAGGCCTCTATGGTACTAGCCAAGCAAGGTGATAAGGGCACCTAACGTTGTTGCATAGGAGTGATGGTCATGTGTATAAAGCCGATTCCTCGCACGCCTGAAGTCTGGGGCTCCCTCGGTGAGACTTTCGTGGAAGATATTAAAGAACGCTTACAGCAGATGATATCCGCGGATCGTTATACACATTCACTCGGTGTGGCAGAAGCTGCTACGGGGTTGGCCCAGTTGTATGGTGCCAGTGTGGAAAAAGCACGGATTGCCGGTCTGGTGCATGATTGCGGCAAGAGCGAGTCCAAGAATATCCTGTTGAACAGGGTGTTAGAATTTGGTATAGTTATGGATGAGATCGAGCAGGTAGAAACCCATTTGCTCCATGGCCCAGTTAGTGCGGAACTGGCCAGGCGGGAGTTTGGCATTGATGATGAAGAGGTATTGTCTGCGATTCGCCACCACACCACGGGCAGGGTGTGGATGTCGTTATTAGAAAAGATAGTTTATTTGGCCGACTATATCGAGCCGGGGCGGTGTTTCCCAGGAGTGGACGAGCTGCGAGAACTGGCCTGGCAGGATCTGGATACCGCCTTGATCCGAGCTATGGACTTGACTCTAGCCCATGTCATTCGGCGGGGGTTACTAATCCATCCCCAGACAGTTAAGGCCCGTAATTGGCTTATAGGAAACAGCAAAAAATGATCCGGATTCTAAGAATTGGCAACCAATAGATGTGGAATGATCTTAAGTGGAAGGGGGTCAAGGCTATGTTGACACCAGAGGAGCTGGAAATCAAACGTCGTGAGCTAGAGGAAAAGCGCCAGTTGAAAAGAGAGCGCCGCCGATTGCGGAGAATCTATTATGGCATCATGATTATTTTAGCGATATTGCTGGCTGTGGGAACGGCGTACTACACCTATAACAAAGGTGTCAGGTTTTCATATGGGACGCAAACTAGAGGCAGAATGGCTGGCTCTCGCCAAGAGCCGGGTTCTGAGCTTAGTGCCGAACCAGTGAATATTTTGGTTCTGGGTATAGATGAAAGGCCTGATGACCCCGGCCGTACAGATACCATGATTTTGGCCAGTATTAATCAGGCAAGAGGACAAATATCCCTGATTTCATTACCACGAGATACCCGGGTACACATACCGGGGAGAAGGGGATATGAGAAGCTCAACTCAGCTCATGCCTATGGAGGCCCTCGCCTGGCTGTGGCAGCTGTATCCCAATTCTTAGATATACCTGTTAGGTACTATGTCACCATTAACTTTGACGGGTTTGAACGGATAGTAGATACCCTGGGAGGGGTAGAGATCGATGTTGAGCGGCGGATGAAATATGATGACTACGCCCAGAATCTGCACATCAATCTCTATCCAGGCAAGCAGGTGTTAAGTGGTGTTGATGCTTTAGCCTATGTCCGTTTTCGGGCTGATGGGCTTGGAGATGTGGCCTTAGTCGATCCGGCGAAGGGCGAGTATGGTGGCCGCATTTTGAGACAGCAGAAGTTTATCAGTGCCTTGGTACATCAGGTAGCCCAGCCTGCCACCATTGCCAAATTGCCTGCTTTGCTGTTACAGCTTAGGGACTGTGTGAGTACAAACATGTCGGTAACCCAGATGCTTAGTTTGGGTCTGGGCATGCGGGACTTTGCCAGTGATTCGGTGGTTACCGCGCTTGTTCCCGGTGTTGGAGAAACAGTTAATGGTGTTAGCTATTGGATGCCTAATCAGGATGCCACAAAAGTCATGGTTGACCAGCTAGTGTGGGGTATAGAGCCAGTCACGATTCAGGTGCTCAATGGCAGTGGGGCAGCCGGTGCCGCAGGCAGTGCTGCCGCGTGGCTACGGCAGCAAGGCTACCAAGTAGTGGATGTACGGGATGCTCATCGGTTTGGGTATAGGGAAACAGAAGTAATAGTTAACCCAGCCAGGCGGGATGTAGGTACGCAAATTGCCCAGATTTTCGATGCTAAAATGGTAGATGAAGACCCCCAAGCGGTGGTCGGGGGGAGTGGCAACTACGATGTAATGGTCATTGTCGGTGAGAATTTCCGAGTGCCACAGTTCTAGTGGCCCTTGTAGGTTGTAGGCGTTTGTAGAATTACCCATTGGGGTTTATCCAAGGAAGGAGCGATGATACTGGGTATTCGTAATATCGCATTGCGGGTGGCCAAGGTGGCCTCTGATCGGAAGGCCCAGGATGTGCGGGTATTGGATATGAGGCAAGTAACACTGATTGCCGATTATTTTGTAATCTGTAGTGGTGACTCAATGGTACACGTTAAGGCCATAGCCGGAGCGATTATGGACGAGGTAAAAGATGATGATCTTAAAATCAAGAGGCGGGAAGGGTTTGATGATGCCCGCTGGGTATTAATCGATCTTGGGGATGTGATAGTGCATGTCTTCCACCATGCTGAACGGGAGTTCTACGATCTAGATAATCTGTGGGGAGATGCCCAAGTGGTAGATTGGGAAGCTGAGATCAGTGTTGATGAAGGCTTCGCTGAAGCGACACAAGAGGCCCTGAGTGAATAGAGGTTAGGCTGTGGAAATGGAAGGCAATTTGCTGGAGTTGGCCGGTGCCTATGGAGTGCTAGCCGGGTATTATGACGAGTTAATGGATGAGATTGATTATGATTTGTGGTGTGACTATGTGCTAGGTCTAGTGGCATGTGGAGACACTACTGAAGGCAGCAAATCTGGTGCTGAAGTAGTTGGTGGGAGTGCACCCGGGGGTTTAGTGGCGGCCAAGCCAAAAGGGTATGGCAAGATCGGCTCGCGGGTGCTGGATCTTGCCTGTGGAACAGGCCAATTCGCCTATCGCCTTGGCCAGCGGGGCTTTGTGGTCACTGCAGTTGACATTTCTTCTGAAATGTTGGCTGTTGCTGAGGCAAAAGCCAGAAGCCTCAATCTTGAGATTAGCTTTTTCCGACAGGATATGCGGCAATTGCAGCTGCCGAAATGCTATGATTTGGTTGTATGTCTTTGTGACAGCTTGAATTACCTTTTAGAGGTAGATGATTTGACAGCCACTTTTAGTGGCGTGGCTAGAGTGCTTGAGCCTGGAGGCCACTTTGTCTTCGATTTGAACACAGAACACAAGCTAGCTACAGTTTATGGTGACAATACCTATGCTGCCGACTTGGGTGACTATGCCTATATCTGGGAAAATGAATACCAGCCAGATACAAAACTTTGTTACATGGATCTGGCTTTTTTTGTGCCGACTTTGGCCCTGGGGAAATGGGGGAGAGAATCGGAAACACCGCTTTTTGAAAGGTTGACTGAAAGTCATGTGCAAAGGTCTTTTCCGCCGGAGAGAATTGCCAACCTTGTAGAGGCTGCTGGACTCAAACTCCTGGGTCAGTATGGGGATCTAACTCTTGCCTCGCCCAATCCGACAACTGAGCGGATTACCTTTCATTGCTACAAACCTTCATGTCTTTGAACTTGGCTTACGTGTAAGGGTGTCTGCAAGGGTCATACTCTATAGTGGCTCTCTTAGTCTTTAGGACGAAACAATACCGCCATCAGGCTACCAAACACGACGGCCGTCGTAACACCCAAACCCGTGATTTCAAAGGCTCCAGTAAAGAGGCCCTCCCAGCCTAGACGCTTGATTTCGCTCATCATCCCTGTGACAATGGCGTTGCCAAAACCGCTTACAGGGATGATGGCACCGGCACCGGCAAACTGGGCCAAAGACTCATAGATGCCTAGCCCTCCCAAAATCGCCCCGACTACAGTAAAGGCTACTAGTATGTGAGCCGGTGTTAGTTTTGTGTTATCATAAATGATCTGGGCTATGGCACAGATAGTGCCACCTACTAGAAATGCCTTTAGGTAATCCACGGTTCTACCTTCTTTCTCGAAGGCCACCATTTTTAGCCTTCTATCACAATCCCATGGGCAATACCAGCGATACTATCACCTTGCTGATAAGATACAGGGCTAAACAGGGCACCGGTGGCTATGGCGAGGATGCGGTGATATCTACCTTGGTACATTTCCTTAATTACATAGCCCAAGATGCCCAAGGCAGAGCAAGCACATCCACTCCCACCGGCACCGGCTCCTTGCTCAGGTTTGTAGATATAGGCGCCTACGTCCATGTGCTTAGTGCCTAATGTGTGTCCTGCCTCTTTGACTAGCCGAACAAAGAGTTTTTGGCCGATACTGCCCAAATCGCCGGTGAGGATCAGATCATAGTCACCAGGAGAGGTATTGGTATCCTGGAAATGACGGCAAAGGGTGTCGGCTGCTGCAGGCGCCATGGCGGCCCCCATGTCATTGGGGCTTTTGATGCCATAATCCAGTACTCGCCCAAAGGTGGCTTTGGTTATCCTAGGGCCTTCCCCTTGGTTACTGACAACTGCGGCCGCAGCTCCAGTTACCGTCCATTGATTACTGCTTTTGTGCTGAATGTTAAGTTCAATAGGATAGCGAAACTGCCGCTCACTGGCTTGGTAGTGGCTGGATGTGGCTACCAAGACCGCATTAGCATACGAACCATCCACAATCAGGGCCCCAATGCCTAGGCCCTCTACGATGCTAGAGCAGGCACCATAAATACCGAGAAAGGGGATACCCAGATCCCGGGCTGAGTAGCTCGAAGATATGATTTGGTTGAGGAGATCTCCGCCTATGAAGAGGTGTATATCCTTCTCTGTTAGCTTGGTTTTGGCCAAAGCATCCTGACATGCCTGATACAACAGCTTGCGTTCCGCCTTCTCAGGTGTCTGTTCTCCGACCATCGAATCGGTTACTAGTCTGTCGATATAAGAACCGAGGTTACTGCTAGCTTCTTTCGGGCCAGCTATAGTGGCGGAGCTGATGATACGGGGAGACTGGTCAAAACTGATGGTCTGCAAACCTTGGCGTTTTTGTGTCATGAAAGGCCCCCCATAACCAAAGCATTGTCCTAGAGGAGAGTACCGGTGAGTACTGCCCAGAAGAAACTAATGATAAAGCTACTAAGAATCCCATAGACCAATACAGGCCCTGCAACCACAAACATTTTGGCTCCCATGCCCAGGATATATCCTTCCCGCTTGAACTCCATGGCCGCGGCCGTGACAGTATTGGAAAAACCGGTGATGGGTATCGCAGCGCCCATACCCCCATGCTCAGCTAACCAATCATAGAACCCCAATCCCGTGGCAATGGCTCCTAGGGCGATCATGGTTGCCTGAGTTGTCCCGGTGGTCTCCATGCGAGTAGGTTCGATCTTACTAAATAGGTTAAACACAGCTTGTCCGATGGTACAGATGATGCCCCCTGTCAGAAAGGCAAGGACGATGTTTTTACGGTGCTCGGGCTTTGGTGTTGCCTCTTTTACCATCTGTTGATACTTCGCATTTTGATCCTGCTGGGCTTTATCCACAGATCTTCTCTCCCTATGTGATGGTGGATATAGTATAAGTGGAGGGTTGCCGGATTATGCAGTATTGATCTTTCTTTTGGTATTGCATATAATAGCTGTATACAAGGATATAGATAACATCTAGGAAGAGGAATAGTAGGTTAGGCTTTTAGGAACTAGAGAGTCGGGTTAGGTGGAAGCCGACACCGAAAGTCAACCGAAACTCGCCTTGGAGATGGATTGGTGAAGTAAGTAAGTAGCCGATTCCGGGTGGCAAACGTTACTTTGCTAAGAGGGGATGACCTAAGACCTTGGTTTTGAGGTCAAAGCTAAACCAACGCATGGTGGCTAGGATGCCAAACCCAAGAGAGCGTGTGGCGATTAGCATGTCCAACTAAGCCAAACCATGGAGCGTAAGGCAAGGGTCATCAACCAGGGTGGTAACGCGGGAATATGTGATCTCGTCCCTAAAGGGGACGGGATTTTTTCATCCAACTGGGAAGCAGACTAGCAAGGAACGGAGGAGATCCTATGATCGACAGGTACAACTTTCACGAAATCGAAGCGAAATGGCAGAACCATTGGGAGAGCACCAATCTATATGCCCAGCAAGAGAAAGACAACCTCCCACGCTATTACTGCCTAGAGATGTTTCCCTATCCATCGGGACGCTTGCACATGGGCCATGTACGGGTCTATTCCATCGGCGATGTAATCGCCAGATCCAAGCGCATGCAGGGGTATAATGTCTTGCACCCCATGGCCTGGGATGCTTTTGGTCTACCAGCGGAAAACGCCGCGATCCAACATGGCATTCATCCCCATAAATGGACTTGGAGCAATATCGACCACATGAAACAGGAGCTCAAAAAGCTTGGGTTTAGCTATGATTGGAGCCGGGAGTATGCCACATGTGACCCCACCTATTACAAGTGGACCCAGTGGCTATTCCTGTTTCTATACAAGCATGGATTGGCTTACCGAAAGCGGGCGGCAGTCAACTGGTGTCCTTCCTGTGCTACGGTATTAGCTAATGAGCAGGTTGTGGCAGGTCTTTGTGAACGCTGTGATACAGCAGCGGAAAAAGCTGATCTAGAACAATGGTTCTTTAGGATCACCGATTACGCGGATCGCCTGCTGGATGAACTAGATAAGTTAGAAGGCTGGCCCGAGAAAGTCAAAGCGATGCAGGCCAATTGGATAGGTCGCAGTCACGGTACTGAGATCATCTTTGGTATTGAAGGTTTTGACGACAAGCTACCTGTCTTTACCACTAGGCCAGACACTGTCTTTGGTGTAACCTACATGGTAATTGCTCCAGAACATCCCTTGGTAGGAAAGCTCATTGCTGGGCAGGAGAATGAAGCTGAGATTAGAGCTTTTGTCAAGGAAATACTCTCCCAAGATGAGATCACTCGCACATCGGAGGAGACGGAAAAGAAGGGGATGTTCACCGGGAGATACGCAGTTAATCCCTTGAACAACGAGCAGATTCCCATTCTTATCGGTAATTACGTGGTGGGAGGATATGGCACTGGGGCGGTGATGGGAGTACCGGCCCATGATCACCGGGACTTCGCCTTTGCTAAAGAATATGGTCTACTGGTCAAGACCGTCATAGTTCCCGAGGTGGTAACCGAAGGAGCAAAAACTGGTGAAGCCTATGTGGATGACGGGGTTTTGACGGGCTCTGGGCAGTTTACAGGCCTTACCAGCCAGGAAGCTAAAGAGAAGATTACTGCCCATTTGAAGAAAAGCGGCCAAGGCGGCCCCAAGGTAAATTACCGTTTGCGAGACTGGTTAATCTCCCGTCAGCGCTACTGGGGAACACCGATACCAATCGTTTATTGTGAAAAGTGTGGTACCGTACCAGTTCCGGAAGAAGACTTGCCAGTGTTACTGCCTACAGATGTGGAGTTTAGGCCTACCGGCCGCTCACCCCTAGTGGACTGTGACGAATTTGTCAGCACCTCATGTCCCAAGTGTGGTGGGCCTGCCAGGCGTGAGACCGATACTATGGATACCTTCATCGATTCGTCTTGGTATTTCCTCCGGTATACAGATCCACATAACACTGAAAGTCCCTTTGCCAAGAAGAAGGCCGATGCTTGGATGCCGGTGGATCAGTATATCGGTGGGGTGGAGCATGCAATTCTGCATCTTTTGTATTCCCGTTTCTTTCAGATGGTATTAGCGGACTATGGTATGGTTGATGCTGATATACCCTTTGAGAGTTTGCTAGCCCAAGGGATGGTTCTGCAAGATGGCGCGAAAATGTCTAAATCCAAGGGCAATGTAGTTGACCCAGATAGAATTGTGGCCCAGTATGGAGCTGATACGGCCCGTTTGTTCATCCTTTTCGCCTCTCCACCAGAAAGAGATTTGGAGTGGAGTGATGAAGGGGTTGAGGGTGCCTATCGGTTCATTAATCGAGTCTGGCGGCTAGTTGTGGAATACGTCGATCTGATTAAAGACGTACCCAGAGATATGCCCGAAGAGCTTGGCCCTCGGGAGCGGGAGCTGAGGCGGATCGTCCATGGTAGTGTCAAAAAGATAACTTCTGACATTTTTGACAGATATAGCTTTAACACTGCCATCAGTGCCATTATGGAACTAGTCAATGGGCTGTATCAGTATAAGGATATACCAACAGGGAAGCAGGATCTAGGTGTCGTGCGGGAAGCGATAGAATTGCTACTATTGGTACTGGCTCCCTTTACTCCCCATGTCGCGGAGGAGCTATGGCACCGTTTAGGACACAGTGAAAGCATTCACCGTCAGTTGTGGCCAGCATATGATGAGGCGGCAACCAAGGCGGAAGAGATTACTATTGTGGTTCAGGTAAATGGCAAAGTGCGGGATCGGGTTGTGGTTCCGGCGGGTAGTGAAACAGAAGCTGTCAAGGAAAGGGTATTGGCTCAGCCCCGGGTGCAAGAGTATGTTGCCAACAAGACCATCGTCAAGACTGTAGTTGTGCCGGGCAAACTAGTCAATATCGTAGTCAAGTAATTGAGCGAGGTTGCAGAGGGCAAATAGCCGGTTCCTGGTAGGAGCTGTCCATGGGGATGGCTCCTTTTTTGATCCGTGAAGTGGGTAGAGAAAAAGGTGTAGGTTTAGCAGGAAAAAGATATCGGCGGCCAGAAGTTAAACCATACTTGATAATGCACAGAGAAAGTGAAGGGAGATATGACCGTGCAGGCAGGCAAGATTAGCAGAACAGAACAGATGGTCTTTTTGGTAATCGCATGCCTAATCTTGGCAGGTAGTGGCTTTCGACTCTGGTGTCATCAAGACGAGCTAATGCTGGAGGTGGAGCCGGTGCTTTGGGCAGCAGAGGATAATGATAGAGATGAAGGTCATGTATCCAAAAGGGTAGGTCAGGCTAGTTTGCCTGATTCTTCTATCCAGCCTGATCCTCTAGGTTCTATAGAGGAAGTAAGGGAGGGTGAGCAAGTAACCAAAGACGGCTCATCGAGTAGTCAAAGTGCGAAAGAAGTGGGGGCGCCAGAACCCCGTGACAAGGTTCAGCCCAATACACAAAGCCACAAGGTTAATATCAACACAGCCTCCAGCGAAGAACTTATGACCTTACCGGGGATTGGGCCTGTCTTGGCCAGCCGCATATTGGAGTACCGGCAAAACCAGGGCCCCTTTATTGATGTCGAGCAGCTGATGGAAGTCAAAGGAATCGGCGCAAAAACCCTAGCTAGATTGCGTCCTCTAGTGACTGTTAAAGATGTTGCGACACCTAAAGACCAGTAGGTATTGGCGGGTAGGAAATTGGCAGATATTGCTCATCGGTCGGGAGCAGCTGAAGGGGAAAACCCGGCAGATTGGGCGGGCATTATCTAGTTGGTTGACCATGGCCATGAGCATGTGGTTTGGGGCCTCGCTGGCTGTAAGAGCTGTTCTTTGGTTGGCCCTGGGGATTATCTTAGCCCGGGAACTTGCTCTACCCCCTTATTTGACCTGGCTATTGGCTTCTTGCTGGTGGGGGATCTCCGCTGTTAGGCTTTTTGCGGGAGATAGGAGAATCGGTAGAACTCATCTTATGGTATTAGTGATGCTGATCGGGGCGGCTAGTTTCAGTGTTTATTGGTGGAGCATGGAGACTAGCCTAGGCCATTTGGCTGATGCAAGTGAACCGATTACTGCCCTAGGTCAGATCATAGACATATCATATAAAACCCCTTTCCAACGTAGTCTAGTGGTTAGTCTGCAGGGCATCCTGCTTGAGGAGGAGACCTGGCCCAAAAAGGGTCGTGTACTGATTACCCAGGTTGCGTTGCCCGGAGAAACCAATGACGAAGAGTTGATGATTGGGGATCAGGTGGTTGTGACAGGGCAGTTTCGCCGACCCAGACGGGCAACTAACCCCGGTCAGTTTGACTATTGCCATCACCTTTATCGGCGTGGTATTAGCCTTACCGCCTATATTGAAGAAGCTAGTGGTATTAGAAAAATTGGGGGTACAGGAGATGAACAACCATTACTATGGAATATGGAAGGCGATAGTCCCGCAATAGCCCATCAAGATCCTTATGGTTGGCTTTGGCTACGTCGCCAAGCACAGCTTTTCCGCCACCGCTTAGTTGCCAGCTGGGAAGGGCATTTACCAGCTCGATACCATGGCCTTTTCGGTGCCATGGTTTTGGGGGAGCGCAATCTGCTGGATGCGGAGGTGCAAGATGCGTTTCGCGGCACGGGACAAGCTCATTTGCTGTCTGTTTCAGGTTTACATATCGGTTTTGTTGTAGGTGGTGTCTGGTTACTTATCCGGCCCTTGCCTTGTGGGGAGCTCTTTAAGTATGTGCTTACAATCCTGGTCGCTTGGTTATATGCCCTGATTGCCGGAGGTAACCCACCGGTGGTTCGAGCGGCTATTACGTTAAGCTTGTATTTTATGGCCCTTGCCTGTGGTAGGGGCCACGACCCCTTGGTAGCTACAGGGTGGGCGGCATTAATCCAGCTTTTCGTTAACCCAAGCTTGCTTTTTGATGTGAGTTTCCAGCTATCCTATGGCGCACTGCTGGGAATTCTTGCTTTGGCCCCGGTACTGCAAGGTTGGCTTTCTTCTAGGATTAGGGGTAATACTCTACGGCATCGGTTGGTCGCAAGGATCCTGGATCTTATGATTATCTCCATCAGTGCTCAGCTTGCCATTTTGCCTCTTCTTGCCTATTATTTCCATGAGGTTTCTTGGATTGGCCCCATTCTTGGGCTAATCACTGTGCCTCTAGCCGGAGTGATTGTACCTTTGGGGTTACTCAGCAGCCTCCTGGGTCTGATTGTTGGCTCGCCGAGTCATTTGGCTCCTTTCCTTGGAGCTATGCTGGTGGTGCTAGATGAGTTGACTGCCTGGGGGGCTACTTGGAGTTGGGCCCGCATTTATCTTGCATCCGGACAAGTAGTAAGGTGGGTTGTGTACTACATAGCCGTCAGCTACATCATGCAATATGTAGTGAGGAGGACTCTCTCTACATGGCTCGGTATCGCCAGAGGCGGAGCCGGGAGGCGGAGAACAAGAACCTGGCTTTGGTGGGGGCTTATTCTAACACTGTTTGTGGTTTACTTCCCATTGGTAGCTCCCTTATGGCGCCCCTTGGAGATCACCTTCTTGGATGTAGGACAAGGTGATGCGATTTTCATCGCTACTCCCTCAGGCAGAAACATACTGATCGATGGAGGAGGCCTGCCACCATCTCGTGCGGGGAGCTCGTATGATATAGGCAAAGATATTGTCTTGTCTTTCTTGAGACACCGGGGGGTGCGGAAGCTTGATCTTGTGGTGGCAACTCATTTCCACAATGATCATACTCAAGGTTTAGCGGCGGTCCTTAGAGAGCTGCCGGTAGATTTGCTCGGTGATAATGGCCGGTTAGATGCTGGGTTCGCCAGCATCCAGTACAGAAGGTTACTGGAGGAGCTAGCCATGGATAGGGTGACTAGGCGAGAGGTATTGAAACGTGGCCATTATATATCCCTTTCGCCCAAACTGGAGTTGACAGTGCTGCATCCAAGTAGGGATGCCGGTGGGAACGAGCTTTGTCATGATCAGATTATCGATCAAAACAACAACTCTGTTGTCATCAAACTAAGGACACCATACTACTCCCTTCTCTTTACAGGGGATATTGACAAAGTGGCACAGATGGAGCTTGTTAGAAAGCATCTATCTCTTGAAAACCTAGATGACAGACCAGAACAAGTGCAAAGTGAACTAGGTAAGAAACACAGTAAGACATCCAAAGGGCCTCTGGGAGGCCGAGCATCTGGCGGGCCAAAGGTTTTCCGAACCGGTCAAGAAGCTAGTCTCCATGACAGATTTGGTATTACAGCGGATTTGCTCAAAATACCCCATCATGGTTCCAGGGAGGCTTTAGTGTATTCCTTTCTTGGTGCCGCATCTCCCCAGGAGACAGTCATATCGGTGGGAGGCAATCCTTTTGGTCACCCGGTACCTGAGTTCCTCTATGCACTGGAACTAGTGACGGGAAAGCTGCCCTGGCGAACTGATCTTGTGGGAAGTATTAGGGTAATGATCTGCGGTAGGTACCTGAGAATTGAACCGTATAATAGCCAGCCATTTTGGCGGATAGGAAACTGGCCGACTATCCAGGGATGGGAGAGCACAATCAGGTACATGCTTGGCAGGGTTTAGCTCGGTTTACTCGAAGGTAACTCTACAACCATTGACCGAAGCTGGGGTGTATATGGTGGCGAAAGCAAGAACAACAGGTTACACATA
Source organism: Bacillota bacterium (assembly GCA_012518315.1). Lineage (GTDB taxonomy): Bacteria > Bacillota > Limnochordia > DTU087 > DTU087 > JAAYSL01. The sequence goes on along the minus strand of JAAYSL010000066.1, from coordinate 2,754 downwards.
TCAGGATCTAGTTTCAAATATCAAAAGTGGCAACTTAGCATCAGTCTACTTATTCTTAGGTGATGAGGATTTCCTGATTGCCCAAGGTATAGAAGCCCTGGTCAAGGCTTTGCTACCTGGAGAAGAGGGCAGCTGGAACTTGGCAGAATTTGAGAGTAAAGAGACCAGCCCTGATGAGGTAGTAACCTTTCTTTGTACTCTACCGGTATTTGGAGCCAGGCGTGTGGCGGTGGTGCGGGATTTTCACCGCTGGACTGCGGCGGAAACAGAAAACCTAATGCCTTTGCTGGAGGGGATGCCAGATTACGCCCACCTCATCCTGGTGGCCGACACTATTGATAAAAGAACCAAATGTTATCGTACCATCAATAGCCACGGAAAGGTAGTAGAATGCACTCGGCTAGATGCCTCTAGTGCTATCGCCTGGGTGACCAGAAGAGGAGCAGAGCTAGGTCTGCAACTAGGTCCCAAGATAGCCAGGCAATTGGTGGATCGGCTAGGCCTCTCTTTGTGGCGGCTAGACTCTGAGCTCAGCAAATTGGCTACGTATAAGGATGAGTCCCGTCCCCAGGTCACTGAAGAGGAAATCGACAAGCTTGCCATCACCGGGCAAGAAGTAGCAGATAATGCCATCTTTCGTTTCACTGACGCGGTGGCGGAAGGCAACCAGCGATTATCCGTAGAGTTACTAGAGGAGCTCTTGGCTAGTGGCCGTGAGCCCCTTTCTATCTTGGCCATGATTGCTCGGCAGCTAAGAATTATCGCCTTTGCTCTGGAAGCTAGTCGAGCTGGTATGCGTCAACCAGATGTAGCGAAAGAGCTAGGAGTGCCAGGTTTTGCCGTGCAACGGGCTTTGATACAAGGTGAGAAGCTCGGGCCTAGTGGTGTAAGAGGAGCATTAATTGCTACCTTTCAAGCAGATGGCGAGATTAAAAGCGGTCTTCACCCACCAGATAGAGCCCTGGAGCTGCTTGTTGCCCGCTTGACTACAGTGTTACCCCATTGACAAGTAATCCGAAATGAAAAACCCCCACATAGGGGGGTTACATGTATAGCAGCCAAACCACATGGTTATGATGCTTGGTTTAGCCGTTTGGTAAGGCGGGATTTGCGGCGAGCGGCCTCGTTTGAGTGGATAACACCTTTCGATGCTGCCCAATCGATTCTGGAGATGGCTACCTGCAGCAACTCCTGGGCCTTTTCGATATCATTTGCTGCCAAGGCCTGCTCATATCGCTTGATGGCAGTCCGATAGGCTGAGCGAATCGCCCGATTCCGCGCGGTCTGCTTCTGTGTTAGCTTGATTCTTTTCTTGGCAGATAGGATATTCGCCAATATAGTTCACCCCCGTTCCAACAAGTCCTACTTAGTTTATCATGCCCTGTGTGGGAATGCAATTAGATCCTTTGACATTGTTTGCATTTTCCTGGAGGAACAGACTGACTACCAAACCTAAGGTTATATGCAAGTACATGGTTTGTCCATCTCTCGGTTAGGCTAACATCGAGGTATATCATGATCCGAGATGCTCAAAAGGGGGCTATGAGTTGCACCACGAATATCAAAGATTCCTCGGTGAAAACAATCCGGTGGCTCGGTGTGATGATGATTTCTTCGAAAGATACCATGTCCGGACTGATTTGGCTATGGAAGCTACAGAAGTGATTGTCGAAAGGGAGGGTCCACCAGAGATACCCGGTGTAGTTGTGCAAAATGAAGTAACAGAGAATGCTAAGATCAACCGCACTAGGGTGGAGACTGATGCCGGTGCCCGGGCCATTGGTAAAGTGAAAGGCAACTATGTGACCATAGAAGCACAGGCCTTACGTCAGCACAATCGGGAGGTTCAGCTAGAGATTAGTGAACTGATTGCCAATGAAGCAGAGACGTTTTTGAATACTTTAGATGAAGAGGATCATGTCTTGGTAGTAGGCTTGGGCAATTGGAATGCTACACCCGATGCCCTAGGCCCTAGAGTGATCGATAAACTCCTGGTCACAAGGCACTTGTTTAGCTTAGCCCCACCGGAGATGCGGGGAGGCCTCAGGCCGGTTTCGGCCTTAGCTCCGGGGGTACTTGGGATTACCGGTATAGAGACTGGCGAGACTATTCAAGGGGTAGCTCAAAAGGTCAAACCCAAGCTGATCATTTGCATTGACGCCCTCGCATCCCGCAGTACTGAACGGTTGTGTACCACTATCCAGATTGCCGATACAGGCATCCATCCCGGATCTGGGATCGGCAACATGCGGCTCGGGATCACACCCGAGACCATGGGGGTGCCAGTGGTCGCGATTGGAGTCCCTACCGTGATCCATGCTGTGACTTTGGTATCGGATGGTATGGAGATGATTTCCCAGGCCGGTGATCACAAGGCCTCTACCGCTCCTGCCCGGACTGAGTCTGTACCCCGGCAGGATGCTTCTCCTTCCCCTGATTTTCATTCGTCATTGCTTGATCCCGCTTACATTCGAGTAGACGGTGATCCGGGGGTTTCCATGGAAATGGCCGGTGATAGTTCCTTTGTCGATGCCGCTGCTAGTAGCAAGATGAACCGACTAGGACGTCGATTGGCGATAGATGGTGGATCTGCCATCGATGAAGCTACCAAGCGCCGAGTACTCCATCAGCTACTACAACCCTACATGGGGACTATGGTTGTCACCCCCAAGGAAATTGATGTCTTGATGGCCGACGCGGCCTGGGTAGTAGCTTGTGGGCTCAATATTGCACTACATCCGGGGATGGATGCAG
>JAAYSL010000008.1 GCA_012518315.1 Bacillota bacterium | reverse complement strand
TTGGAGTTTTTACTACTGAGGAGTTTACCGGTGAACGGGTGCCAGTAGCTACTGCCGGGGCTGTGCAGATGCTGCAGGAGGCAGCCCACCAGTTTGATATTCTCGATAGTAGAAGTAGCCTAGAAGGGTATAAGCTACTCATCTTGCCAGATGGGATTAGGCTTGGGCCTGAGTTGGCGTCTAAGCTAGATAGATATGTGGCAGATGGAGGCCTACTCATCGCGACAGGTCTATCTGGTCTTAACCTAGATGGCACCGCCTTTGCTTTAGATAGCCTAGGTGTACGGCTTAAGGATAATCTCGTTATGGCAAAGGATGGTTTGCCAGCCGGAGGAAGAGATGTGGGCGAACGACTGCAGTATGTTGATTACATACTGCCCGGGGAGACTGTGGGGAAAGGGCTTTCACCGACAGAGCATGCAATGTATATTAAGGCAGTGGAGATTGAGGCAAAGCCTAATACTACGGTCCTCGCCGATGTGGTGGCGAGTTTCTTTGACCGAACTTGGGAGCATTTTTGCTCTCACAGGCAAACACCTTCATCTGGTAAGGTGACCCAACCAGCTATAGTGCGAAAGGGCAACACGGTCTATTTCGCCCATCCCATCTTTACATTGTACAACAAGAATGCACCATACTGGTGTAAGCGGCTCATGCTAAATGCCGTTGAGCTTTTGCTAGGTGAACCGTTGTTACGGCACGATGGACCTTCTACCATTTTGGCTACTATCAATGAACAGGTGGGGGAGAATCGCTGGATAGTGCATCTCTTACATTACATACCCGAGAGGCGCAGCCAGGAGATTGATATTATCGAGGATGTGATTCCACTATATGATCTTGAGGTATCGGTAAGAGTTGGCCAGCCGGTTAAGGCGGTTACCTGTGTGCCTGAGCTTGAGGCAGTGCCCTTTGAGCGAAAGGACGGAAGGCTAAGCTTTGTATTGCCGAGACTTCATGGGCATCAGATGGTGGAGATTGCGTTTTGAGGTAGGCTGGGAATCTACACTATCCTCGTAATGCTAGTCACGCCGTTTTGGCGGTATCAGGGGAGGCTTATCAAGGGTTTTGTAGAGGCAGGCGCTCCATCCCACATATGGATTGCTGTGGGATGGAGCGCCCTTAGACACTTAATTAGCCATTTCTTGGCGTTGAGTCTTCTACCCTATTTGGCATGCACATAACCGTAGAACCAAGTATCGCCATTGGCGGCGATGTGGGTAACCTTGAGCCGCTGACCTGGCAAAACTGCATCAGCTAAGGAGAATTCTATCTCGGCGGGGATGACAGCACCTATATTGTATTTGCCTAGTTCGTCACCGGCTTCAGTGGCTATGATGATCTGATCACCTTCAGCTTCAGTGAAGGCAGTAGCCTGGGTGATGAGTCTTACACTGCCAGGTGCGGTGACTAGTACTCCCGGTGCTTCGGGGTACGCTAGGGCCGGGATCATGGCCTTGCCTTCGTACTCGGGCATCCCTTTCATCCTATTTTCAAATTCAGCTTTCACTTCTGCCAAAGACTCTGGATTCATCAGCATTTCCAGGCCGAGTAGAGATAGTACTTTGGAGGCAGTCACAGCACCTTTGATGCCGTAAACTGACCCAGACTGTAGGGCAGACTCCACCGAATGTCCTGGCGTTCCCGGTACCCAAGTAGCCATGTTGACAGTGGTGTTGGGTGTTTTCCAGGTCACATCGCCAATGGGGTTTGATCCAAAGCTTTGGCCACCAGTTGGCTGCTTTATCTCATCGGTTGGCTGGCCTTTAATTCCTAAAGCCTCCATGGTTGCTAGATCTTCAGCACTAAACTCTGTAGCACCTGCTTGTTTGATGGCTTCAATTGCCATAAAGGCTAAGGTTTGGTTAGGTACTTTGTTATAGATCCCTGAGCTAAAACCGATTTCTAGCTCAGTACCAGTGGCTAGCGCGGCAGCCTTGGCGCAATCATCGATGCGCTTTCGGGCATATGCCACATCGGGATACTTAGGACCCCTGATGAAGTAGCGGCTAGCAGCGGTGGCTGGCACGATATTGGGGGCTGCTCCACCATCAGTAATCACATAGTGGATTCGCATCTCCTGGATCAAATGCTCTCTTAGGAAGTTCACGGCGATGTTCATGAGTTCGACAGCATCAAGAGCGCTGGCCCCTTGTTCCGGTGCAGCTGAGGCATGGGCCGGCTTGCCCTTGAATTTGTATTCCACGTGATCCATGGCCATGGTGCTGCCAAACTCTGACGTATTCTCAGAATCGGCATGGGTACTGATTAGCACATCTACATCGTCATAGAAACCGGCTGCAGCAATCAATGGGGCAACATCCCAGATCTCTTCAGCGGGATTGATGAAGACCTTGATGGTGCCAGGAACCGAGTGGAGCTCCATAGCTTGCTTGATTGATATAGCTGCTACGACACCTGCTGCAGTATTGAGGTTGTGACCACATCCGTGACCTATCCCTGGCAGGGCATCAATATCTTCGTAGATGCCAAGCACCGGGTCACCGGATCCCCATGTGGCTACAAGGGCAGTGGGGATATCAGCTGCCGATTGGGTAATGGCGAAACCAGCATCAGCCAGCACATCGCGGACCTTTACGTACGACTTGTACTCATCTAGGCCTACTTCTGCATATTCCCACAGTGATGCGGCGATATCCTCTGTGAGCTTCGCATTTGCCTCTGCAAACTCAAGTGCACTGGTTTTGACTGTAGCAATATCAAGTGCTGAGGCGTAAACCGTAGGAACTGACACGAGCAGGGTAAGTATGAGTAGAGCCACCTTCATCTTCTTGATCATTTCAACACGACTCCCTTCAAGTATTAAATTGGGTTATGTGCAAGATTATACACTGGAAAGTTATGCAATGCAAGTGAAATTTTATGCATACACGTGTGGGTGATATAGTCAGCTCGGAGAAGATACTTCGCGATATATCTAGTTGTTTTCGTCACGATGTCTTTTGTGCTTCTTACTTAAGGGATGGATCTTACAAGTAGCACTTCGGCGGTAACCGTCTCACTAGGTATGCCGATCCAGGTTTTGGCATGGTGGGCCAAGCCAAGGTATATGCCGCGCTCACGAACTTGACTAAAGTTTTGCTCTCCTTGGCAATGATGCTAGGCAGGCAGGAAATCTACACTATCCTAGTTCTGCTAGTCCTGGCGTTTTGGAGGGAGTAGGGCTAGGGGGTAGGGGATGCAAGGCGTTAGATGGCTGAATAAATGGCATGATGCTTAATGATATTGCTGCCATCTTTTACGGTAGTCAGCCTGAGGTTGGGCAATTTTTTGCAGGAGGAAACTGCAACAGAAGACGCTTTAGATCGACGAGGCCTTATCAGAGTGCTCCTAATGTTCCAGAAGGATTATTGGCAGAGGGCCTCGAAGAATAAGAAGAATAACATGAATTGCTGTTCGATTGTCGTCGATCTCCAATAGAGCCGAAAACCCGGGAGATCGACGACGTCAGCAAAATTGCGATAAAGGGCACTAGTAGGGGGTTACAGTAAAAATGAGCGAAATGACGATTGCGATTGGTACACAGACCAATATGATAAACCCCAGCTAAAACGGGTTACTAGTCTCCCTATGAGGGTTGGAAACAGTCACTCGGGGAGTTGGGGTCACTGATAACCTCTGTTACTAGTCTCCCTATGAGGGTTGGAAACCATCGAAGCCCATTGTCCTCATCACATAGACAGATTGTTACTAGTCTCCCTATGAGGGTTGGAAACATTCGATAGCCAACGCCACCGTGTCGATGTAGCGCCGTTACTAGTCTCCCTATGAGGGTTGGAAACATG
>JAAYSL010000007.1 GCA_012518315.1 Bacillota bacterium | reverse complement strand
TGTATGCCCAGGACGAGATGCTCTTGCCAGGATATGGTTTGATGATTCGTTTCTTGCCCCGGATCGCCTTGGTTATTGATGACTGGGGTTATGATTGGGCCATGGCGAAGAACTTTCTTAGTCTGGATCTTCCCTTTACCGCGGCTGTGCTTCCCTACAGGGCCAAGACCCAGGAACAGCTAACCTTACTACGCCAGCGGGGTCATGAAGTGATTTTGCACCTGCCCATGGAGCCCAAAAACCCCGGGATTGAGCTAGACAGAGAGTGTATCACCACTGATCTTTCCGATGAGGAGATCCACCGTCGGGTAGAGGCCGCCCTAGGAGCAATCGGTCAAGTTGCGGGTGTGAATAACCATATGGGCTCCAAAGCCACTTCGGATGCCAGAGTGGCCCGGGTAGTCTTGGAAGTGATCAAGGATCATGGCTTGTATTTCGTAGATAGCTGGACAGCACCAACATCAGTAGCTGGTCGGTTAGCTGGAGAAATGGGTATACCCACAGCCACTAACCAGGTGTTTTTGGATCACTATGATGATGTAGACAGGGTGAAAAAACAAGTAGAGCGTCTGATTAGATTGGCCAAACAAGATGGACAAGCACTAGGCATTGGTCATGTACGACCCCAGACCTATCAAGCCTTGGTGGAGATGATCCCCCGTTTCCATGAGGAAGGGATTGTTATCGTGCCGGCCTCACAGGTAGTAGCTATCCCTTAATTGCCACCTTTTTTTCATGAATGAGCAGGATTCCACCATTATTCAGGGAAAGAATATATGTTCGTATCTTGTCCCTCTCGGTTCCCCACAATAGTGAATCTGAGTGTGTGGTATAATATATTGTTGACTGAAGACAGAATGTAGGTTAATCCTTGGGGAGTGCAGATAAAATGGTGGAGAATGGGCCCTTTCAAGTTGTGTCAAGTTTTGCCCCGGCTGGCGATCAGCCTCAAGCTATAGAGGCCTTAGTAGAGGGTTTGCAGGCGGGTATGCGAGCTCAGACGCTTTTGGGGGCTACCGGTACAGGTAAGACTTTCACTTTGGCCCAGGTGGTCGCTAGGGTGCAAAAGCCTACCTTAGTCATCGCGCATAATAAGACACTTGCTGCTCAGCTGTGCAGTGAATTTCGCCAGTTTTTCCCTCACAATGCCGTTCACTATTTTGTTAGCTATTATGATTACTACCAGCCAGAGGCTTATGTACCCCAGACAGATACCTATATAGAGAAAGATGCCTCAATCAATGATGAGATCGATCGGCTGAGACATGCTGCTACCAGTGCCCTTTTTGAGAGGCGAGATGTGATCATTGTCGCTAGTGTGTCTTGTATATACGGCCTAGGATCACCGGAAGACTATGTGGGTATGACCCTGTCATTGCAGCATGGGGATTTTCGAGATCGAGACAAGATTCTCAGGCGGCTAGTAGGTATCCAATACCACCGCAATGATGTCGGCTTTACCCGGGGAACCTTTCGGGTGAGAGGAGATGTAATTGAGATCATCCCCGTCTATAATGAAAATGTGATACGAATCGAGCTTTTTGGGGATGAGGTTGATCGGATTATGGAACTTGATCCTATCACCGGTGAGATCTTGGGAGAACTGGATTCCATTACTGTATATCCGGCCAATCACTTTGTTACCTCTGAAGAGAAGATGAAGCGGGCGATCGGCTCTATTGAAGAGGAATTGACTGAGCATTTAGCTTATCTTCGTTCCAAGGGAAAACTCTTGGAAGCCCAAAGGCTTGAACAGAGAACCCGCTATGATCTGGAAATGCTACAGGAGGTCGGCTATTGCCAAGGGGTGGAGAACTACTCCAGGCACTTGGCCGGTCGGGGCCCTGGGGAGTCACCTACCACACTTCTGGATTATTTTCCTAATGACTATCTTGTGGTGATTGATGAGTCCCACATGACGATTCCTCAGATCGGTGCCATGTATGCCGGTGACCGATCACGGAAAGGGACCCTGGTAGAGCATGGATTTCGGCTACCCTCGGCCTTAGATAACCGTCCTTTGCGTTTTGATGAGTTTGAGGAGCGAATCAATCAGGTGATCTATCTATCGGCAACTCCTGCCCAATATGAGCGGCGGCAGAGTAGCCAAATCGTGGAACAAATTATTCGCCCCACAGGCCTTGTCGATCCAGAAGTAGTGGTGCGCCCGGTGAAGGGCCAGGTAGATGATCTAATCGCCGAGATTCGGGAAGTAGTATCCCGAGGTGAGCGGGTATTGGTGACGACGCTGACTATCAAGATGTCGGAGGATTTAACTGACTATCTCATCGATATGGGACTAAAGGTCAAATACCTGCACTCCAAAATAGAGACTCTGGAGAGAATAGAGATCCTCCGGGGCTTACGTTTAGGGGAATTCGATGTCCTAGTAGGGATTAATCTATTGCGGGAAGGTCTGGACTTACCTGAGGTTTCCTTGGTCGCGATTTTGGATGCCGATAAAGAAGGGTTTTTGCGTTCTGAAACATCGCTAATTCAGACCATCGGCCGGGCTGCTCGGAATGTGAATGGTAAGGTAATCATGTATGCCGATAAGATTACTGATTCCATGCGGCGAGCTATTGATGAGACTAATCGTCGACGAGAGATCCAGATCGCCTATAACGAAAAACATGGAATCACTCCCACTACTATTCGCAAAGCAGTGCAGGATTTGTCCCAGGCAGTGGGAGCAGCTGAGACAGAGGCTGAGTACAAGACTGCCAAGACCAAAGCGGTGGCAGCTACGCTGACACCGGAGAAACTAGCAGCCCATATAGGCAATCTCGAGGAAGAAATGTACCGGGCCGCTGAAAAACTAGAGTTTGAGCGGGCGGCTGAGCTTCGAGATGAGATTGCTGCTTTACGCCAGGAGCTAGTCGGGTTTGCTGGCTAGTACCCCGGTGACATCAGGTAAGTTGTAAGGAGGGTCACCCCTTTGAGTAGGGAGCATATAGTTGTTCAAGGTGCAAGGCAACACAACCTTAAGAATATAAATGTAACTATCCCCAGGGATAGATTGGTGGTTTTCACTGGGCTAAGTGGTTCTGGCAAGTCCTCTCTAGCCTTTGATACTATCTATGCTGAAGGGCAAAGGCGGTATGTAGAATCTCTCTCCGCCTATGCCCGCCAGTTTCTCGGACAAATGGATAAGCCAGACGTAGATTTCATTGAAGGCCTGTCTCCAGCTATCTCCATCGACCAGAGGACTACCAGTAAGAACCCTCGGTCAACGGTGGGTACTGTAACAGAGATCTATGACTATCTCCGGTTGCTGTTTGCTCGGGTAGGCCATCCCCATTGCCCAAACTGTGGACGGGCAATCACCCAGCAGACAGTGGAGCAGATGGTGGATCTGATTATTGCTCTGCCCGAGGGCACTCGCCTACAGGTGCTGGCACCAATGGTGCGTGGTAGAAAAGGCGAATACAAGAAACTCTTTGAAGACATCCGCAAAGATGGTTTTGTCAGGGTGCGGGTCGATGGCGAGCTCAGGGAGGTCACAGAGACCATTGAGCTCGACAAGAACAAGAAACACAATATCGAAGTGGTGGTTGACCGCATCATCCTGCGTCCCGGTGTGGAAAATCGGCTGGCCGATTCCATTGAGACGGCCTTGGAACGGGCAGAGGGAACCGTTCTGATTGATACCCTTAATGGGGAAGAAATGCTCCTTAGTGAACGGTTTGCTTGCGTGGAATGTGGCATTAGCTTTGATGAGCTCAGCCCTAGGATGTTTTCATTTAATAGTCCCTTTGGTGCCTGTCCCACTTGTGATGGTCTTGGTACTAGAATGGAGATTACTCCCGAACTGGTACTAGATGCAAGCCGCAGTATTTCCGATGGGGGGATCATTCCTTGGGCCAATTCCAGCAGTAAATGGATTGCCGGTATTCTGGATGCGGTTTGCACTGAATGTGGGATTGATCCAGACAAGCCCATCGGCGAGCTCAGTAAAAAGCATAAAAACATTCTGCTCTGGGGGTTACGTGATCGAAAGGTCAGTTTTCCATACACAAATCAAGCTGGGCGTACCCGTAACTTTAGTGTGGAATTTGAGGGAGTGATTCCCAGTTTAAACCGGCGCCTGCGGGAAACCACCTCGGATTATATCCGGGGCGAGGTTGAGCAATTCATGAGCTATATTCCTTGCCAAGATTGCCATGGTGCCAGGCTTCGGCCGGAGAGTTTAGCCATCACGATAGATGGCAGGAATATCCATGAGGTCACTGCTTTACCGGTGCGGGATGCCCTGGAGTTTTTCACTGACCTTCAGCTTAGTGACAGGGAGCAGTTGATTGCCCATCAGGTTCTCAAAGAGATTCGGGCCCGTTTAGGTTTTCTAGCCAATGTGGGTTTAGATTATTTGACTCTAGGCCGGGCGGCGGGTACCTTGTCTGGAGGTGAGGCTCAGCGGATCCGACTAGCCACTCAAATTGGGTCTAGCCTAATGGGTGTTTTGTATATTCTCGATGAACCTAGTATTGGGTTGCATCAGCGGGATAACCGGCGGCTACTAAGAACCCTAGAAGGATTGCGGGATTTGGGGAATACCGTTATCGTGGTGGAACATGATGAAGAGACGGTACGGGTAGCCGATTATATTGTAGACATCGGGCCTGGTGCCGGTGCACATGGAGGCGAAGTGGTGGCAGCCGGAACACTCCACGATATTATGAACTGTCCAAAGTCCATCACCGGCCAGTATCTATCTGGCAAGAAATACATTCCCATTCCCGGTAAGAGGCGGCAGTGCAATGGCAAATACGTTGAGGTCTTAGGGGCAAAAGAGCATAATCTAAAAAGCATTGATGTCCAGTTTCCCTTGGGTGTGTTTATCGGGGTGACGGGGGTATCAGGTTCTGGCAAGAGCACCTTGATTAACGAGATTTTGTATAAAGGGCTAGCCTCCCGCTTGCACAGATCTACCGCAAGACCGGGTCTACATGCTGACATCTTGGGAGTTGACAACCTAGAAAAAGTCATTAATATTGATCAATCACCCATTGGTCGCACACCCCGCTCCAATCCGGCCACCTATACTGGTGCCTTTGATGGTATCAGGGACATATTCTCCCAGGCCCCTGAAGCCCGGGCCCGGGGATACAAACCTGGTAGGTTTAGTTTTAATGTCAAAGGGGGTCGCTGTGAAGCCTGCCGTGGTGATGGAATCATTAAGATCGAGATGCACTTCCTGCCCGATGTCTATGTGCCCTGTGAGGTTTGTAAGGGCAAGCGCTATAACCGTGAGACACTTGAAATCAAATACAAGGGCAAAAACATAGCTGATGTTTTGTCCATGCGGGTGGAAGAGGCTTTGGATTTTTTCAAGAACATCCCTCGGATCCGGCGGAAACTTGAGACTCTCTATGATGTAGGATTAGGATACATGGAGCTGGGACAGCCGGCACCACAACTATCTGGTGGTGAAGCACAGCGGGTGAAACTGGCCACAGAGTTAAGTCGCCGTAGCAATGGCAAGACGCTGTATATTCTGGATGAGCCCACTACAGGTCTACATGTCGATGATATTAGAAAGCTACTAGCTGTGCTACATCGATTGGTAGAAGCCGGCGATACGGTAGTTGTGATAGAGCACAATCTAGATGTGATTAAGACAGCGGATTATCTCATCGACTTAGGCCCAGAGGGGGGAGACCGGGGAGGCCAGGTAATTGCCTGTGGAACACCGGAGGAGATAGCGGCCAATCCTGCCTCCTATACTGGACAGTTTCTCCGGGAGGTTTTGGATGCTCATCCCCACTTAGATACCGCTTGGGATGAAGGGGTATCACAGGCAATGGTCAATGGCGACAAGCCAGGCCCCGTTTTGGCGGTAGCCAGTGATGCCTAACCGATACTATAGGTAACATCCTCTAGTATCAAGTCTGATTAGTCCGCCATATGTATGGAAGTAGCGTCCTAGGCGCAAAGGGTGGCCCTATGGTGAATATGGGTGCTTAGAATAGTC
>JAAYSL010000065.1 GCA_012518315.1 Bacillota bacterium | reverse complement strand
CCCATACAGGAAAAGCCATATTCCATGTGATACGTCTTGATACCCTTAGATCTCCAGAGACGATGCAGATCACCGGGTAAGCCACCAGATGCCGCCACGATAATGTCATTCTCAGTCAGAAAGTCATTGACTACTCCTAAAGCTGTAGTCTGCACGATCCCTTCTGCGGATTCCAGGGAATAAAGGCCATCGACTTCTTGGTTCCACTCTGCCTTTAGTCGGGCTAGATATGCTGTGTCATATGCGGTCTTGTATCCTATCTCCTCTAGGGCCTCATTCAGCGCCACCAGGCCTAACTTGGCATCGGCCGGCAAGAAAGTAGCTGACATCTTCAAACCATCAAAGGCACAGACATTTACGCTTAGAACTTCTACATCGGGGTTTTGGAAAGCCGTCTTCGAGGCAGTGGAAAAGTCCGTTAACCGTGTACCAACCGCAATAATCAAATCTGCTTCTTTGGCTAGCAAGTTGGCGGCCAGAGTACCGGTGGTTCCCACCCCACCCATATTCAGTGGGTGTTCCCAGGTGAGAATACTCTTACCGGCTTGTGTCACTGTGATGGGGATATTGAAGGCCTCGGCAAACTGCTTCAGTTCTTCTCCCGCTAGAGAATAATGGACACCACCTCCGGCAATGATTAGGGGATGCTTTTTGCCCTTAATTAGCTGTATTGCCCGCTTAAGGCTGCCTTCTGAAACAGGGAGCCGGTCGATATGCCATACCCGCTTGGCAAAGAAATCTATTGGGTAGTCATATGCCTCAGCTTGCACATCTTGGGGTAGTGCTAAGGTCACTGCTCCAGTATCTGCCGGCGAGGTTAGTACACGCATAGCATTTAGGGCTGCGGTCATCAGCTGCTCAGGTCGCTGGATCCTATCCCAGTAGCGACTTACTGCTTTAAAGGAATCATTGGCGGTAATAGTATAGTCATAGGGCATCTCCATCTGCTGCAGTACTGGGTCAGGCTGGCGATCAGCAAAAGTATCGCCTGGCAGTAAGAGAACTGGAATCCGGTTGACTGTAGCAGTGGCGGCACCGGTTACCATGTTAAGAGCTCCAGGCCCAATGGAGCTTATGCAAGCCATGATCCCCAGTCGGTTTTTCTGTTTGGCGAAGGCTGTCGCCGCATGTACCGCCCCTTGCTCATTATGGGCTTGGTAGTACTTGAGGGAGAGATCCTTGGTGTTTTCTAAAGCTTCACCTATGCCCAAGAGATTACCATGACCGAAAATACCATAGACACCATGAACAAACTTATGCTCTACACCATCAAGCTCAACATATTGGGCATCCAAGAATCTAAGCAGGGCCTGGGCCATGGTCAACCTGATGGTCTTACTCATCTGCTTCGCTCCTTTCCGGAAACATCGATGCTCCTTCTTCCATCACCCACTTGTGTTCTGGAACAAAAGTGGGTACACCATAGGGGTTGCCATCTAGATGACGGATTACCCAGATATAATACATAGCATAGCCTGGAGCTGTAACTTGGGGGTGGATTCGGCTATCTAGAATCTTGACTGAGTCATGGTCTGTCAGAACATAGGCTTCATCACCAATTATGCCAACTCCAAATCCATTTTCGGGCAAGAATCGATAGTGATAGATCTCCGGCTGGGGATGGTGGTGAGGCGGGTAGCTCGACCATTTCCCGGGAAAGTCCACCACTTCCCCTACGACTAAGTTAGAGTATGGAGCATTGGATTTATCAAAGACAGTCCTAACTATCCTGGTGGAGGTTTCCTGCATGGTTCCCTTGCCCCGTTCTTCACTGCGGATATCACTAGGGCTATAGAATCTGGGGGCAAACTCTACGTCACCACTGGTACGGGTGATATTTAGCTCTGTGTCACTATGGGCTGTAATCTTTAGGGCCACATTGGGAGGTAGATGTAGGCAACTAGGATCCTCATGGAACAAAGACTGCCGGTTAGCCTTGTGTTTCTTGCCATTGAGACTAAGCGTTACAGAGCCACTCATCAGCAAGAATGCGGTTTCCTTGGGGCTCTTTTCCTCATAAACCTCACCGGCCTTAAGCCTTAGGAACCCAAAATCCATCATGGTATTGGCCTGGGCCTCATCTTCAGTGGTGACCGTTGTGTAACCCCATCTAAAAGGGCCTTTAGCTCGTAGGTGATACAAAACAATGCCTCCTCAATTCTTTCTTTACAATGCTTTTTCCATATCAAAAACAATGGCCTCCACGGTTAAACCAACCCGCTGTTTTGATTGAGTAGCATCCCTTCCAAGTCACCGATGTGAGGCAGGGTTGAGGCTCCATAGGGAAAGACTGCATAGGCTGCGTCTTCTCCCACCAGTTGAAATCCCGCTTGGATGGCCTCTTCTAGATCTGCATAGACATCAATACCAACTAGTTGTTCATGCTCTAGTCGCGGCGAGGTAACCAGCAGTATCTTGGTATTAATGGCTATCTTGGCGATAGCTGCAGCCTTATGTCCACCTAGAACAAAGTCTTGACCAATGGTGTCTATTAGCTCTGATGGCTTTCTTCCCGAGGTCATCCACTCCGTGAAGGTAGCATTACCATAGCCTTCTTTGCATTCAGCTAGTAGTATGATCACTCCGCCTCGGCGAACTACACCGGCACAGTTGTCCAGTGCCTTTTGTGCCTGATACAAATTGACATCTTTGGGATCGCCACCAGCACTGACAATAGCCAAATCCAGGCGTTGGGAGAGGGAGACTGTCCCTGCCTGCCGGAGCCGTTCACACAAGACCCGATGAGCCTTGGTTACATCACCGGCCGAGGCATCGATCACCTTGTGGTTTTCATCGACGATCACATTAAGCAGAAAATCTGCGCCCACCATATGAGCAGCTTCTTCCAGGTCGTCCCGCACTGGGTTTCCTGCCAGCCGAGCAGCTTGAGCATGGGCACTGGTCATATAGGAGTGGTTACTCGTCACTGTGTTTGGTGACGCAACGCCCGGGACGATGGCTTTTGCCCCACCGGAATACCCGGCAAAATAGTGAAACTCCACATTCCCGACACAGATGCGATAGTCCGCTTCCACCACCGGACGAAAGATCTCAACAGGAGTACCCCGTCGTGTCTTACCCAACACAACTACATCCTTGGGATCATGGTTAATCACTTTGACTCGCTGAAAGACCTCATCTCCAACTGAGCGAGCCAGCTCCGCATCAGTCATAGGTCTATGCAGCCCTAAGGCAATGACCACTGTGATATCTTCATCCTTGATCCCGGCGGCATGAAGTCTTTCCAAAAGTGGAGGCAAGAGCACCGCATTGGGGCATGGCCGAGTGACATCACTAGTTATGATCACTACCCGCCTATCTGGCTCCAGCAATTCCTCAAGCGTTGCCGTTCCAACGGGATTGTCTAGTGCTTGACAGATAATCTCCATCTCCGGCACGTTCGTCGCTTGTCCTTTGGGTAAAAACGTTCCCACATGATTTGCCCAAGGCAAGTCAAGTGAGCGAAAACCCTGCCCATAGGGTAACCTGAGTTCGACCACTTTTACACCTTCCTATACGCCTTTTTCAATGCCCGAAGCAATGGAAGCTCGATCCCGGACAAGAACCGAACCATGGCACCACCGGCGGTACAGATATAGCCAAAGCGGGTATGGTGATCCTCCACCAGTGAAGCCGCCGCATTGACACTATCTCCCCCTCCTACCACACTATAGCCGGGGGAGGTGGCGATAGCATTCCAAATATCCCGTGTTCCCTGTTCAAATAGGGGGGTTTCATAAGCACCCATGGGGCCATTTGCAAAGATAGTACCGGCCTTACTGATCACGGACTCATATTGAGCAACTGTCTCTTGGCCAATATCTAGGTAGAGTGCGTCATCAATAGGTAATTCGTCCAGTCCACACTCACATCTGGCACCATCCCGTTCATAAGCAAAATCCACAGGGTTGAGGAATCTTTCTCCATACTTTGCCATAAACTCGCCAGCTTGCTCCACAAAGACATCCAGTCCACGATCCTTGAGAAACTGTTCTTGTTTCTTACCAAAACATTTGCCCTCGGCCATCCACATGATTATCCCAGTGATACCACCGGTTAAGATCTGATCGGCACTACCATTGTCTAGAACCTGGCGCATCATACCGAAGGCATCAGAGATCTTTAGCCCACCGAGAACGAATACCGCGGGTCTTTGAGGGTTTTCTATGATGGAATGTAGAGCTTGTACTTCCGCCACCAATTGCCGCCCTCCCGCTGTGGGCAGAACCTCGGCAAACCCCACCATGGATGGCGAATTCCTATGGGCAGCGGCAAAGGCATCATTGACGAAGTAGTCGGCAAGGGGCGCCAACTGGCGTACAAGGTAACAATCCACCATTTCATTTGGGGTTAGCTTAACAGCCTGCTCGAAGGTTGACACTTCTTCTGTTAGATAACGCACATTGCCCAGCAGAACCGCTTCTCCAGGCTCTAGGTTTTTGACCGCGTCCTGGGCCGCAACGCCTGCCACATCATCGATATACCTAACGTTCTTACCCAGTTTGGCTGAAAGCTTACCGGCATGCTCTGTTAAGGGGATCAGATTATGATAATCTAGTGTATCGCCCTGATGTGCGAGAATAGCTACCTTAGCCCCTTTGTCCAGCAGCGCTTTTAGGGTAGGGATACTCTTTTCGATTCGGTTTTCATTGACGATTCGTTTGGTATCTGGATCAAGGGGTGAGTTGATGTCCATTCGCAGGATCACCGTTTTCCCTTGGTAGTCAAAATCGTCAATGGTGTTAATCAGTAAGTCAGCCACCCTGGCTACCTCCCCAGCCCCAAGCACTGGTTGGTTACCCCCACTGCCTCAAGACGGTCTGTCTGCATTTCCATGCTGGCCCGGATCCCATCTATTGTTTCGGGGATGACTACCGCTTCCTGGGGGATGTTGATAGCGAAGACTATTTGATCCTCAAAGATGGTGATGGTCTCTTCCCAAACCGCAATTTCGTACATGTCCCCTCTAGGATTGCCAAGATCCCTGGCATAACGGAATAAAGATGCGTTACCCAAAAACCCGTCTGCCAGCCGCACAACTCGGATCCTGGGATGAGCTGCAAATAGCTTCAGGATTTCCTCCTTAGTCGTCTTTCGCTTTGGTTTGGCTACCACCGAAATGATATGTCCATGGGTAACAGGCGTATGAACCAATACCCCGGTAGCCTTCACATGGGGCATGATCAACATAAGATCCACCGCTTGATGATTTGGCACCGGATCTACCCTAAGGGCATTGGTCAACCCCCGATGATAATCCCCAGGATCTGCCACTCGCCTGATGATGGTAATGATTACGCTATCTATGCCAATCTCCCGATCTAGACAGTCTACCGCGCGGATCAGGCCTGTGGTATTACAGGAGGTGAGCTTGAGAAACTGCTTGCCTATCCCCTTCTCATAGTTAGCATAACCATGAAAGAAGACCTCCGCTACGCTGGTTTTCTCTCCACCTTGGAAGATGGCTTTCTTGCCATATTTCTCATAGAGTTCCTTGTTCTTGGCACCGACCCCAGCACTAGTGGCATCTAGGATGATATCAACTTTCTGTACTAGATCCTCTAAGGATCCTGATATTGGAACCCCGTATTCCTCTACCTTAGCCCGGTTTTCTGGAACCGCCAGGTAGAAATCATAGATCATGCCCTTCTCTTTCAAAGCCATGACCGGTAATGTTGGTCCTACATCCGCCACACCCACTAGCTCCATGTCCTTTTGCAGGGCCACACCATCGGCTAGTCGCTGGCCGATCACTCCATAGCCAACCACACCAACCTTGATCATCATATCCCTCCTGTGACGACTCCCCGGACCAAAGTCCGAGGCTTCTCGGTTCATCTAGCCTGCTACTGTCTGTTCCCCTTTCATCCCCGGAATGATTTCCGGGGTTTTCCCGGCGCGGATCCATAAGGACACGTGTAATTGATCTTCCTAACATGATGGAACCAAAAAGAGCCCTGCGCTAGCTCTTCTGCTTATGACGATGAAGAACTTGTAACAGGATTTGGTACATACTCACCGCCCCGGCATTGCTTCAGGTAGTTTAGTGCATGTACCTGACCGGTCATCTCCCACTCATCCCGGTAAACAGGGTCATGCCATCCCTCGATATCGATAGATCCGGTATACCCACCATTGCGTAGCACCGAGATAATGTCTGTCCAATTGCTGTCTCCAAAACCCGGGGTGCGGTGGAAAGCAAATTGTTTAGCGCCACCAATACCGTATTCCCGAATTACATCCCATAGTATAGTGGCATCCTTGCCGTGAACGTGAAATACCTTGGATACCCATTGACGGAGCTGTGGCATGGGATCAATGAGATTTACCATCTGGTGGCAGGGCTCCCACTCAAGCCCAACGTTGTCTCGTGGAACTGCATCAAACATTAGCTCCCAAGCCTTGGGATTATGCGCTATATTCCAGTCACCTCGGTTCCAGTCTCCTCCCATGTCACAGTTTTCGAAGGCCAGCCTAATACCGTTATCTGCCGCCTTCTGGGTAATAGGGTCAAAGACTTCGGCGAAACGGGGTATTGATTCTTCAATGGGCCGGTCGACCACTCTTCCGGTAAAACCGGTCACTAGATCGCAATTGAACAGGTGTGCCGCATCGATGAGTTTGAACCATGCACTGTTAGTTTCCCGAGCTTTCTCATGATCCATGAGTGGGTTGCCGAAAATGCTAAGTGCGCTAATAATAGCGCCACTCCCATCTAGCACCTCATTGACCTCATCTGCTAATCTAGCAAGATCTACTCCACCTAAGGTTTCCCAAAAAGTGATGGTAAATGACTCAAATCCATGGGAAAGAATCTGCCTGATATACTCCGGGGTGGACAAACCGCCTTGCACCAATGTACCAATGCGAATTTGTTTTTCGTGCATTCCTCTCTCGCCTCCTTAATAAGTTCTATAGCTCTACCAATATGCGCTGTCTTCTCTTAGCGCTTTCAATCGCGGAAAAAACCATCGCCAAAGACTTGATATTGTCTTTGCACTCCGTCTGAGGGGTTTTCCCTGTTTTTAAAAAGTCGATCATTTCGCAAATCGCTCCATGCATACCGAAGGCCTCAAGTGGTGAGTCGGTGATGTCAGCTTTCTTGAGAGGACGATGGAAATCTGTCGTATCTGATTCTACTACCTCGCCATAGGGAGCCTTGTCATATTCATAGATCAAGGTGCCTTTTTCTCCAATCACTCGCCAATTTCCATTCCAGCTTGTGTGGCAACCCTCGGAACACCAGCTACCTACGTAGGTAAACACTATGTCATCAGTCATTTCGAAAATACATGAGGCGGCGGCATCGCCTTTGTACCAGGAACCCACTGGGTTATATTCCTTTGCATAGACAGCGATGGGGTCCGCCCCAGTAAAGAAACGTGCCATATCGAAGTGGTGAATAGCCATATCCAGGAGTAGTGGGCTAGACATCTCATCTCTGAATCCACCAAAATGCGCTCCTATGTAGAAATCGCAGTTGATGGCCGTGACCTTTCCAATAACCCCAGATTCAATTGTCCGCCGCAGAATATCATGGTTTTTGTCCCAGCGTCGGGACTGGCTGACAGCATACATCTTGCCAGTGTCAGTTGAAATTCTCACCATTTCCCTTGCATCATCCATGTTTGTAGCCATGGGTTTCTCCCCCAAAACGGGATAACCAGCTTGTAAAGCAGTGATTGTCACTTCCCGATGTGCCTCTGGAATGGTCAGATCGATAACGAAATCTGGCCGGTGTTGCTCCAGTGTGGCCTCTAAGTCTATTGATGCCACGGCCTTTAGTTCATACTTTTTGATCTGGGCACGTGCTGTCTCGATGTTCAAATCTACTACTGCAGCAATCTCAATTCCCTCTTGGATGAGAGGAGGAAACCACGCGTTGGATATACCCCCTGCTCCAACAACAACTGTCTTCAAATTCATGAAATTCTCCGCCCCCTTCTCGGTTCAAGGTTATCAGAGTCTTAGCCCCAGATATCTGAGGATGTTGCATCCTCTTCCTACAAGGATTGGGAAGCTACCAAAGAATATACCCAATACGGAATTCGCCGCTAGCATGGCCATTCCTCCCGATACAGTACGGCTCTCACTTACACAACTGGATCCATTCCACTACCCGGATAACCGCTTCCAAGGCCGCCACCATGCAATCCTCCGACATGCTAGGCACGGCAGCCTTGTCTACCGTATGCTGGGGAAGGTCTCCCCTAATTGCACGCAAGGAGCAGCTATGCTGCTCCTTGCGTGCGTCTTTCCTATAAGAATTGTGTTGTGTCAACTGCCAAAGGCGTTTCCTAAAACAAAGATTCCAGCGCTATGCTTCCCCACCTCACGCCGAAAGCTCCAGGACATACTGAGCCCGATTACTCCAGAGAATCGGAGTCACTTTATACTCCTCAAATGCACCAAGGATCTCGTCACGAACGCTACGATTAGTGTCATTGAGAAACACATACATAAGAGAGCTCTTTTCCCTTACCACAGTGACGTCATTCCATGCAAAGAGAATAGACTGAGCATTGTCTTTCGTGGGAGCATTCAAAGCCCTTATTAAGCGCTCCGGGCACCTCCTTGAGGATGGTATCACAAAGTCGAAAACGTGCGCAAACCCACTCCGACCATTCAGTTGAACAGATGGCACATATCGTATTTCATGTTCATCTAGAAACTCCTGTACATCCTCCAAGAACACTCCCCGAACTCTCTGTTGAGAGAGCATAAACATGTCATTGACGGTAAGCATAGCCTGTAACAAGAGATGTTTCTTCTGAGGAAAACTATGTGCCGTTGCTTCTACCACCAAAGCATCATCATCGAGGCGGATTCCGAAACCATTGAGAGTCTGCTCCAGAATCTTTCGACGACGAGGAGAGTTGATCTCACAGCCACTCATGGCTAAGTCATTAATAATATAGCCGTCATCTGTAAGGAAAAAGGCCCCACCCTCTTCTTTAACATAGATCTGCAGATGGTCATTATGCCTGTCTAGAAAAGGTGTCGTGATTTGCCAGTAGCTCCCCATCTCAACTGGGTAAATATTGCTTTTTAGCCAATCGACATATGAGTCAACCAAGGTCTTCCCTTTGGCCATCATAGTCAAATACCCCTCCTTGGATGGAGATCTCGTGCAGATTAACAACCCTACACTTCTCTAAGAACTCAATAAGAGTCGTAACAAGGTCTCTAAGGTCAGAGAAGGGTTCGTTTTCTAGCTCATAAGCCCACTTATCACCGTAGCCTTCCATATAGATATGCAGATGATTAGGGCCTATCACTGTACCATCTGGGTTAGTGTGAGGGTGCGCCTCAACATCTAGCCTTAGCAACGGGATTTCCCTTTTATACCTCTTTTGATACGTGCATTTGGCTATGTTGATCCTACCACGATAGATATCAACAACAAACTGCTCTTTACCATCCTCGGAGACCAAATCAAGGGTTCTTTGTTGGCCTTCGGCAGGGAAGTCCAGTACACCCTGATCTACAAGTCTCTTTAGTAGCTGCAGCAAATAGTCAGCATCACTTTGGCTAAGCATAGTGCTCCCCCCGATGCTAACTTTTTCTGCAGCAAATTACAATTTCCTCCATAACAGATATGCGACCGATATTAAAGCGGAGGCTATACAAGGCCTACTCTGGCATCGGGGTTGCTGCATGTATAGAACCACCGTAGTGAATTGCAGGGTGTACCTCCGTTGCCTTAACCAATACCAAAACCCATGCTCTAGGAAGGAAGTCTAAATCTCCTTCCCCTCCCGCACAGCATCTCTTAGATCCAATAGATCCTTCATGATGTGGTGTAGGTTGACTGAATAATCCCTGGTTCCAAATATATCATGAAGCTCCTTGTACATCCTAAAGAGCTGCTCATAGACCTTCACATTAGCTGGGATGGGGGTGAACTCCCGCTCTTTCAGCCCACCCATGGCAGTTTGAGCTGCTTCGACCGTGGCATGGCCTCCATTCTTTGGCCCGGCTGCCACCGCAGCAAACATAGCTGCCCCAAGAGCCGGTGTCTGGGCGGATCGAGAGATCTTCATCGTTCTGTTAGTAACATCAGCATAGATTTGCATTAGCATGGCGTTTTTCTCAGCGATACCACCGCAGTTGACTACTTCTTCAATATGCACACCGTATTCTTCTAACCGATCAATAATCACCCTGGCACCATAGGCTGTACCTTCGATTAAGGCCCTGTACATTTCCTCAGGACGAGTCTGGAGAGTCTGGCCTAGCATGAGACCACTGAGCCGCACGTCTACCAAAATGGTACGATTGCCATTATTCCAGTCCAGGGCTAATAAGCCACTCTCACCTGGCTTCTGCTTCTCCGCCTTTTCAGTAAGCAACTGGTGGATATCCATGCCCTTTTGCTTGGCCTCTTCCCCATAGCTAGCAGGGACACAGTTCTTCACAAACCAGTTGAAGATATCTCCCACAGCTGATTGACCAGCCTCAAGGCCAATATATTCAGGTAAGACCGAACCATCAACGATGCCACATACTCCAGGGACATCAGGTAGTCCGGTTGCCTTACCGGCTACAGCTACATCACATGTAGAAGTCCCAATGATTTTTACAAGGGTGCCTTCCTTAACCCCGGCTCCTACTGCCCCCATGTGGGCATCAAAGGCCCCAACACTAACTGCTATACCAGGCTTTACGCCTAGCCGCTGGGCCCATTCCTCTGTAAGTAGACCTGCTCTCTCTCCAGCAGTATAGGCTACATCTGGCAGAGACTCCCTGATCCTACCAAGGCCAGGCTCAAGTGAAACAAGAAACTCCTTGTCCGGATAGCCTCCCCACTCGGCATTAAACATAGCTTTGTGCCCTGCCGCGCAGATCCCCCGCTTTAGTTTATCCGGAGCAGAAGTGCCGGTTAAGAGACCAGGAATGACATCGGCTAGTTCCACCCATGTATAGGCAGCATCAAATACCTCCGGATCCACCTTCAGGCAGTGCCAGATCTTCGACCAGAACCATTCGGAAGAATAGGCACCACCACATTTGGCAAGAAACTGAGGCCTACTCTTAGCGGCCTTAGCTGTGATTGCTCCAGCTTCTTCATAGGATGTGTGGTCTTTCCATAGCCAAGCCATGGCATTGGGATTGTCGGCAAACTGCGGATCAAGGCCCAATGGCATCCCCTCGGCATCCACTGGCATTGGGGTACTACCGGTGGTGTCCACACCAATACCGATGATCTGATCAGGGCTAAAGTCTTTGCAGTTAGCCTTAGCCTTTTCTATAGCACCACGGCCTGAAGCCTCTAGCCCATCGATGTAATCTTTGGGGTCTTGGCGGGCTACATTGGGATCTACTGGATCGACAATCACCCCATCAACCCCGGCTCCGTAGTTATATACACTGGTGCCAACTTCCTCTCCAGTGGCTATATCCACTACCAATGCCCGCACAGAATTTGTTCCGTAGTCAAAACCTAAAGCAAAGCGCCTATCTTTCAAGGCAAATCCCCCTCTCGCGCTGTCTATCACTATTGACTGGGTATATACCCTTTACCCTACTCGCCTAGGGATTGTATTCGTAAAAAGGTGCAAAAACCCTGCAAGGTCTACAGAGGGGAACCTGGACTATTGACGAACCCCTGTTATTAAGTGGACCATTTCACAGGTGTTCATAGCCGGAGTAGGCCATTGTGTTCGATAAAATTTACCCAGAAAGCGTGGAGGAAGGTATCAGTCATGGCCATCATTTACGCCATCGCGAGCCAAAAAGGTGGGGTTGGCAAAACCACCACTGTACTTAACTTGGGAGCCGCCCTAGCTGAGTTGGGTTGCAGAGTGCTCTTAGTTGATCTGGATCCTCAAGGTGGGCTTACCCTGTCTTGTGGGCAAGAGCCGGATTCCTTGGATACCACTATCTACGATGCCCTGCGCCGTTCTACTAGTGCCGAACCCTATATCCTCAAGACTTCCTTTGGTGCAGGTCTGTTGCCTGCCAACGTGGATCTAGCTCTCGCTGAAATGGAGCTGGTTGGCAGTCTCGCCCGTGAACGCCGTTTGGCCATGGTGCTTACACCTGTAGGCCACCTATACGATGTCATTCTCATCGACTGCCAGCCGTCATTGGGCCTACTTACCGTTAATGCCCTAGCCCTAGCTGATTATCTGCTTATCCCTGTGGCTTGTGAATACCTGGCTCAGAAAGCCATTAACGGGCTCTTGAAGCTTGTCAAGAAAGTACAGGTTCACTATAACAGCCAGCTTTCCATCGCAGGGCTTCTGCCCACCATGTTTGATCGCCGTACCAATCATACGGCACAGGTGCTAAAGGAGCTCCACGAAACCTTTGGATCACAGCTTCGGGTATATGAATACATTGTCTACAGAAGCATTCGCTTTGCCGAATCAGCTGCCGCCGGGGAGCCGATCATCCACTATGCCCGCAATATTCCTGGAGCAGATGCCTACCGTGAGCTAGCCCGAGAGATCTTCCTTAATCTACCGACCCCGGCGAAGTAGGGTTAATACCGACCCGAAAAGGCAATCGTCCCGCTTGAGTTTTTACCTCTCCTTGTACCTATGGGCTGCCTAGATCCACCGGGTTTCTCGCTCTCTGCTCTAGAATCAGGCTTAGGACTAACCCTGCGGCATATACACTGGTGGTTCCTCCGGCCACCACGCCGGAGTCATTGAAAACTAGAGCTGCCAAACTTGCGATAATCGTTGAGAAGACTATGCCTTGCACCGGTGGGTGTTCCTCCATAGCTCGGTGCACCACTGGAGTCGGCCGGTAAACCAAGATCGCCATGATCCCCAAGGCAACTAAAAGCCCTTTACTCCAGATACTATAGCGCATTAGCTTCCAGTTCATGGCTAGTTTTCGCTGGGCGATAGCTGATATCTCAGACCAGTCACCTACGGCCACTAGCCTCAAAGCCCGGGTAACATGAGAGCCACTTCCGGCAGAAGGGAAGAGATTGAGTAGAATAATAACCAATACCACAAATGCCAAAGCAGCTATGGCCACTCTTGCCCCACCTCGGCTTTGCAGGCCATAGGCCAGTGGAAAGGCAATCAGTGCCGTAATCGTACCACCGGCATTGGCCCCAAGCGATGGTAACGCCAAAAGAATGAGCACTACCAAGAACCAGAGCAAAACCAGGCCCGCCCCCCGGGGCCAACGGGCTCGTACCACCAAGGTTGCCAGTAGAGATGACCCAACAAGAATCCCCATATATTCGTTGCCAATCCCATAAAAGCGCGCTCCTAGCATTACATCATAGCCTAAAGGAGAAAACTTAACCAAGAACCCCCCGAGGAGCGTATCTACCACCAGACTTACCGCCGTTAAACCACAGATCACCGCAAATCTGTCTTCTGTCCTGGAGACGAGATGCCATGTCATGCCTGTGAGAACTAATGCCATGACTAGTGTATGAAGAAAGGCATCCATGACCCCCGTTGGCCGCAAGATGGGTAGGATCAACAATGCTAGCGGCATGGAAGCGACCAGAAGCAACAAGAAAGATGCAAAACCAACCCACCCCCTAGGTAAGCTAGGAAACACTGCCAGAAGGCCAAAGATAGCTAAGTAGATGATGATTTCCAGACTAACAAAGGTCTTAAGTAGAGGTGGGCGCTGCCTATAGGTTGCCGCACTTCTGGTCAGGAGATCCTGAAGATAGCTATACCTCTTCTTAAGCTGGCCACTTTCCCCGGAAGCCATCTTAGTTATGCTCCTCTCGGCCAAGACAGAGGTGTTCTCAGCACTAGTAACACTAACACTCCTTAACACACCTACCCGGGGCAGTCTCTCGGTGCTAGCTAGCACAGCCCCGGGTAGACCCTTGGGCCTAGAAAGCTCTAACCAGGAGAGGACCGTAGGTGCAATATCGTAGTTAGTCACTACACCTGGACGCCGAGTTGTTCTGCTAACTACAAGTCCCGGAAGGATCCCCGGCCCTGCTACAATAATGGGAGTTAGGAGTTTACCATCGGCAATCGCCTCTCCAGGAGGCAAGGGACTAATAATCAGTATCCACTCTTCTTCCAGATCCACTGTCTCTAGTAGTGTCTGTAAAAAGGTATCAGCATTCCGCAAAGCCACTTGACGATAAGACCGGTACAAAGAAGCTGTTAATTGCTTTTTTTCCCCCTCAACCCGGTCTACATCACCTAGATCCACAACAATGAATGCCGCTTTTGGCCGCACTGCCAGATAAGCTTGCCATAGTGCATCATAGTCTGTGCGCCTCCCCGATGGAAAGGCCGTATCTAGTAAATTTGTTTCAGGACCGATACTACCCATAAGCACTTGACCTTTGCCATCCATGGCGATTAAGGCTGCCCATCTTTGGTATTCATCGGTGTCGGCATTACCGATTAATGCGGCCCCTCTTTTTGCGCCTCGCAAAGCCTCACCAATGACTCCTACTCGCTCTATCCCGAAAGATGCCAGATTATTAGCCTTGATGCTCTCGATATCCAAAACAACGATGCTGCCCGGTGCCACATCTTCTCCGGTCCGCCGCTGGTAAATGTCTTTTGCTTTCTCACCATGGTGTTCATCTAGGATCGGCAAAGCTAGCTTGGCTCCGGCAGCACCGACCAAACGGAACCCTCCACCTAGGGTAGTATAGGCATTTTCCGGTGTAAGCCCCCCACCAGTGCGGGTGTTCATTAGACCAATTGCCCCCTGGAGGACCAGGTGTTCCAGGGCAGAACCAGGCATTACCATAAGATCCTCTAAACATAGGCGATTGAGCACGATTAGAGTAACCCGGTTGGTATCGGGGGTTTTGGTAAGTGACCCCGCCCAAGCGAATTCGCTACATCCCATTACGCCAAGTAGAGAGAGCAAGACAGACATAACAGCTATCCATTTCCACCATCGCCACCGGCTTCCCTTGCCGTGTTCGGACAATTGTCAGTCACCCCTTCTTCCCCCCTGCTCCGTATTGGCCCACCATGCAAAAGCTGCTGATAGACTGCCTCCACCTTGGCGATCATGGTATTCGCATCAAAATGCTCCCTGGCACGTATCGCGGCGGCTTCACCTAGTTTGTCTGCTAAAGGCCGATCTGTTGCCAGTCTAACAAGAGCTTTACTCAGCTCATTGACATCTTCAGGCTCAACGAGAATGCCCGTCTTTCCGGAGTCAACCATCTCTGGTATTCCCCCGACTGTGGTGGCAATTACCGGCAACCCTAAAGCCATGGCTTCCATAATACTTAACGGCCAACCTTCTGTCCGGGAAGCCAGCACAAAAGCGTCGAAAGCAGGAAACAGATTCCAGGCATTGTCACAAAACCCCAGGAAATGTAGATAATCACAGAGGCCGCGGGCCCTTGCATCTTCCTTAAACCCCTCTGCTAGGGGACCATCACCGATGATGACAAACCGCAAGGACGGCTCTACCTGAACTGCCTGAAAAGCCGCTTGTAGCAAGATGTCTATCCCCTTTTCCCGGGTCAGGCGACAGGCAGTACCCACCACAAATACATCCGTGTGTTGAGGCCATCCCCATGTGCTTCTCGTCTTTTCCCTGACCTCGACACCCCGGCTTACTTGGTCTAGATCCTCCAGAGAGATGCCATTGGGGATAAACGAGACTCTTTCCTCGGGACAACCGATGTCCTGGATAAGTTCGTCTTTGATGCCAGGGGAAACGGCAATGAAATGGGATGTATCGTTAATTAGACGCTTTTCCATCAAGCGTCGCAATCGGCGTTTTTGGGGATGACGACTGGCTGGTAGGATCTCATTATGGTAACTAACAACTACTGGATAGTCTAGCTTACTACCATAGTTTAATGCTAGCCGAGTGATAAGGCCCGCTTTAGCGCCATGGGCATGAACAATGGCAAAGGGGTGGCGGTGAAGGAAGCGGGAAAATCGCCAAACAACCAAAGGATCGAGCCAGGGGCGCAATTCATCACCGGTATCCAGTGGCAAGACCCTCGAAATCCCGGCATCCCTTATGCATTGCATCATTTTTTCATCGATGGGGCAAGCCACAGTTATCTCATGGCCAGCCCGGTTAAGACCGGCAAGCAAAAGTCCGAGGTGAGTCAGCATACCTCCGGCCGCGGGCCGGATGACCTGAAGAATCTGGATGACGATCACTCCTTGCTGTACATATCAGAGATTAGCCGATTTAGAAACTACCTGCTATTTTCCCCAAGAAGTGGAAGGATCATCCGGACTGCATCCAAAAACGAAAACCAGGGAGATTTGTCGCACCCTCTCCCTGGTATCCCCTACCACAAAGCTATTTTTCTTTTCCAAACTTCTCCTTAGGTGCCCCGCATTTTGGGCATTCCTTAGGCCTACACCGACCTTCCTTAGTCTCACCACACACGGAACACTTCCAAACTGCCATCGAAATACCTCCATTTCTCATACAAAGCTAGGATATAGCTATCATTAGGCGAGGCTAGTTATCCTCCTGCCCTTCGGTACAAGAAATCTGGTGGAAACCCTCATCTGCCTCCCACAACCACTGAAAACTGGAGACCAAAGGCATCCTCCAACCACTGCCAAAGCCCCGTTTGGAGACCCTTAACCCCGGGGCGGCCTGCCGTCGTTTGTACTCAGTTTTCAGAAGCAGCTTTAGAACCTCATCAATGGTCTCTTTAGGATAGCCAGCCTCTTTGACCTCATTCTTGGTTTTACCTTCTTCAATAAACAACCTCAAAATACCGTCCAGGATACTGTAAGGAGGCAAGGTATCCGCATCCTTCTGATCTGGGCGTAGCTCAGCTGAAGGGGGTTTGGTCATAGTGGAGATGGGGATAGTCTCTCTATCTCGGTTGATCCAGTTCGCCAACCGATAGACATCGGATTTATACACATCACTGAGCACTGCCAGGCTACCACACATATCCCCATATAAAGTCGTATATCCCACGGCTAGTTCTGACTTATTGCTGGCATTAACGAGTAGCCAACCATTCTTATTGGCTAAGGCCATGCACAACATTCCCCTGAGCCGGGCCTGAATATTCTCCTCAGTTACATCCAAATTGACCTCGACAAAGCAATCATTCAAGGTTCCTTTGATACTAGCCAAGCCATCAGATATGGGAATAACCCGCAGATCACACTCTAGATTCGCCGCCAACTCCCGGGCATCAGTAATGGAGCTAGTGGATGAATAGGGGCTGGGTAGTGAAATGCCGTGGACATGCTCCGCCCCTAAAGCTTCCACCGCCAGGCAAGCAGCTACCGCCGAATCCAATCCACCAGACAAACCCAAGACAACATCTCGAAAACCAGACTTACTCATATAGTCCCTAATCCCAAGGACAAGGGCATCGTAAAGCATAGCGATGGAATTGGTCGTGATGGGTGGCATCTCCCCTACAAGTCCAGTCTCGTCTAGCTCCACCACCAGGAGCTCTTCCTTGAAAGGGCGAGCCCGAGCACAGATATTGCCCTCGGCATCAATGGCTAGTGATTGCCCGGCAAAAATGGCTTCATCATTGGCACCTACCTGGTTCACCCAAATCATGGGTATAGCGGCTTTAAGTGCCCTTTGACTGAGTGATTCCTGGATAGCGGTTTCCTGGCCAAAATAGTAGGGGAAACTGCCGATGTTCACTAAGACATCTGCTCCGGCCTCCGCCAGGGCCTGCATGTAGTCTCGTCCCTCTAGATCCTCTCCGATGGTCACTCCAATGGAAAGACCGTCTAGAGTGAAGCAGCCTCCGGCTTGCCCCGGAGCAAAATAGCGTCGTTCATCCAAAAGATCATAGTCTGCCAAAACCTGCTTGTGCCAAGAGCTTACCCCGCCTTCACCATCAAATAAAAAGGCAGTGTTATACAGGGCTTTCCCTTGCCCACAGCCATTGGGGAGGCTCTCTAACCCACCGACAATGACCGCAATATCCCGGATACTTTGGGCCAGTGTCTCTACAGCCTTGGCGGCAGCAGTCACAAAACCACTGCGATTCAACAAATCCCTGGGGGGATAGCCGGTAACCGCCATTTCCGGGAATATGACTAAACGGCATCCCTCTTCCTTAGCCCTGGCAACGTATTCTTGGATCTTCCTGATGTTGCCCTTAAGATCCCCAATGGTTAAATTAAGCTGTGCCAATGCAATCTTCAAGCAATCACCTTCCCTTGTGCAAGAAAGTTCCTTATCTCCCTATTCTATCCCATTCTAACAGGGTTCCTAGGGCATGTGCAAGACATGGGGCCGGCAGACGCAGGATTGACAGACTGTCTGCCGGAATGTAGTATAATAGCCAAAACGGGCAGGAGCTCACCTCTAGGTTCCCCCATACAGATGCAGGCATAGACATATAGCAAAAGGACGGGTAGTCATGCCCAAGAAACACAGACGGGGTGGTGTCAAACAGCAGCACTCCATTATCCCAGGTATTCGTAAGAAACTACAGAAGATCGCTACCTGCCCCCATGTGCAGGCAGTCACTCCGGGTCGTATTTCGCCGGCAGTTGGTAGCGAGCAGCCAGTGATTGTGTTTCAGTATTTCCAGGATACTGGAATGAAACTGAGCGGCAAAGTCCCAGGAGCGGTACAAGAGATCTTCGTCGTCAGCTCCAACAAAGAAGCCGCCCTTGGCTGGCTAGTCACCGCCGACCTCGTTCTCCTAGAAGAAAACCGTTCAGGAAAAGCCTACAGCCAGGGCCGCAAGATAAAGCCTACGAGAAGCAACGCTCGCCCGGCTGCCGAGGCTTCCCCTGATACCATTCAGCGATATATGCATGCCAATAATGGCCTACTAAAGATCCCCGTTAGTGAGCGAGTTAACGGCCAAGTCCGCCAGTTTCGAGATAGGTTAGCCAAACAGGCGGAAAAGGAAAGGCAGGGACCCCGGCCACCGAAAAGCAAACAACCAAACACCCCCCACTCCCAGCTTGCCCAACCTACCACCATGGAGGAATGGCTTAAGGCTGCCGATGAGCAAGATGCTGCCTATTGGCAAAACGTCAAACGTGAGAAAGACTCCTAGTTACACCTATTTCGGCCGATTTCGCTGACTTCGATCAAGTACTGCCTTCCGTAACCGGATGCTTCTTGGTGTGATTTCCACCAACTCATCATCGGCTACGAAGGCCAGAGCCTCTTCCAAAGAAAAGGTGCGTGGCTCATCGATCTTAGGCGCAATATCTGCAGTAGCTGACCGCATATTGGTAACGTGCTTTTTCTTGGCAATATTAACATCCAGATCGCTTTCCCGACTGTTTTCTCCGATAATCATACCCTCATATACCATGGTGCCCGGACGGATAAACAGTATGCCCCTGTCCTGAATGTTATTGATGGCATATGCCGTGGCTTCCCCTCGTTCCCAGGCCACTAAAGACCCATTGGTCCTTTGGGGAATATCGCCCCGGTAAGGCCCATAGCCCTGGAAGGTGTAGTGCATCACACCATTCCCCTTGGTTTCTGTAAGAAACTGAGGAGCAAAACCGACTAGCCCTCTAGTTGGTACTGTAAATTCTAGTTTTATGCGGCTATCACCTGCCTGAACCATGTTCAAGAGTTCACCCCGGCGACTGCCAAGGTTATCCATGATAACTCCCATATATTCATTGGGGATATCCACTACCAAGCGTTCTAGTGGCTCTAGAAGACCGGCATCTGATTCATGGAAGATAACCTGGGGTTTGGAAACGGCCAGCTCATAGCCTTCCCGCCTCATATTCTCAATTAGAATCGAAAGGTGTAGCTCTCCCCGACCCGCTACTTCGAAGATATCAGGACTATCGGTTGCCTGAACTCTTAGGGCCACATTCACCCGTCTTTCCCGCTCCAACCGATCTTTCAGGTGACGGGAAGTCAAGTACTTACCTTCTTGTCCAGCAAATGGACTGTCATTCACCCGAAACAGCATCATCAAGGTAGGCTGGTCAACTTCCAGTGGAGGCAAGGGAGTGGGTTGTTCCACCGATGTAATGGTATCTCCGATCTCCACATTATCCATACCAGCTAAGGCCACAATCTCTCCTACTGTAGCCTTGTCTTTGGGGACCCGTTTCAAGTTTTCAAAGATAAATAGCTGACTCACTATTTCCCTTTGCAGTTTATCAGTGCCACCCCGAGTGACTGCCACTTGTTCATTTCGGCACAAGGTACCATTATGCAAACGGCCGATGGCAATGCGCCCGATATATGAATCATAGTCTAGGGTACTAACCATCATTTGTAAAGGAGCCTCGGCCTCGCCCTTGGGCGCTGGTACATATTGGACTATCGTATCAAGTAGCGGCATAACTGAACCTTGGCCTGCCTTGACAGAGGCTAAGGCATCTTCCAGCCTACTAGCGACTATCCCCAGCCGGGCAGCACCATAGAGCACCGGGTAATTTAGCAGCTCTTCATCAGCTCCCAGGTCAATGAAAAGATCCAAAACCTCGTCCAGAACATCCAGCGGACGGCAATCTGGTCGATCGATTTTGTTGACCAGCACGATGGGCTGTACCCGGCGAGCGAGTGCCTTCTGCAGTACAAAGCGGGTTTGAGGCATAGGCCCTTCAAAGGCATCTACCACAAGGAGAGCCCCATCTACCATATCCATAATCCGCTCTACTTCACCACCAAAGTCTGTGTGGCCCGGGGTATCGACAATATTGATCTTGCAATTCTTATACATGACAGCTGTATTCTTGGCAAGGATGGTAATACCCCGCTCTCGCTCCAAATCATCGGAATCTAGCACCCGATCCTGCATGTCAGCATTTGACCGAAAAACCCCGGTTTGCCTGAGTATGCCATCCACCAAAGTTGTCTTACCGTGATCTACGTGAGCAATGATCGCAACATTACGTAATTCCATATATCGGTTTGCCTCCTGTTACCAAAAACCGCACAAGCCCAATCCACCCTCCCTATCTAGTCTTGCCAAGGAGGGCATGGGTATATCTTGCCATATCTAGGCCTGTGCTTGAAACAAAAAGATGAAGGAAGGAACGACCTAGGCAAATCCCGGAACTACCAGCCGTGAGATGTAAGCAAACAAAGCACCTACTACACTACCGGCCAGTATGTCTGAGGGGTAGTGAACCCCGACATAGATACGGGACCAGCCCACAAGGGCCGCCCATAGTACCCAAAGCGAGGAGTAGCCGGGAAAGGCCAATGCATAGCTAATCCCCACGGCAAAACTGGCAGTTGTATGCCCTGAGGGAAAGGAGTATGCACAGATGGGGACATTGAAAGTGCGGATCCCATCTAACTGAAAAATCGGGCGGGGACGGTTCACCAGCCGTTTAACCACATGACTAACGAGATGACTGCTAGCCAAAGCCGCCAAAGCACGGCTGCCGGCCACCACATAGGGGGAGCGTCGCTGGCTCAAACCTGCAAATATCGCCGCAAGGGTAATGCCAATGGTAAACCCGGCGCTACCGGTATGAGTGACCCAAACCGAGAGTGTGTCCAGCACTCGGCATTTGATACGGGTATTAAATAGTCGAAACAACCACTCATCACCATCACGCATTGCTGACATCTTTAATTCCTCCCCCATTTGGCAATCTTAGTTTACCACATCTAGTGCCAAGGTGCAGTAGCGAATTTGAGCTGGATAGGGCTTCCTCTACATCAGCTATTACCCAATCTAGTCCTCGTAAAACCTGTGCAGACTAAGACTAAATGGGAATCGGCCAGCATCTTTGGATCCTTCCCATGATCCGCAAGCGGATAGGAGGCACAGACTATGAGATACGATAAGCACCAGCCCCGGGTCGCCTATTTTTGCATGGAATACGGCCTTAGCGAGGACTTGCCTATCTATGCCGGAGGACTAGGGGTGCTTGCCGGGGATATTCTGAAAACTGCCCATGACTTGGAGCTTCCCTTCGTTGGGGTAGGCATCCTCTGGAAAGAAGGATATACTACCCAGCTTATCAATGAAGACGGATGGCCCTATGATAAGCCTGCTACCTACACAAAGGATGCCCTTCATGATACCGGTATCATTATCCATGTAATTATCCGAGGAGAGGAGGTGCCAGTTCGGGTATGGCGGGTGGATAGCTTTGATAATGCCCCACTTTACCTCCTAGATACCGCCCTTCCAGGTAGTAACTTCGGTTGGGCTACCCAGCGGCTCTATGGAGGCACCTCCCAAGACAGAATCGCTCAGGAAATAGTCTTGGGTATCGGTGGCATTAGAGCCCTAGAAGCTTTGGGTCATACAGTTGATGTTTACCATTTCAATGAAGGCCATGCGGTTCTGGCAGGCATAGAGCTCATAAGGCGGAAAAAGGCTAAGGGATATTCTTTCGAAGAAGCCCTGGAGACTACCCGTCAGGAGGTGGTCTTTACCACTCACACCCCTGTCATGGCTGGTAATGAAGAACACGAGCATGGGCTTTTACAATATATGGGAGCCTATGATGGTTTGTCCCATGAGGAAATGTGCCGCATCGGTGATGATCCTTTTAACATGACAGTGGCCGGCCTGCGACTTGCCCATGTGGCCAATGGTGTATCCAAGCTTCACGGCATGACCGCCCGCTCCATGTGGTCAGATAAGGAAGATCGGGCCCCAATTGTCGCCATTACCAATGGTGTTCATGTAAACACTTGGATGCATCCCCAAATGCGCCGAGCCTATGAGTCCCGATCAGGTCTTTGGAGCCCCCACATGCAGGCCAAGCGAGAGCTGTTACAGACCATTGCCAAGAGGACTGGGAGTCAGCTTAATCACCAATCCCTGCTTATTGGCTTCGCCCGCCGTGCTGCTTTATACAAGCGGCCTGACCTGATTTTCCAGCGCATGGACATAATGGAGCCTCTCCTTGATAGTGGCCGCATACAGCTAGTCTTCTCCGGCAAAGCTCATCCTCAGGATGAGTCGGGCAAACGCTTGGTCAGTAAGATTGCTGATATCACTTTGCGTTTTCCTCGGAGCGTTGTTTTCTTGGAAAACTATGACATGGAACTAGGGCGACTACTAACAGCTGGTTGTGATATTTGGCTCAACAACCCACAAAGGCCCTTGGAAGCCTCCGGCACCTCAGGCATAAAGGCGGCACTCAATGGTTGCCTAAACTTAAGTGTCCTGGATGGATGGTGGCCTGAGGGCTGTCAACACGGGACCAATGGGTGGCAATTTGGTGGTGGTTACGAAGGGCCCAACCAAACCAAATATGATCTAGCTAATCTCTATGAAGTACTGTTACAGGAGGTAATACCCACTTACTATGAGAATCCCGCAAAGTGGCAAGACATGATGCAAGCCAGTGTAGATATGGCATACCACCGGTTCTCTTCTAAGCGAATGCTCACAGAATACTACAACATCATGTACCAGCCACCACGGACGGCCAAACTCCTAGCTGAAGAAATAGAGCAGGTTGTTGCTACTAGTTGGCACTAATAAGCCTTTCATTAGTCCGGCCCTAGTGCTACCCACTAGGGCCGACTTGTTGCCCTTTCCTATTCTTTCTTCTCTTCCCTTGGGCTTGCCAGCCCCCTAAAGTCCCGCAGGCTAATGTGACGCTCCTCCTGGCCTGGCCTTTGAGGGCTGCTGCAATATCGCGCCCACTAGCCACCCAAAAATGAAGTTGGACAATGTTACCTCAGCAAAGTGGCCTAGGCGAATGCTTGTCGGCATGATACTGGTAGGGATCAACAAAAGGGTGCCCATGATAATGGAGAAGCTCAATGCTATGGCAAGATTGATCTCCCACGGACGTCCCTTGAACATCCGCACAATAGGCACGGCAATGGCAGCCCAGATGAAGGCACGTGCCACCTGCAGTAACAAGATCCAAGGTGGCAAGCCTATATCACCATAGTATTCCTGGAAAGCCTCACCTACCAAAGGCCTAAAAAGCAAAGCACCAAAACCTATATAGATAACCACATATACCACTGCGATCAGACTGAGCTTCTTTAGCCATTCATCCCAAGTTAGCCCCAGGGTCACCGGAGATTTTCCCTCTACTTCCTGGGTTTTTAACTTGCCATGAAGAGCAACTGCTACCGGTGAAAACAGACCGGCCACAATCAGCCCTTGCCCAAATAGAGCAGGAAGGTCTTCGGCAGCCACTATGTCGGCAAGATATTTCAAGAAGACTACGGTCTCAATCTGGCTGAGAAAAGTCATGATTCCATAGTAAATCAAGAAAATAGTCACAGTCAGTTGCCATCCCCGCCACTTGGACCGAACGATGAGATGGCTGAGTATTCCCGCATGCAATAAGCACACTATCAGCGTAAAAAGTGACACTGTCAGTTGACTCTCGCCAGGAGGGCTCTCCCCCAACCCTAACAACAACCCAGATACCGCAAAGGCAATATACAGGATCACTGTTAGAATCAACAATCTCAGCCAGAAAGACATGCTTTTTGAACTCTCCAACATATGGTCTCCTCTCCATGCTATAGACTAGACAAACAGT
>JAAYSL010000064.1 GCA_012518315.1 Bacillota bacterium | reverse complement strand
TTCAACTCTAGGCGCAGCTCACCACCTGCCGGTAGTTTAAGACCGAAAATATCCAGATTATCAATTGTTGATGTAGCACCACGATTATAGATACTGCCTATCCGATGAAGCATCGGTAGGAATTGATCAGCGCCCTCTTTGCCATCCAAAGTGAGAGCTTGTTTCCTTGGCATAATCCAACCTTGTGTTGCCGCCTCAGCCGGTGTAACCAGCATATCCTCGGAGTGCGGTGTATGAAGAATGGCCTCGGTACCATAAATTAGATCAGGCTTCTCTCCAGGCTCTTGCTGGCCGCGATAAGTATATAGCCGCTTAGTTCTCACCAGATCAACTATCACATCGTCAAAGTCCTTGGGAGATATCTCCCCATACTCATTGGTGACAGCCTCTGTCACAGTTTGCACTGTAGCAATCCCTGTCTTACCCACTTCGTAGAGAACGGTCTTTTTGACTTCCTCGGGATCGACTGTTCTACTTTCTGCCCATCCTCTCTGTCTTGCACCTTGAGTGGTTATAAGTGCGTAGCCTTCCTCGGATAGATTGACACCCATGGGGATCTCATTTTCCGCATGATAAAGCTCTGTAGGTATGAGGCTATCCGGTGCACCCATTCGGTAGACATACCAAGCACCCTTTTGAACACCGGCTCGAATTATCTGCTCTAAAATGCTAGCGTGCTCAAGTACCGGCCAATGCCGTAGGCAACGGAAGTTCTCTCTTAATTGGTTGAGACTTATGGTATCCCTGTGCTCAAAGATGAGACCTTTTAGGTTGATCAAATCTGCTTGGGTATTGCTACTCGCAGTAAGTAGCTCTCCCTCATCAAGCAGCATTTCTTTAATGGTCTGAATGAAAGGAACCCCACCTTCACCACCGGCGGTTCTGATCTCTTTTCTTGCAATCTGACCCGTCGTGGAAGGGTAGTAAAGACTCGTGTAAGCACTTGATACTCTAGTTATCAGTGCGAGCTCCCTCTCACTATGCCGTCTTTTGAATTCTTCGTCATTTAGCAAGCGGGGATTGATTCCATAGTTCTGGGGATTGTCAACCAACACCCGAAAAGCTCTAACTTGCCGAGCGAGATCCTCTAGTCTTTGCCTAGTTACGGGGGTACTGTCATCCTCTATAGCTAGTGAAGCTGGTTGTCCCCAAGCATGAACAGCCACCATATCTGGGACAAGAAGAAATACAGCATTTTGCTCCACCCGAGGTACATTGGGACCATTGGTCATGATCATTTCCTCCATCTCAATAGCCTCCGCTGTAGGTGATACAATGCCAAGTACCGGCCTACCTTTGTTATCTGGAATATCCTCGGGCAACTCGACATCATAGGCGATATGGAACATGCCGGGGCTTCCCTTAATAATCTTACGAGCTGTGGCTTGCAGTAATTGATCGACTTCCCGGCCTGTTACCGCCCTACGAATCCTAGCAAGCACACTGTTAATAGTGGGCTCGCTACTGGCGAAGTATTTCCCTTGTTCGTGTCTTAGATAGAAAGCATTTCTCTCAATCTCTTCTAGGGCTGTACGCGCCTGAGGCGGTGTCAGCCCAGGGTAAGAAACATTGAGCAGAGCCTCAGCCTCGGTCAGGCCAAAGATCCTAGCATCTATGCCACTTTCACGGCCGACTAAGCTATGAAGAAACGCGGTTTTCCATGTGTATTCATATAATGGATGACCTTCTGGGTGGGGTCTGTCGGCATCTAGTATTTGTGCGTTGCTTTGACCCCCAGCAAGGGCAGTAGTATCTACGCCACCAATATCTGCATTGAGGACAAAGAGAAGGTCAGAGCTTCCAGTTCGGCCCAGGATCTCATTGACCACCCGCTCCTCGCGCATATCCAAATGGCAAGCATGGATCATCGGTATCGATACCTGGCTTTTCCATATACTGCGAACTGCCAGAGCGAGTACTCTCAAGACACCTCGAGTCCCCTGGAAGTTTTCCGCACTAGCTAGCTTGTGATTAAGAAAATCCACTAAGGTCGGGTGAAATGGGTAGTTGGCAATTAGTCGAGCTTCATAGTTTCGATTCGTGGCTTCATCTGGCAGAGCACTTCCATTGCGTTCGTACATTTCTGCGTATTTTTCCGCAGTCTCAGCAGCAATTGTCTTATCTATGGAAACGAAAATCCGCTTAGCCAATACAGATGAAATCTCTGTGGCGTGCACCGGAATGACTTGAACTGCATCACGGGCAACTACGCTGGCAACTCCCCTAACCGCTGTTTCAGCGATACCCAAGGCCTCATCTTCACTAATCTCTTCTCCCCGCACCTGGCTAATCAGTGCGGCAAGGCGCTGTGTTTGCTTGCTAAAAGCGTCGGTAGTGCTAGCTAGGGAAAGCACAATCGCGATGCCCGGGTGATTTCTCGCATAGCCGTGCAAGGCCATAAGAAACGCAGCTAGCTGATTAGCACCATCTATCCGAGCAGCCTCCAAGCGGGCAGCATATTGTGCTAG
This sequence comes from Bacillota bacterium, assembly GCA_012518315.1. GTDB lineage: Bacteria > Bacillota > Limnochordia > DTU087 > DTU087 > JAAYSL01. Next base: position 4,961 of record JAAYSL010000064.1, on the reverse strand, counting down.
TTCATCTAACATCACTAACACCTTACGATCAGCAAACACCCGGTCAAAGTAGGTTCTACCAGGAGCAGCATGGGAGGTCACTTCAGATTCTACTTGCCGATAAAGCTCCTCGCCCCCAATTTGGTAGGCAATCTCACCCCAGAGGGTGTAGGGGACTAACTCTACACCTTGTGGGCGGTGGACTGGGATTTCGTCACCGACAACGCCAACAACTGCTACAGAACCTGGATTTGGGAGTAGCTTAGGATTGATGATATCTCCGGTGACATGGCTGAGCTCTTTCCCCCGATATCCTATATGGGTACAAGCAATCAGAGTATGGGTCTTACCCCCTCCAAAGGCAGTCTCTAGCCGATGAATCGCTGGCACTGTCACATCACCGGCGATGCGACCAAAGACCTCTGCGAGAGTAGTGCATAACCCTTGTGTAGGATACGTAGCCTCTTGGAAAAACAGTTCAGCATCGGTGTAGATACTATCGATGACGGTTTGGCGACCTTGGTAGTAGTCGATAATCGGACTGAGTGATGCCGTGAACACTTCTGGATTAAAGGTACCTGCTAAAATCTCCGGCCGCGGAATACATGCATCTAATACCGAGTTCACGGATTTTACCTCCCGGTGCATGGATTTATGCTCTGCTGGCGAGCCAAGCATCACCAATACATTCCATATAGAGGGTCAAAGTACCTTCCGTAAGGTTGAGCGAACTCGGACCCCTTGCACCTTATCACTTTAAAGTACTTGAGCTAGATGATGGTAAGTGAACGTGAACTCAACGATAATCACTTGACTCGTAAACTATGCTGTCATTGCTAGCCTTCCTGCCGCTAGGGTATCATGGTATTAGAAATGGCGAGTTGAGCTTTCTGCCCTCTTCTAGAGGTCGGATCCTTGGAGGTGGATTGGTGATGCAGCTGACAAATATGGATATTACCGCTTCGGGCACACCTGCAAAACAATATTTGCAGCAGTAGGATCTGTCACCGCGCTTGTTAGGGGTTTCAGCATTGACCTAATCACACCTGATACACTTATCATCAGCGACACCCTTCGTGACGCAATAGAAAGGGACGGAAATATGAAAGCAAGTCTCTAATAATTCTTCTTCAGTGGGTACTGACCTTTCCGCTCCACTACTTCTGTTATCGCCAGTAGATTTTCGATCGGTGTGCCATAAGCAACAGCATCACCAGTACTCAGGATAAATGCCCTGCCTGGAGCCATCTGGTTAAGCACATCTGTGACATATCTAGTGGTCTCCTCCACCGACATCCAGACAAGGGCTGGAGGTTCAATCCCCCCAATGATTACTTTCTCCTCGCCCCAGATGTCCCTGGCCTCATGGGCCCAAAGATCCCCAGTAGTTGGAGGGCAAAGAGAGTCTATCCCATCCATCGAGCCAGCTCCAACTAGCTTTGCAAAGCCCTTGAGCTTGCCACACATGTGGGTGATGAACACCTTTTCCCCCTGATGCAGGATATCGGCATACTCATCTAGCTGTGGAGCCGAATAAGAAAGGTACATGGCGGGACTCATCACCGTTGTCGAAGTGTCTTCATAGGTAAAGACTACATGGGCTGGGGATTCGGCCAAAAGCCGGTAGGATTCTAGGTTTTGCTCATGCATCACTTCTAATAACTCATTCATCTCATTGGGGTGATCCGCCAGAGCATAGACAACACCTTCCACTCCCATAAGGTGCTGCAAAAGGCTTTGGATGGGGGTTAGGTTGCCTGACGGAGTAGCTAACCCATCTTGACCAATGAAGCGGTCTCTGGCAAGGAACTCATCAAAACGCGGTCCATATGTGGTGTTTTCTACTATATACTGATAGGTCTTTAGGTGTTCCACAGAGCGAAGTAGGTGTCTACTACGATAGATCGTCCTACCGGAGCGCTTTCTCTCTTCGGTTAGAATACCTATCGGTGTCACATATTCATAGGTGATAGTGTCACCTCTTACTACCTCGCGAATGGATAGTCCTTTAACCTCTTCCTTGACAATCGGCACATGTCGCTCCATTATGTCACTACGCAGGAATCGCATTGTCTCTATTAGATCCATATCATAGCCCTGCTCTGGTAGTGAACTTGTATAATACCCATCCATGCAAGGAGACCAAGGTATTCTGTCCACCTCTTGTCCACGCAAAGCCGCCAATAATCGTTCCCGTCTCGTCATCATGTCTGCCCCTTTCCTATCCCTTAATTCCACTAAGGGCGATACCTTCAATAAAGTTCTTCTGGGCAGCGAAAAAGACAACCAAAACCGGCAGTATTGAGACAAGGGTTCCAGCCATAATCACATTCCAGTCCATCATGCCAAACTGCTGCCTGAACAGAGCTAGGCCTAAAGGTAATGTACGCTTGGGGAGATCGTCTAATACCAGCAAAGGCCAGAGGAAATCATCCCAACTACCCATGAAGGTGAATATCCCTAGAGCTGATAGGGCTGGTTTTGACAAGGGCAATACGATCTTGTAGAAGATGCCAAACTCGGTACAGCCGTCAATTCGAGCAGCGTCAATCAGAGCTGAAGGAATGCCCATCATAAACTGCCGCATGAGAAAAATACCATACGCACTAACAAGACGGGGTATAATTAGCGCCCAAAGGGTATTGAGCATACCCATGTCATTGACAATAACATACACCGGGATAAGGATCACTTGAAAAGGAATCATCATGGTAGCCAAAATGCCTAGAAATATGATATCTCGACCCCAAAAGTGAAACTTAGCAAATATGTAGCCCGCTAGGGAGCTAGTCAAAAGCACACCTAAGGTCACCGCGACGGCTACTATGACACTGTTAGAGAGAAAGTTGAAAAATGGTATCTCAGTAAACACCCTCTTGTATGCACCAAATCCGGCAAACTCGGTGGGCAAAAACCTTGGAGGGAAGGAAATGGCATCCCAATTGTACTTAAAGGAAGTTGAGACCATCCAGACAAAAGGTCCAAGCATCACGACACAAATGGCAAGACAAAGAGCTGTTTTGATGGTCTTCTTGACAAACCCATTTGAACTATACAAGGATACCCCTCCCGATCTAGTACTCAAAATCCGCTTTGAAGTACTTGAGCTGGATAATGGTAATGACCAAAACCAAAGCAAAAAGCACAAAAGCTAGGGATGAGGCCCTTCCCATCTCAAAAAACTTGAACCCTGTCTCGTAGATATGCATTACCAAAGTGCGACTGGCGGTACCCGGACCTCCCCCTGTCATTACATAGATCTGGGTGAAAACCTGAAAACCCCCGATCATGCCTGTTACCAGCACAAACAGAGTTGTAGGCTTTAGGAGAGGCAAAGTTATGTGTATGAAGCTACGCAAACCCGAGGCACCATCTACTTTGGCTGCTTCATAGTATTCACTGGGAATCGTCGTAAGCCCAGCAAGAAAAAGCACCATAGTATAACCGACAGTTTTCCAGACACTCATCGCCACGATGGAGGGCATTACTTGAGATGAAGAATTCAGAAATTGATAGGGGCCAAGTCCAACCAACCCTAGAACATAATTTAGCACTCCATACATTGGCTGGTATAGCCAAACAAACATTAGCGATACAGCCACCATGGAAGTAACCACTGGCATAAAGACGATTCCCCGCATCATGGTAACGAAGGGCTCTTTAAGGCTGTTGACAAATAGCGCTAACACTAGACCCAAGAATGTGCCCCATAATACATAATAAAGTGCGTAGTAGAGCGTGTTCTTGATGCTGATCCAGAAAACCGGGTCATTAAAAGCCCAAACATAGTTGTCCCATCCAACAAAAGGCCGCTTTAGATCGAGCAAACCCCAGCGATGTAGACTGATATGAAACGCCGAGAACACGGGGTATATGGAGAACACAAAAAAATAGACCAAGACAGGGGCCAGGCCCAGCACTATAAACTGCACCTGCTTCGCTCGACCAGGAGACAGCCGCCAACGGTTAGATCCCCGAAACCTCTCCCTTTTACCTCCCACGGACTTGATTCCTCCCTTGACCGGGAAGGCCAGTCACCCAGCCTTCCCGAAACTCCAAACACCCTTAGTCAAGCTCTGCCAGTATGGCGTTAACCCGCTTTTCAGCATTAGCTAGCATGTCCTCTGGTGTCACTTCTCCCACTACCAATCTCTCAAGCTCCTGTCCAATGGCTGTATCGATTTTTTCCCATCCTGGAACTTTAGCATAATAAATGTCAGCGTTCTCTAGTGCTTCTCCATAGGTTTTTATCCACTCATCACTCACATAACGGGGATCTTCATAGTGGGCCTTCCGGAAACTGATAAACCCTATATCCATAGCCATGTCTAGGTAATTGTCATCATTGGAGATGTACTGGAGGAATTTCCATGACCATTCCTTTTGAGCCGATGTAGATTTGGAGTTAACCACCCAAAACCAAGCATACATGGCTGTTACTTGTCGAGCTGAGCCCTTAAGGGGTACGATAGCCTGAAACTCTAGATTCGGGTTATTCTGCAAGTAGAAAGCTTTTGTCCAAGGGCCATTCCATTCCATAGCAGATCTTTCCAGGGTAAAAGCATCTTCTATGAAATTGGCATGGGCTAGCTTTGTATATACCTTTGTGGCCTCAAGTCCCTCGGCACTGTTAAAGGCCGCTTTCGTACCATCAGCGGAAATAAGCTCTCCCCCGTGAGCCTTGAGAATCGTCGCCCAGTGAATCACATTCCAGCTACCCCCTTTAGTTGTAGCCAAAGTGGTGCCAGCATGGGTTAGTCTTCCTTTATTGTCGTACTTGTCTAGCACCTGATTACAGGTCAAGAGCTCATTATAGCTTGTCGGAGGTTCTAGGCCAGCTTCTCTATACATCCTCGAGTGAGTCAACGATTATCGGGTCAGGGATTCTCTCCAATGTTAGTGTTAGAGAGGTTCACTAAATCGGCATGCCACTTTCATTGAGCCTATGCATTAGATTCGAGATACCACTCGACCATGTTCTG
>JAAYSL010000063.1 GCA_012518315.1 Bacillota bacterium | reverse complement strand
CAGAACATGGTCGAGTGGTATCTCGAATCTAATGCATAGGCTCAATGAAAGTGGCATGCCGATTTAGTGAACCTCTCTAACACTAACATTGGAGAGAATCCCTGACCCGATAATCGTTGACTCACTCTGGTTTTATCCCAGAATTGACAGCAATAGTGAGGAGTGATAGAATTTAGTTAATTCGGAAGCCTTGCTTCCGGCCTATTTGCAGTGATTATACTGTGTACAACCGACTGTCCACTACCAGGGACAGCGGTCAGTTTTTCTAATCAATGGTAAGCTGAAAGGAGATAAGGCGATTCTTCTCTCCAGAAAAGGGAGTATCCTCGCCGGTTGCTTCATGAGAATCAAGGACATTATTAACGTAATTGATGCAGAACTCCTAACACCAGAATCACATATGGATCGTCAGGTATTATCTGTCTGTGGTGCAGACCTAATGAGTGATGTCTTGGCTTTCACCAAGGCAAAGACACTTCTTTTAACTGGATTGACCTCGATACAGGTAGTTAGGACTGCTGGGGTAGTGGATCTGGCAGGGATTGTTTTTGTCCGGGGTAAAAGGCCGAGTCCCGAGGTCATTGAGATGGCCAAATTGGAGGACTTACCTCTACTTGTCACCAATTATCCTCTTTATGAGACATGCGGAAAGCTTTATCGTTGTGGTCTAAAGGGGTGTTCAGAACTGGATCCCGTGGGGAGGTCCGGATAGTGCCAGCCGTCGGGGGCTTAGATGCACTGATATCAGTCACATATGATATTGTGGCCAATGATTTCGTGCGGGCTGGGGAAGCTGCCAGTAAGATCAAACGTCTATTACAGCAGTTGGGGGTAGAACCTGGGATTATCCGTAGAGCAGCGATAGCTGCATATGAGGCAGAGATGAATGTTGTAATTCACTCCTATGGTGGTCGGATTGCGGCAAATATTACTGCTGACAGTATTGAGATACTATGTGAAGATAGTGGACCTGGTATTCCGGATATTGAAAAAGCCCTTCAAGAAGGATACTCTACGGCAAGTGAAGATATCAGGGAGATGGGCTTCGGTGCAGGGATGGGTCTACCGAATATTCGGAGAAGCGCAGAGGAGTTTTCCATCGAGTCTGCATGTGGCCAAGGTACGCGCTTGAAGGTAAAAATCCTGCATAAAGTTGGTGATTAATGGTGCAGCCATATTTTCATTCGGTAACACTGGAAACCGATAACTGTAAAGGGTGCACGATCTGTATCAAGCGCTGTCCCACGGAAGCGATTAGGGTGCGGGGCGGGAAGGCCCGGATCTTGGAACTGCGGTGTATTGATTGTGGTGAGTGTATTCGCACATGTCCCAACCATGCCAAACGGGCCATTGCCGACGATTTTTCTCTCCTAGATAAGTATGCGTATACCATTGCATTACCTGCCCCGTCTTTTTATGGGCAATTTGCCGGACAAGATGTCAGTATCAGCAAGATCTTGCAGTCTCTCCTTACACTAGGCTTTAATGCTGTCTATGAGGTGGCGGAGGCAGCGGAGCATGTTAGTCTTGCTACCCGCCGATACATTGAAAATAGTTCTAAACGTCCCCTTATCTCCTCTTCTTGCCCTGCTATAGTTCGCCTTATCCAAGTACGTTTTCCCGACCTGATTGACCACCTTATTCCTATCCAAGCTCCTGTAGATATCGCGGCCCGTCTGGGCAAAGAAGCAGTAATGCGCAAACAAGGCCTAAGGCGCGAAGATATCGGGGCCTTTTTTATTACCCCCTGCCCGGCTAAAGTTACTGCCATTAAACAGCCCATCGGACTTGGGAATTCCTGGGTAGACGGTGCTATCCCGATAGCCGACGTCTATGCCAAGGTGCTCCGCATCTTGCCTTATCTTGAGGATGTCCCCGGATTACAACAGGCTAGTGCTGTCGGTGTATGCTGGGGGCGGGCCGCCGGAGAAGAGGAAGCTATCAGGGCTCCTAGCCATGTGGCTGTAGATGGTATCCATGCGGTCATTGACGTGCTGGAAGAGATCGAGATCGGTAAATTCCATGATATTGATTTTATCGAATGTCAAGCATGTCGAGGAGGATGTGTTGGTGGTCCATTGACTGTACAAAATGCCTTTTTGGCCCGAGTCAATATGGAGAACCTGACCCGGGAGCTTAGCCCTGAGATTAACCCTACAGTTGAAAAACAGGTCGAAGAGAACTGGGGAGCGGGCTTTTACAATCTAGAGGCAGACATTGAACCCCGATCGATTCTCAAATTGGATGATGACTTTTCTAGAGCTATAGAGAAAATGGAGCTTCTGGAAAAAACTGTGGGGTCTCTGCCTGGACTAGACTGTGGCTCTTGTGGTTCACCTAGCTGCCAGGCCCTAGCCGAAGACATTGTACAGGGCTTAGCTTCTGAGGGAGATTGCGTATTTGTGCTTAGGGATGGTGTGCAGTCCTTGGCAGAGGAACTCCTTGAACTGGCCCGGCGAGTACCAGGTTCTATATCCAGCAAAACAGATACAGATGAAGAGGAACCACCGAAGGAATCGCCGAAGGAATCTGGAGAAGTAGACAGGAGAGATACTACTGACCAAGCCGCCCAGTAAGCTATGGGTCAATAAAGATTGGGAGGGTGAAAGGCTTGCAGCTTGCAGCAATAGCCGAAGCATTATCTTTATCACCTGATCATGGATCATTCAAGGATATAGAGGTAAAGGGAGGCTACTCATCAGACCTACTAAGTGATGTTATGGGAAAGGCAGCGGCCAAATCCATCTGGGTAACCAATCAGATACATCCCAATGTGATTGCAGTTGCATCACTCATTGATGCTGCTGCAGTGATTATCGCAGGTGGTGTACAACCAGAGGAAGGTACCTTGAAGAAGGCCGAGGAGGTTGGGATCCCCTTGTTTACGACAGATCTGCCTGCCTTTGAAGTAGTGGGGCAGTTGTATCAATTGGGTGTGCGGGGTACTGCCCGCAGTGCCTAAGTGGATGTGTATCGATCTCCATATTCATACAGGGGCATCACCTTGTGGTGCTAAGGAAATGTCACCATGGAGCATAGTGCGGATGGCGCAGCTAGAGGGGCTCTCCCTGATTGCCATTACCGATCACAATACCGCTGCTAATGTAGGAGCGGTTATGCAGGTGGGAGATCAGCTAGGTCTTCCAGTGCTACCAGGCATGGAGGTGCAAACACGAGAGGAGGTTCATCTGCTTGGTATATTCCCTAGCTTAGAAGCGGTTCTGGCATTTGAACAATTGATCTGGCAGCATCTTCCAAAGGTGGCAAATCAGCCACAGATCTTCGGTGAGCAGATTGTATATGATAGCGCCGATAGGCAAAAAGGGTCTATCGAGCGCCTCTTGCTGCAATCAGTGACACTGGGAGTAGAAGAGGTGGGTAAGGCCATCACTGCCCATGGGGGGGTGACCATCGCGGCCCATGTTAATCGGCGTTCATATGGCCTTCTTGGTCAACTGGGGTTCGTGCCAGAAACCCTCAAGCTAGATGCGGTGGAGATCGATAGATACTTTTCGTATGAGCGGTTCATGGATGAGCATCAAAGCCTAGGTCGGTATCCCGTATTACGCAATTCAGATGCCCATCAGCTTATAGACCTAGTGGATAGTCATTCATCGGTGGTGCTAATCGAAGAACCTAGTTTCTTGGCACTAAGAGAACTCTTACTTTCCGGTGATGTTGGCCGGATTCGATTAAGGTGATGGAATGCGGGAATTAGCCCTTCATATACTCGATTTAACCCAAAACTCTTTGCGAGCAGGGGCTCAGCTAATCGAGGTCGAAATATTGGAAGATGTAGGTCTCGATTCACTAGTGATCACTATTCGGGATGATGGGTGCGGCATGGAGCAAGCTCTCCTTGAGAGAGTCCTAGATCCATTTACTACCACCCGTACTACTAGAAAGGTGGGACTAGGCCTTCCCCTTCTGCGAATGGCGGCAGAGCGTTCGCAAGGAAAGCTCTCCATTAGTTCTACACCAGGTCAGGGTACGGTGGTGACAGCCAGTTTCCAGCATAGCCACATAGACAGAATGCCCTTGGGGGATATGCCCGGGACGATGCTGGCAGTGATGGCAAGTAACCCGACAGTAGATATAGTGTATCGGCATCGGGTAAATGACCGGGTATGGGAGGTTGATACCCGTGTGATTAAGGCTGAAGTCGGAGATGAGGCTCTGACTTTGCCGGTGGTGATCCAGTGGTTGAAATCCTACTTGGAGCAAGGGAAGAAATATCTTGATGGAGGTGCATTACTAGATGAAATCTCTGGATGAACTAAAGAAGCTGCGAGAAAAGGCACAGGAGACCATTCGCCTACGGGAGCAAACAGAAGGCACAAAGATTATAGTCGGTATGGGCACTTGTGGCATTGCCGCCGGTGCACGGGAGGTGATGTTGGCCCTAGTTGATGAGCTGCAGAAGAAGAACTTGGCTGATGTTGTCGTTACACAAACCGGTTGTGCCGGATTATGTGAAAAGGAACCTCTGGTTGAAGTGGTTCGCCCCGGCCAGCCCAAGATTACCTATGGATACATGACACCGGAAAAAGCTCGTCAAATGATCACTAGCCACATAGTTAATGGTCAGGTTATCGGAGAATACGTAATTGCTAGGGAGGATACCGTGAGTTAGGAAAATCGAAGGGAGGCTCTTGGGTGGCTATTACGAAAGAACAGCTGGAATCTGTCGAGGAGCGAGTTCAAAATATCGTTTCTGTGTATGAAGCGAAAGAAGACTGTCTCCTGCAGATATTGCATGATGTGCAAGCAGATAACAATTCCCTTTCCGAAGCAGAGTTGATCCAGGTGGCCCGGGCGATGGATATTCCACTCAGCCGGGTATACGGTGTTGCTACGTTCTACTCCATGTATTCAGTTCGCCCTCGGGGTAAATACGTTATCCGCATTTGTGAAAGTGCCCCCTGCCACATAACCGGGGCACAGGCAGTTATTCGGGCGTTTGAGCAATCTTTAGGCATTAAAATGGGAGAAACGACGGAAGACCGCAAATTCACACTGGAATACACCAGTTGTCTGGGAGTCTGTGGAGTTGCCCCTGCTGTGATGATCAATGAGCAGGTATATGGGAATCTTACACCGGCTAAGGTGCAAGAGGTACTGGCGACATACAATGAAGACTAGACTTGGACAAAGCTGCTTCCCATACTGGTGTATGGGCTAAGGCAATGCAACAAAGGAGGGGAAACGGTTGGAGTTCTTTCGGTCACATGTACTGGTCTGTTCCGGTGTCAATTGCTCCTTTAAGGGTTCCCGATCAGTGCGGAATGCCCTTGTGGAAGAGATTGAAAAGCAAGGGTTGGGGCAGGAAATCAAGGTTGTCGAGACCGGATGTTTTGGCCTGTGTGAAGAAGGACCAGTGATAGTAGTCTACCCTGAGGCCGTTCATTACTGCCGGGTATCACCGGGAGATGTAGGGGAAATCGTGGAGGAGCATCTCCGTAAAGGTAGGATCGTCAATCGCTTACTCTATCGGGGAGAGGCGTTCCCCAAAGCCGTCCAGACCTGGGAGCAGATTGATTTTTACAGCCGCCAAAAAAGAGTAGTTCTAAGAAACTGTGGGCTGATTGATCCCGATAATATTGATGAATATATAGCCAGAGATGGCTATGAGGCTTTGGGCAGAGTCCTGCGGCATCTTGAACCGGGAGAGGTCATCGGGCTAATCAAGGAATCTGGACTGAGGGGTAGAGGTGGGGCAGGGTTTCCTGCAGGTCTCAAATGGGATTTTACCGCAAGCGCCCCAGGAGATCAGAAATATCTGATTTGCAATGCCGATGAAGGTGAGCCGGGTACATTTAAGGATCGATTGATTCTCGAAGGTGATCCCCATTCGGTCATTGAAGGCATGACCATCGCCGCCTATGCAATCGGCGCTTCCAAGGGGTACATCTACTTTCGAGGAGAGTATAATCTTTCTATCGATCGATTGACCCAGGCACTTAAGCAGGCTAGGGAATACGGACTTTTGGGAGAGAACATCTTCGGTACCGGCTTCGGCTTTGATATTGAGATCAAAGTTGGAGCCGGTGCTTATGTCTGTGGGGAAGAGACGGCACTGATCAACTCCATAGAAGGTAAACGGGGTGAGCCCAGGTATAAACCGCCATACCCGGCATCAGCTGGATTATGGGGTAAGCCCACTTGTGTCAACAATGTGGAGACATTAGCTAATGTACCCCCGATAATCCTAAACGGGGCCGAATGGTTCCGCAGTATTGGCACAGAGAAATGCCCAGGCACTAAAGTATTCACCTTAACCGGTAACATCACTAATGCGGGTCTAATCGAAGTTCCCATGGGTATAACCTTGCGGGAAGTCATCTATGACATTGGTGGAGGCATACCCAATGGCCGGAAATTCAAGATGGCTCAGACTGGCGGGACTTCAGGAGGGTGTCTACCAGGGGCCCTTCTGGATGTGCCTATGGATATTGACTCCTTGGCTGCAGCGGGTTCGGCTTTGGGATCAGGTGCTCTAATGATCATGGATGATAGCCATTGTATCATCGATGTGGTCAAATGTTTTCTCCAATTCTTCCGGCATGAGTCCTGTGGTCAATGTACCCCTTGTCGTGAGGGGACTTGGCGTCTCTATGAACTAGTAGACAAGATTTCCCGGCTGGAGGCAACAATGGAAGATGTAGAGCTATTGCGGCGCCTTTCGAGAACTATGGAGGACGCCTCTTTGTGTGCCTTAGGGCAAACAGCTCCATTTCCAGTATTGACAACTATGCGGTTTTTCCCGGAGGAGTATGAGGCCCATATCAAAAAGGGTGTCTGTCCAGCCGGGATTTGCAGTGCCGTCAGCCAAACTGCCTAGAGGGGGTAAGAAAATGGCCACTATAAATTTGACGATAGATGGACAGAAGGTGGAAGTTCCGGCAGGTTCCACTATTTTAGAGGCAGCCCAGGTGCTAGGCATCGATATTCCCACCCTATGCTATCACCCTGATCAGAGCATTAAGGCTGTCTGCAGAGT
>JAAYSL010000006.1 GCA_012518315.1 Bacillota bacterium | reverse complement strand
CGAGATGTAAACGCCGCTATCAATATTCTAAAACGTTCAGGCCTGGGCGGGGCCATCGGGGATAGTCCGGCAGTAGCAGGCTAGATGAACCGAGAAGCCTCGGACTTCAGTCCGGGGAGTCGTCACTTAGTCTAGAGTATCTAGCTGAGAACATAGTGTAGGACAAGCAAGATAGTACGCCGCTATGTGGCGTTACTTTCCAGTATACCAAAGCGCTTCCAGAAATGACTATTGCAGTCATATGGAAACTAAGGGTGGTGTTTTTTGGTGAAGCAATCAGTTTTGGTTGGACCAAGGACGAGCAAGATCATGGATGTGCCGATACCGGAGGTGGGACCAAATGATGTCTTAAGTCGGGTCAGAACCTGTGGTGTCTGTGCCTCGGAATTGGCCGTCTGGCAAGGGAGTGGCAACTATCCTAGTAAAATAGGGCATGAAATAGCCGGGGATGTGGTTGAGGTAGGAGAGATGGTAAAAGGCCTGAAGCCAGGCATGAGGGTGACGGGCCTAATCTATCACGCATTCGCCGAGTATGCCATTGCACCCAGTAATCAGGTGATACCTATCCCGGAGGGCATTTCATATGAACACGCTTTGGGAGAACCGATCTCATGTATCATCAGTGGTGCGCGTCGAACGGAGATTGAATTAGGTGATACGGTGGCCATAGTGGGTCTAGGTTTCATGGGGATGCTCATGCTGCAATGTATACGCCTAAGGGCTGTGCTAAACTGATTGCCATTGACCTTAGAAAAGAAGCCCGGGATATAGCTTTAGCTTTAGGTGCAGATCAAGCCATGCATCCTGATGAAGTCCCGGATTCATTGAAACTAACAGAGTGGGACGATCAAGGTAAAGGCTTTGGGGTCGATGTAGCCATTGAAGCGTCTGGTAGCCAGGCGGGACTTACCCTGGCAGGTGAGATGGTAGATACCCATGGAGTGCTGTCTATATTAGGTTATCACCAAAACGGCCCCCGTAGTGTAAACATGCAGCTATGGAACTGGAAAGCACTCACAGTGATCAATGCCCACGAGCGCCGAGTAGACTACCAGATGGATTGTATGCGTAGAGGCCTGGAGCTCCTAGCTAGACCCCAACTACGTGTTTGGTTCATAATTCTATTTCTAATCTTTCAGCGGCAATTCATTTACGGACTTACCCAGGGTGCAGTCAAATGATCTAGAATAGGATCTATAGTAGGAGTTAGAGACGTAATCGGGAGGTTCTTGATCGAAAAGGGAGGCAGCCTATTGACTTCAAAAGAACGAATGTTGACGGCACTGTCTAAAGGTAAACCTGATCGTCTACCAGTGACTATCCACCAGTGGCAGCCTTATCATTTAAAGCATCATATGCAAGGGATGTCTGAGCTAGAGGCCTTCAATGCTACAGGCATGGATGCAGCGGTAACGCATTTTACCCCGGTATACTTGGAATCGCCCCAGTGGCAAGTTAACGAGGAGCCCTTCATGCATAATGGAGTGACCATGCGTGAGTTTGTCATCACTACTCCTGAAGGTGAGCTATCTTATATTGAAGGCTTCGATGATAAGACGACGTGGATTACCGACCCGTTGATCAAGCATGACGACGATATCTATCTGCTGAAGAAGTATCATCCCATAGCTAAGCTAGATAAGGTAGAGGTGGCTCGGCTATATGATCTAATCGGGGATCAGGGCATTTTGAGAATGCTAATTCAGGGAAGGCAGGCCGGGTGCTGGCAGGATGCTTGCTGCCTAGTGGGTACTGAAGAGATGATCTATGCCACCTTTGATAAGCCCGACTGGGTACATGAGTTGCTTCAGATCTTGTTGGATATGAAGCTGCGGTTCATCGAAGAAAACCTTGTGGGCCTACCCCTTGATCTGGTAGAGACCGGGGGTGGGGCTGGTTCCAATACGGTGATCTCTCCTCAGATCCATCGGGATTTTTGTTTGCCCTATGATCGTAAATTGCATGATGCTCTCCACCAAGCAGGCCATAAGGTGGTTTACCATACCTGTGGTGGTATGACCAAGATTTTAGACCTCATTGTAGCCAATGGCTGTGATGCTTCTGAAACTTTATCACCGAAAGCCATCGGTGGGGATATTACCGATCCGGCGATGATCAAGCAGGAGATTGGTGACAAGGTTTGCCTAATCGGTGGTATGGATCAGTATGGTGTTCTAACCTATGGTTCGCCAGAGGATATTCAAAAAGAGGTCTTTCGGTTGTTTGCTGCCTTAGGAGAGGGAGGCGGGTACATTCTAAGTGCTAGTGACCACTTCTTCGATACTCCAAAGGAAAACCTGGTGGCCTTTGCCAAAGCTGCCCATGAGTGTATCTACTAGACTAAGGTGCAGAGAATCTGCCTCTCGAATTACACCGTTGTAAGGAAAGTAGCCTACAGTAGCCCATTTGTTGGGCTAGGACTATGAGGTGATATGAATGCGGCTTTCAGAACGGTTCATCATGGCATATAACAGGATTGATAAGCAGCTGCAAAAAAGGGCGAGGCTTGATCACTATGTCGGGTTCTCCCAATTAGTCAGGCGAGTTGCCCGCAATGATAGCATGTTTGCCCAGTTTGCTGATGATCTACTGGAGTATGCAGAGCTCCGCAATGCCATAGTCCATGAGCTAGTTGAGCCAGAGAGAATCATCGCTGAGCCTCATCCTAGTGTAGTTGAGCATATAGAGCAAATTGCGGCTATCGTAGAAAAACCTCCCTTGGTGATCCCGAAGTTCCAAAGGGAGGTTCATACGGTTTGCTCCGAAGATTCGATTCTAGAGGTGATGGCCTTTATCCGGGAGCATGGTTATACACAGTTTCCGGTTTATGATAAGGATGGCCGGTTCCAGGGGTTACTCACCGATCGCTGTATCGCCCGGTGGCTCACCTTTGAGCTAGAAAAGGTTATGGTCAATGTGATCGAGGACATTGCCGTGGCCGATGTCATGGCCTATGACAAAACCAGGGGTGACAATGTCTCTTTCCTACCACAGACTGCTACAGTATTTGATGCCTATAGCGAATTTGAGTACCATTTGCTCTCAGACTATCCACGCCTGGAAGCACTCTTGATTACCCGACATGGGCGGAAAGATGAAGAGCTCCTTGGTATCATCACCCCGTGGGACATATTTCACCTTCATGCCATTAACGGAATCTAGTCTACCAAACAGTATAACCACCATCGATGATTAGATCTGCCCCGGTCATAAAGGAAGATGCATCTGAGGCCAGATAAACCACGGCACCACCAAGCTCGTGGGGTTGACCTGGTCGATGCATCGGAGTCATGTATAACCAATAATCCCTGGCCTGATCGGTTTTTAGTGTCTTGGCTGTCATGGCGGTTTCCATGTATCCTGGGCTAATGGAGTTGACTCTGATGTTATGCATGGCCCATTCACTGGCTAGAGACTTGGTCAAATGCATAACCCCGGCCTTGGAAGCATTATATGAGCACTGCGGCTGAGGTACATTGACAATGGAGCCTGACATAGAAGCGATGTTAATAATCGAGCCACCACCTTGCTTAATCATCTGACGTCCTGCTACCTGGCAGCCAATGAATACCCCGGTTAGATTAATATCGATTACTTCTTGCCATTCTTCTAAAGTCATATCTTCGGCCTTGATGTTTTTGCAGATACCGGCATTATTGACGAAGATATCGATCTTACCAAAATGCCCAACTACCTTGTCAACAACATCTTGAACTTCATTTGGTATGCGAACATCTGCCTGAAGTGCCAATGTGTCGACACCATATTCAGCCTTGGTCTTTTCTGCTTCCACCTCGGCCTTTTCTAGGTTAATATCCATGATAACGAGATTTGCTCCGGCATTAGCCAAAGCCTGACCCATAGCCAAGCCTAATCCTTGAGCGCCACCGGTGACTACTGCAACCTTGCCACTAAGATCAAAAATGTCTCCCCGCATATGATTTCCTCCCCTTACACTTAGGCTCTACCGCAGGATTACTGCGGTGAGGCCAATTTTGCCAAACATAACCATATGATCATACTTATCGCTTGCCTTGCTTTAACCTTTTTCACTTAAATGATTATTCTCTAGAAAATCAATAACCCTCAATCGCCATCGACTAAGTGCGCCCAGAACATCCTACTTTACCGCGCCAAGGGTTAGCCCCCGCACCAAATGCTTTTGCACCAACAGGACGAAGACAAGCACCGGGAGGGCGGTGAGTGTTCCGGCTGCTGCTAAACTTCCCCAAACCACTTGCCGAAAGGTAACAAAGGAGTACACGGCCACAGGCGCGGTGTTCGCCTTGTTCCCGGCCAAAATAATGGCATAGGCAAAATCATTCCAGGCAAAAAGCAGGCTCAAAATAGCGGTAGCAGCCAGGCCCGGAGCGGTTAGGGGCAGGGCGATTCGCCAGAAAGCAGCGAATTTCGAACACCCATCGATCCGGCCCGCCTCTTCTAATGAAACGGGAATCTCATCGAAAAAGCCCTTCATCATCCAAACAACTAAGGAAATATTCATGATTAGGTACATGATGATGAGGCAAAGTCTCGTATCAAGAAGCCCAAGTCTGCTGAAGATGACATAGAAAGGGATGATCATGCCTAGAGGAGGCACAATTCGAGTTGATAGGATGTAGAAAGAAAGACTCTTCTTGGCTTTGAAATTGAAGCGAGATAAGGCATAGGCTGCGGGAGTGCCGATCAAAAGTGCCATGAAGGTGGCAGTTAAGCCAATTACCATGCTATTGAGCAGGTTGTTGGGGAAAGTGACATCCCTTGGGGCCGGAATACCAGGAGTATTGGAAATCCCAAAAAGAATAGAGCGGTAGTTGTCTAGTGTTGGCTTAAAGAAAAGACTGGTGGCCATTACATCAGTAGGTTCCTTAAATGACATGGAGACGAGCCAGTATATGGGAAAACAGAAGAACAGGATCACTAAGGCGAGAGCTAGGTAGCTAAACACGTAGTTGAGTATTGTTTTCTGACGATAGGATAGCCAAGACATTATGCTATTTCCCCCTTAAACACCCCGGAGCGGAGAAACAGGCGACCGATCAGGGTAAGCAGCAGCAAGGCACAGACTACGATGGCAGACGCATACCCCAGGTTAAACCACTCAAATCCAGTAAGAAACGCGTAGATATTCAAAGTTTGGGTGATGCTGCCGGGACCGCCTTTGGTCATGATGAAGATGGGATCAAAGGTCGATACCTTGAAGCCATCGATGATTCTGAAAAGAAGGGCGATGAGGATAATCGGTTTCATCATCGGTAAGGTGATAAGCTGAAAGGTCTGAAGGCCAGAGGCCCCATCTACCCGAGCAGCTTCAAAGGGTTCAATGGGTAGTGACTGGAGCCCCGCGGTCATCATCAGGAACATGAAGGGAGTCCACTGCCACACATCCACCAAGATGACGGAAAGCAGAGCGGTGTCCCTGGAGCCTAACCATTCGGGCCCTGCTATTCCCAATGAGGCCAAGGTTGAATTAATTAAACCAAAGGACGGGTTATAGAGGATTCGCCACATTAGCCCCACTACGATGGGTGTAATTGACATAGGTAAAATGATCAGTGTTCGCATGATGCCAATCCCTCTAATATGGGGGCGGTTTACCAATAGAGCGATAGCAAATCCGAGAACTAGTTGAATAGTAACGGCTGAGAAGACGAAAACTAAGGTTCTTTGCAGACTGGCCCAGAAAACTGGATCCCTCATGATATGCAAGTAATTGGTTAGGCCAATGAAGGCAGGGCTGCGGGTCATCACATCCCAACGTGATAAGCTAAGATAGAACAGATACAAAGTAGGTATGAAGGTCAGTAAGAGTAGAAAGACCACAACTGGCGCTAGAAACCAGACGTGAAAATGTGTCTCAAAGGTATCCTGCAGGAAAGTGGTTGCTTGCGAATCTGTTTGATTGGGCAGATTGGTTGGCGTAGATTTGCGGCTACTCACAAGATCACCCCTGTCGGTGAGTTGAAAAACAGACTAGACAAGAGGGGTTCGATGAACCCCTCTTTCCTCAAAGAGCACCATGAGTTACTTGATATACTTGTGGGTCTTCATTAGCTCCACTAGGGCATTCTGACAGGCATCCAATGCTTTTTGGGCGGACTCTGCTTTGGCGATGACCGACTGGAGAGCGATGCCTAGCTGGTCACCAAATTCTCGCCAATGCTCAAAGCGGGGCCTGTAGTCGGCACTGGCGATATTCAAAGATTCAATGGAGGCATCGATCCACTGGCCATCACCAATGTGGGCCATGGCACTGCGGAATTCAGCACTATCCCAAATGGACTGCCTGGTAGGCTGGCCAGACTTAAGGGCCCTTTGCACCTGGATATCTTTGCTAGTGGCCCACTGAATGAACAACCAGGCAGCGACTTTCTGGCGTGAATTGGCGTTGATTGCCAAAGTATGGGTATAGACTGAAGGATGTCGCCCCCCAGCACCACCGGGCACCATGGCATAACCCCACTTGCCCGCGGTTTTTGAGGTGGCGGCATCATCGATGACTGGTCCGAAGTTGGAAGCATCAATGGACATGGCGATGGTTCCGCCCTGTAGAGCAGACAAAACCTCCATCCAATCCCAACTAGCTGCACCTTTTGGTCCATACTCCTGTAGGATCTTGGCATAGTAATCAGCAGCGGCAATATTCTCAGGGCTATTGATTACCGGTGTCATGTCATTGGGACAATCGGCGACAAACTTGCCACCAAAGCCCTGCATGAAGCCGGCAAAGACATAGATGTTCATCCCCTGACCACGCATACCCCTCATACCAATGGCATCAATTCCATCCTTGCCATGAATGGCCTTGGCAGCTTCCCAAAGTTCATCATAGGTGTTGGGTACTGCTAATCCAAGGGCTTCATAGATATCCTTTCGGTAGAACAAGGTGGTGGTCTCCACTGTGAAGGGAAGGGCATAGACTTCATTCTTGTACTGAACCGCATCCCACAAAGCGGGCATATAGTCGGCTTGATCAAACCAGGCGCCATCGGTCACTTTTGGGTCAGAAATATATGTGCTCAAAGGCTCAATGAATTTGGCAGTTGCATATTGAGGCGTAAACATGAAATCCATCATGATTACGTCAAAGATCCCGGCACCAGATGCTAGATCAACCAGAGTCTTCTGATGCAATTCGATCTCGGGGTAGATCTGGAAGTTAACCCGGATACCGGTTAGCTCTTCAAACTCAGCTAGCTGTTTATCTAACTCGTCAGTTTCCATATGCAAGTTCATGGCAACAATAATCGATGCACCCTCAGCTTGCCGCCAATCGATTTTGGCGTCAGTAGCAGGGGCTGCAAGGGCTGGAACAGAGACAAGCAAAACCAGAGCAATTACTAGTAATCTCTTAGACACAGAAATACCTCCCCGCTGGTTGCCTTTCTAACAGTCCTTTGCGTACCACTGAATGTCACTGAATGTCTACTAGCTCAAACCACCTCCTCAAACTTAGATAAGTGATGCACAGGGATTTATGAACAATCTGCATCAATAAGCAAAGAGACTGAAAACAAAAAGGCACATGATCCAGACTCCTAAGGTAGTATTCGTACGATACAGAATAATTCCTTCTAAGGGAGACGATTTCCCTCTATTCTATTGAGATCCGACAGGTTGGAGAAAAGACAGAGCGTAACCAGTCTTGTTGTGTGGGTAAGGGTGGACCCCACACTAGCCTGAGGTCAAGAGGAGTCATAGGGCGGTGTCATGGCCGGTTGAGAATGGTGGCAGGGATTGCCACTGTACCCTCGAAGTCATCTATTGGGCTATTACGACTTAGTGAAGAAGAACCAAGCATGGGAACATTTCTCCAGTATGCTCTGAAGATGTTATTCGTGGTTATGGCTGTATTAGTAGTTTGGGGATAGTACTAGCGATAGTGTTCTAAGGAGAACCCCTAACCAAGTGTATGTTAAGCAGATTTCCGTAGCATGAGATAAACTCAAAGCGGACAAAGTCGAGCCCACGGGGACCTGGCGGATGATACCAACGGGGGGTAGTGAAGTGGACGAAAAAGTGTTTGATTTATTTGGAAAGATATATGAAGAAATTCAAGACATTAAGTCTACTATAGCATCGAAAGAGGAGCTATCCAAAGTCGAGCAAGGTCTTAGGCTGGATATACAGGGCCTGGAGCGAGAGATGCAAGACATGGGAACTGCTGTGCAAGGCCTGGAGCGAGAGATGCAAGACATGGGAACTGCTGTGCAAGGCCTGGAGAATGATATGCGAGGCATGGGAACTGTTGTACAAGGTCTGGAACGTGGTCTACAAGGCATAGGACAAGATATCGTTAGGCTCGAGAATGACATGGTCCAGAATCATAAAGCATTGTACGACGGATACGAGTTAACGTATGAAAAGCTAGAGGCTCTCAGCCAAAAAGTCGACAGCATCGCTGAGAATGTAGAGAGGCAAGATGTTGAAATTAGGGTTATTAAAGGCGGCAAGCAATAGTACTACAAGCTGGCATGTAGGGCAGTAACCGTCTTTGAACCAATATGCACGACCTACTTAGAGACTCCTTGGGTTTTAGAGAGAAGATATTTGCGGATGTGGTTCCCTTTTCTTGGCGAGCCTTTATGCCCAGCCCCTTTACCGTGGAAGCCTATGTTGAACTATTTGCCAAGACAGGATTTCTCAAGGCGATGGTTAATACTTTCTATGTATCATTGATGGTAGTTGTCTTTGGCATCTTACTAAACGCCTTGCCGGTTTTGCCTTTGCTAAGCTAAGTTTCCCTGGAAAGAATGCCCTGTTTGTGATGGTAATGTTCTCTTTCATGATTCCTTTCGAGGCGATTTCCATACCACTATACGGGGTTGTAAGGGACTTGGGATGGCTCAATACCTACAAGGCAATGATCATACCTGGAATTGCCAATGGCCTTGTGGTTTTCATGTTCCGTCAGTTCTTTGCCGGCGTGCCATCAGAGCTGATGGAAGCAGCTGTGGTAGATGGAGCCTCAATGCTAAGAATCTTTGCCACTATCTTTCTGCCCCTATCCAAACCGGCCTTAGTGGGAGCTGGCCTACTACTTTTTGTTTCCCAGTGGGAAGCATTCCTGTGGCCCCTAATTGCAGCCAATACTGAACAGGTGCGGGTAATTCAGGTAGCCATCGCGTATATTAACACTCAGTTTAGTACGTTTTGGAACCAGATCTTCGCCGGGTCAGTAATTGCAGGTCTGATTCCACTACTGCTGATTTTCCCACTACAGAAGTACTATGTGAAGGGCTTATCAGGTACTGGTATCAAAGGATAATATGAGAAGGGAGATTACTATGCAGGACAACAAGCGTATTCCCGTGCTTTTAGATACGGATATCGGCTCAGACATTGATGATGCTCTGTGCCTAGCTTATCTACTGGAGCATCCACAGTGTGAGCTCTTGGGAATCACCACTGTGTCCGGCGAGCCTGAGAAACGGGCAATGCTAGCCGATGCAGTATGTAGGGCTGCAGGCAAGACTGGTATTCCAATTCATTGTGGGTGTGGAGATCCCCTGGTGATCAACCAACGGCAGACCGTAGCTCAGCAGGCGGAGGTCTTGCCAAAATGGGATCATCGGAAAGATTTCCCGTCAGATACGGCTATAGACTTCTTGCGAGAGACTATTCATAGTCGCCCCGGTGAGATCACACTGCTGACTATTGGACCTTTGACTAATATAGCTTTGCTATTTAAGATTGATCCTGAGATTCCCCGGCTACTCAAGTCCTTGGTGATGATGGCTGGTGTATTCACTTTTCCCAATGAACATGTTAGATATCCAGTGGAATGGAATGTACTGCTTGATCCCCATGCTGCCTCCATTGTCTATGCTACTCGGGGGTTGCCCAATCTTTCAATTGGCCTTGATGTGACGACAAAATGTGAACTACCGGCGGAAGTCTGTCGAAAGAAGTTGACTGGAGGAGCTCTAGATGTCGTTCGGGATGCTGCTGAAGTATGGTTCCGGCAAAGGCCGGTGATTACTTTTCACGACCCACTGGCAGCGACTGCGGTTTTCGCGCCTCATTTGCTGGAGTACGAAGATGGTGTAGTGGAGATTGAGCTGAAGAGCGATCGTTTAGCAGGGATGACTATCTGGGATCCCAAAGCTGAAGAGAAACGGAATCGGGTTGCCCTAGACGTCGATTCCGATGGGTTCTTTGATGAGTACTTCCGTATAGCGGCAGGTAAGTGATTTGTTAATGAGCGCTTCCATATGACAAATGGTAAACGAATCCATGTTAATAGCGGTAGTGCTATGGTGGCTTGAGCCATGACCGCGCTAAGGGCTTAGGTCTAATACCGATTAATAGCAACTGCTAATGATGGAGCGCGAGAACCATTAAGACTAGAGTGAGCCTAGAGATTTGGGAGGAATCTCTGGGCTTTTTGTTTGGTAGTTACTGATGGGTAGGCAGGCGTGCATGTCATGACTAGGATTCGCGACAGTAGGTAAGGGTTCATTATTTCACATCGATGTGAAAGGTATTCCTTGCCATTATCTAGAAACAACACTACTAGGGAGAATATAACCGGTTTAGGTGCAAGGGGTGACCAATCATGGCGACCATACGGGATGTAGCACGGAGAGCTGGCCTATCTGTAGCTACTGTATCAGCGGTATTGAATGACAAGCCTGGGGTTAGTGAAAGGTCGGAGCAGAAGGTCTTACAGGCCATCAAGGAACTGGACTACCGGCCTAACCGGGTGGCTAGGGCTCTCTCACGCAACAGTAGCAATACTGTAGGGATGCTTGTGCCATCGGTAGATAACCCGTTCTTTCCCCAAGTGGTGAAAAGTGTGGAAGACGTGTTTTTTGAAAACCGCTATGTCACCTTAATCGGTAATACCGAGGGGAAAACCGATAGGGCATTATACTATATCAGATCAATGCTGTCTGGATGGGCGGAAGGGCTAATCATCACTCTCACTTGGGAGATGACTCAGCCGGAAGTCCTCGATAACCTCAAACGGGCGCGGGTGCCTGTGGTGGGCCTCGCTGGGGCCCGCATCATATCGGACTTTGATGCGGTAGTCCCCGATGATCCTCAAGGGGCTTTCGATGCTGTTTATTACCTAATCAATCTGGGACACCGGAACATAGGATTCATTGGTGTGCAAGACTCCCAATCTACTACCTTGAGGCTAGAGGGCTACCGCAATGCTCTGAAAGCGGCTGGGCTCACTATTCAAGATGAGCTCATCATGCTAGGTCGCAGCTACGAGAAGGCTGATGGGTATATATTGACCAAAGCTTTGCTGCGCCGTAGGCCCCGGCCCACAGCACTGTTCTGCTACAATGACGTGATGGCGCTAGGTGCGTTGTCGGCACTACATGAGGAGAATATTCGGATCCCTGAAGAAATGTCAATTCTCGGTTTTGACGATACTGCAGGCTCCTACTGCTATCCACAGCTGACTTCGGTGGCTTTGCCCAAGAAAGAGATGGGGTTTTTGGCGGCTTCCTTATTGCTGGATAGGCTCAAGGGCAAAGACACGCCTCCGGAAGTGATCACCGTCAAACCTAGTCTCATCCTGAGGGAATCCACCGGGCCCGTAGTACGACAGAGCGAACCCGTCCCGAAAAGAAAAGGTATGAGCATGATTTAGGGGCGAAGAATCCTGTTTGCCAATACATAAAAGCCACCGATCTAAAGAGAACGGATAAGGCAGGATTAAGAGCCAGCCTAGAGGCCGGCTCTTAAGTCCGGTGGTAGGTTACTTGTCAGTCGGTGAGGTTTATCGAAATCGCTGCCACAGAATGGGGAGAAAGGGCAAAGGATAGGCTCTTGTCACTTTGCTGTACATCTAGCTTAGATGGCTTAATCACATCGGGATTTTTGGGTGTGTTGTGATCCCGGACTTCAGCTGAAGTCAACACCCTACCATGGACACTAGCTATCTGACGAAGGTCGAGAGCGAGATCTAGATTGGTAGAAGTGGAAAGGTGTAGATTCACTGCCGTAACATGGATGGTATTTTCCTCTTCGCAATATGTGGCCGATATGGACACCTCAGGAATCTCTCTGCCACCAGGAGTTTCCAAAGTAGCCGTATTATAGGAAAGATCTAAGACAGTTCCATCTTTATGCCCTTTGAACAAGTCGTAAACATAGTACGTTGGCGTCAGACAACTGAGGGGTCCTTCGGTTAGGATTAGTGACTGCAGGACGTTGATCGTTTGAGCTATATTCGTCATATATAGATATGGGATATATTCATGGAATAGATGGAAGCTGAGGGCAGTGAAGACCGCATCCATCATGGTGCTATTCTGATATAGTCCTGTCTCCGTCTGCGCCTCTTTGAACCACGTACCCCACTCATCCATTATGAGACCTATCTGGTGGGCATTGGTGGAATAGGCTCGGCACAATGCTGTAGCTCGTTCGAGGTGTTCCTCCATTATTTGGACCTGGCCCATCAGTTCGTAGTAGTCGTCATCACTGTAGTTAAGATCAGACATGCCTCTTGCCGAATAAATATGAATTGCGATGTAATCTACAAGATGGTGAGCCCTATTCAGTGTCTCTAGAAAGATTCCATCCCATTCCGGGACCCTTGGATGAGAGCCACAAGCAATAAGCTTAATATCCGGGGAAGTCTTCCGCATGTAGGTGGCGTAGTTCCTGTAGAGATGTCCGTAGTAAGCCGGTTCCATGCTTCCACCACATCCCCAGTTCTCATTGCCGATTCCCCAAAACTTCACATTAAAGGGCTCAGGCGAACCATTTTCTGATCTAAGTCGCGTTAGTTCCGTGTCCTGTGAGCTATTACAGTATTCAACCCAAGACCTAGCTTCCTCAACAGTACCACTACCTACATTGGCGCAGATGTAAGGCTCTGTTCCGATCATGCGACAGAAGCGAATAAACTCATGAGTACCGAATTCGTTGGTCTCCGGTTGGTGCCACCAGAGGTTGAATCGACGCGGGCGGCTAGAGCGGGGGCCAATGCCATCTTGCCAGTGGTAATTATCGGCGAAGCACCCACCCGGCCATCTGAGGGCAGGGAGTTCGAGGGCCTTTAAGGCCTGGGTGACATCTAGTCGAATACCTCTATCATTTGGTATGCTACTATCTTCTCCCACCCATACCCCAGGATAGACACAGCGACCGAGGTGTTCCATAAAATGGCTATAGACGTACTTGCTAACTTGTCCTTTCTTGGCATTGGTGTAGATTGTGCCCTTGACGAGGTTCATTGGATAACCCCTTTCTTTTTGCACTCCTGATACAGCAGCTTGTTTTCGTAGTGTCGGCAATGCACCGAAGAGTCACTGCATCACACCATGCAACAAATCACTATCACGAATCGGGTCATATGACGTGCTTTTATTCCTTTCAAGGTCATTTACTGATAAAGATATGTTGACCAGATATACCTAACATCCCCCAGAATAGTTGGTCTTCGAGAATTCTGAAGCCAGAGATAAACAACATTTTTCCAATTCACCTGTCTGACTGTGAGCCTATCTGTCCAAAACGAGTACGTTAACGGAATGAGGAGGCATTTCGACAACCAGTTTACCGGAACCAGGGATGTTGATTTTTCGAGATTCAATCTCGATAGCAGATGGTGTTTCAATGTCATTATATGCGTCTTTCGATATCCCGGAGATTCCGTGCATGGTTATCGATGCGGGGTCTTGATAGCCATTAATATCTAGCTCCAGGCATGTGGCTTTGTCTGGGTGTTTATTTACTATAGCAACACGGAGACTCTTATCGTTTTTATCAAGAGTGGGTACTATATCTATAGTTGGCACAGCAGTCAATTGTCCTTGATCTTCGACGTCAAAGAATCTATTGTGTGGTATCCAGCTATCAACGATCGCTTCACCCATATACTTTGTGTATAGTTTAAACACAAAATAGGTGGGCCTCAGGACTATGCCTTCCTTATGAGTATAAACTGCACCTCTAGTGTTAACAGTAGGTGAGAAATTGGCCATACCTACGATATCAGAGTGCTTTAAGCACTGATTCAAGAAACATGCTGAGAATACAGCATCTGCCATTGTATAGCTTGAATTTATGTCATTATCATCCCTTGGCTTTGCACATTCCTCGGCTGTTGCCTTAACAGTGTTCTGATGAATGTAAGGATGGTACCAACCACGCATATTCCATTCATCATATGCGATTTTTATTTTTCCTAAATATCCCAGAGCACCAAGGATGTATTTGGTCTTCAAGATGGGTTCTTCTATAGCTGTAGTGTAAATCATTGATTTCTCATATGAGGCAAGATCGTTATTGGTCCATACTTTGTCCCAATATCCATGTATCGAAATCCAATCAAGATATTGTCCTGCTTCCTTTAGTAGGTTGATATTCCAATCTATGTCGACGACACTAGCTGCAAATAGTTCGATATAAGGATCAACACGTTTCATCATTTTAGCTGCTTCTGCCACATACCTGGACCATTCAGCTGAAGTCTTAGCACCGATTTCATGGGCGCCCCAGTTCTCGTTTCCGATACTCCAGTATTTAACATTGAATGGTTCTTCATGTCCATTCTCGATTCTTTTCCTTGCCCATTTTCCTTGATCCTTTAGGTTGCAGTATTCAACCCAATCGCTCATTTCTTCAGGTGAGCCGGTTCCTGCATTGGTACAGATATAAGGCTCGGCACCGATCTCTCGACAAAACATGATAAACTCGTCAGTTCCAAACGTATTTGGTTCCTCAACCCTCCATGCCTTGTCAAAAACGGGGACTCTGTTATTCCCAACTCCATCCTTCCAATGATACGATGAGACAAAACATCCCCCAGGCCATCTTACAACGGGGACTTCTATCTCCTGCAAAGCAGTGATAACATCCTTCCTGAGGCCCAAACGATTCGATAACGGTGATCCCGGCTCATAGATTCCCTCATATATTTGGCGGTGAAAATGTTCCAGAAAGTGGCCGTAAATCATAGTATCGCGCCTACCTACTTGTCGTCTTGGATCAATGTAAGCCTGTATTACCATATTCATTTCCTCCCTGATTCGTATATGGTTGTTCCGCACCCAGTGTCAAGTTTGTTGGTCCTTGATTAGGTGTACGACGTCATAATGCCAATACCCAGTGTATCCAGACGTTCAGCGAGTTCCTCTTTCTTAGGCACCATGCTGTTGAATCAAAGAGATGGTACTCTGCATTTGCGAGGCTCCTTACAAAATCAGACACAAACCGCCCTTCTTATCAGAGGCAGTATTCGGTCTGTAGACTGTGCAATAGAACTTGGACTCAGGGCAGAGGTCGCTGCCTGGGGACCAAAGATAACCGCCGTTAACAAGAGTTGTTTCTAGTCGTTATGCTATGTCTAGTGACGTGGTTCAGCGCAAAGACCTCTCTAGAACCAATTGAATGTTGGAGCAAATACTGTTGGGCAACCCTAGCCTTTGCAAGGCTCCTTTTGTCAATATATCAGCATGGTTGTCTCATCCCTCAATTTAGGTTGGTAATGGAACAGCTGGGCTACATCCGAACTGTTTTATTGGCATTCTTTCGTCAATCATGATGCTGTGTCGTGCTTACCTTGCACACCATAAAGCCAACATTTGACTTCTCTCCCATCGACAAACGAAAGGGGAGGTTCGGTCTCCTCACAAATTGGCAGCCTAGAGTCGCAGCGGTTGGCGAATTTACATCCCTGCCTGGCAAATTCTTTCGTCTCGATAGTGGACAGCGTGATTTCTTCATCCCAGGCGGTTTCAGAATTTGGTTCGAGAATGGACTCTCTAAGTAGCCTTGTATACGGGTGGAAGGGCTCCGCCAAAACTTTCTTTACGGGCCCAATTTCAACGATGTGGCCTCTTTGCATTATGGCAATACGGTCACTGATGTAATAAGCTGTTGCCAAATCGTGGGTGATGTAGATAATACTTACATTGTGTCTGTCCTTTAAATCTTTAAAGAGGTTGACGATGGACATTCTTAGCGAAGCATCTATCATGGATACAGGCTCATCAGCAACCAACAGTGAAGGCGAGGCAATTAAGGCCCGAGCCACGGAAACACGCTGTAACTGTCCTCCTGACAGTTCGTGAGGGTAGCGCCCTCGTATCTCCCGCATTGATAGGCCGACAAGATTAAGAGCTGATTCGATGCGGTCTTCGATGGAGCCATTTTCTCTAGAATCATAGTTCTTCGCTGTTTCAAATAGATAGCTTTCTAGCTTTTTGAGAGGGTTGAAGGCTTCAAAGGGATTTTGGAATATAGGTTGGATGTCTTGCATAAATTCTATCTGCTCTTTCCTTGTACGTATGCTCGTGATGTCACGACCTTTATATAGAATGCGTCCGAGCGTGGGTTCAACAAGACGAAGAACCATTCTAGCTAAGGTGGTTTTTCCGCTACCGCTTTCACCCGCCAGAGTCAAGATTTCTGGTTCTTCTGCTAACATACTCAAAGATACATCAGCAACTGCGGCAATCTTATTCCGAGAGAGCCATCCTCCAACGGAGTAGAGCTTGGTAATATTATGAATATCTAGTAAAGGTTGATTACGAGACATGAGCATTCTCCTTTGTCAAAAGAAAACATGCTACTCTTCGTTCGTCCTGGATCGGTGAGAGTTCGGGAGTCTGTACACTGCATATGGGCTTGGCATAAGGACATCGTGGATGAAACCTACACCCAGCGGGTGGATCAGCGAGATTAGGCGGAGCACCAGGTATGCTTTGTCTCTTCGATTTGTCGCCTATCTTTGGGAGTGACTGGATAAGGTGCTTCGTATAAGGGTGACGAGGTTCGCTGAATATATGTTTAACCGTACCTTCTTCCACGATTCTGCCGGCGTACATAATCCCTACACGATCGGCAATATTGGCGTGAATCCCCATGTCGTGAGTGACGATGACGAGGGTATTTTTTGTCTCCTGCTGGATTCTTCTAAGAAGCTGTAGCACCCCCCTCTGGACTACCACATCTAGGGCTGTAGTCGGCTCATCTGCTAGAATCACCTTCGGTTGGAATATCGTGGCAAGAGCAATAGCTACTCTTTGCTTCATTCCGCCTGACAACTGATGAGGATATGAGTCCAGCACTTCAGCCGGCAGACCCAGCCGATTAAGATGCTCTCTCGTGGTAGCCTCGAACTTCTCGGGTTCAATTACGGGTTCATGCGCCTTAGTGAAATCCCAAAACGTCTTTCGTACCCTTCTTACAGGGTTCAGAAGACTCATAGAGCCCTGCAAAATATACGAAACCTGTTTCCATCGCATTTGTCGTAGGGTTTCGTCATTGGTTTGTGTAATATCGAAATCCCGATCGTTGATTTGATATAAGACTCTCCCGCCAATTATCGTTAGCGGAGGTTTAATCGCTCCGAACACTACTTTAATGAGACTAGTCTTTCCACAGCTAGACTCACCGGCAATCCCGTAGATCTCGTTTGCCCGTAAGTCCAACGATACTCCATCCACAGCCTTTACGTTTCTAGTCACTCCATAGAGGGTGCTTTGGTAGTAAGCCTGTAAATTTTGTATTCTAAGCACGCTCATCGCTCAGGACTCCTTTCATTCTTTGCAGCCTTGTTCTAGGGTCTAAATACGCCCCGAGACCAACTACTAGTAGATACAGAGCGACGAAGAGCAAAACCGAAATTGCCACAGGAGCGGCAATCCACCACCATACGCCGGAGATCAGCGCCTGATGCTGATTGGCCCAATAAATGGTAGTTCCTATGGTTGGGATACCAATGTTGGATAGCCCTAGCACCGCTAGAGTGACTTCCATTCCGATAGCCCACAGTAGGTTATTAATGGTAGTCGACAAGACGATCGGCATTACAAAGGGTAAATGTTCAGATATCAGAATACTAGAGGTCTTGGTGCCGGAGAAGACCGATGTATAGGTAAATTCCCTTTCCTTGAGGCTTAGTACTTGTGAACGAATTAATCTCGCATCCCAAGCCCAACCGAATGCTGCTATAACCATAGCTAACTGCAGTATCGACATTTGTTCTCTTATTATGAAGTTGATTAGGATCAATAAGGGAAGGACTGGCAACACTACGAAGCTGTCATTAATCACCATCATTATCCTGTCAATTATACCACCTTTATACCCGGCAATTAAGCCAATCGAAATTGCAATAATGCGGGATAGGATAGCAGTAATGACCCCAAAAACTAAAGAGTTGCGGACAGCAAAAGTGAGGAACCAGAACATATCTTGCCCCCTAGAATTTGTGCCAAAGGGGTGTGCCACAGATGGCGGCTGGTTCGGTGGTGCATAGTAGGATGAACCAGGATCTTGCGGGGAGACAAATGACATCAAGGCGAACATGATAACAATAGAAATGGCAGTGAAAGCAAAACGACATCTCGGATCGCTGCGATAGAGGTCGGCTACAACTCTCAGGAAACCTCTCAAGTGGATTGCCTCCTTCTATTGGTGCTTTACTCTGGGGTCAAACAACGGATATGCTAAATCAACTAGCAACACTGCTAGGGAGACTCCTATTATAGAAAACACCGCTACGCCCATGATGAGGCTATAGTCACCAGCAAAAATGGCACTATAAGCCAGATACCCTAGCCCGGGATAGTTAAATACATATTCGGTGATTAAGGCGCCATTAAATATAAGCCCAAGCTGCATCGCTAAACCGGTTATCTGTGGTAACAGAGCATTTTTCATTACATATTGATACATGATAGTCCGATTAGGGACTCCGGCATATTCCGCATAGGTTACATAGTCTTCAGATACTATGTTTGTTACCAAGGCCCTCATCCCTACAAACCAGCCCCCTATACCGACCAGGACAAGAGATAAGGCCGGAAGGAATGCATGCCTTAGGATGCTTGATATATAAATCCAGTTGAAGCCCGGTTTGAGTCCAATGGCAACCGCTCCGCCAAGGGGGAAGACGGGGATGACGTATGCCAGTAACACGAGCAATACAAAAGCCATTATATAATAAGGGATCGGGTGAAGAGACATGGCTATAATACTTAGTACGTGGGACCAGCGTTTATCAGCATAATAGCCAGCGAGCGCACCTAACATATTGCCGGTTACCCAGGCGATGATAGCTGTTGTTAGG
Organism: Bacillota bacterium; assembly: GCA_012518315.1. Classification (GTDB taxonomy): domain Bacteria; phylum Bacillota; class Limnochordia; order DTU087; family DTU087; genus JAAYSL01. The sequence continues at coordinate 4,069 of JAAYSL010000006.1, read as the reverse complement.
AGGAGTGCACCCGTCCAAGGTAGAGACCCTCGAATTAGGCTCATGACTGGTTTAGGAAAAGACGAAAGCGATGGCCCAAGATCCCCGGAAAGAAGGCCCCTCCAGAAACGAACATATTGCTGACCAAGTGTACCATCCAAACCATAGAGCTTGGTAAGTGCATCTTTCATCATCTCGACTGCATCTGGATGAGAAAACTGGCCCATCATCATAGCTCGATTAACTACCGCCTCAACAGGGTCGGTCGGGGAAAACCTGGGTATCAGAAATGTGATTGTTATTCCTATGATAACAACTAGTAAGCATTGAGCTATCCGCTGAATGACATAGGTCAGGAACGATTTTCCCATGGTGTCGGAACCTCCTTTGTTTTCTGCAATGATGCCCCCCAGACCTTTCAATGGTCTGGGGGGCTATCGCAATTTCTATTTCTGCTGTTTTGGACGTATCATGGGGAACATGTATTTCGTATTAGCCCAGTTTGCAACAGGGTTAGTATACGGGTTTTTGGCAGTTGGGAAGCCCTCCCAGTAATACTCATCGCATACAGAGAAGACGTTGTAGGCCATTATGGGAATGATGGGCATGTTCTCCACACATATCTTAAGATATTCGATGCCTAGCCCGATGCATTCTGGGTCATCGAAATCTCTAGCCTTGATGGCCTCGATGATGCCATCAAGTTCTTCATTTCTGAATCGCATGGGATTCTTGTTAACGGCCGGTTCACCGGAAGGTCTGTAGTAGTCAGAATGCCAGGATTCCAAGAACCAGAAGAGGTCTGGATGACCGCCCCAAGTTTCTATACACCATCCTATGGAAACTTCGTAATCACCGTAGCGAACTCTTGTGTCTATAATGGAGAGCTCAGAAGCTTCAGCCTGAGCGTCAATACCGAATTTGGTCCATTGCTCAGCGATCATTGTGGCGATCCGCGCCATGAGCGGACGCGCTTGAGCATCACATAGGATACTGATTTTCCAAGGGTCACCATTCGGCAACAACCACTTACCTCGCCGATCTCTGGTAAAGCCGTTTCTGAGCAGAAGTTTCTCAGCAACATCAGGATCGTGTTTCCACCAACCATAGCCGAGAGATTTTTTGATCTCAGTTACATCGGTTGGCACCTGGTCACCAAGCTGCTTCCTGGCAACCTCAGCAACACGTAAAGAAGCTGTAGGATCATAGGGATGGAAGAGTTCGCCGTCCACCTCTATTGAGTACTCCCGTAACCAGTCTTCTATGGGATCAAAGTACCACTCGAGGTAGCCACCGGTTGGCGGCAGATGAATAGCCGACAATGTGGCGGCACCATTGGTAGAAGCCATTGAGATGTTAACTATGTCCATAGCTAGGGTAAGTGCCCACCTAACGTCTTTCATGTTTAGAGGGTATTTTTCGTTGTTCAGGAACACAGATGGGAGAGTTGGATCCGGGTGAGCCCAGGGGAAACCCTCAAACCATCCGATTGATGTCGGGTTCCTTTTCAGAAGGGTAATCATACCCTCGGGAGATGCATCATGTATTACATCAAGCTCATGATTGGACTGGGCTATAACCCGTTTGTCACTAGGGCCTGGCGCGGTATATAGCGCGTACTTTGGTTGAGGCATACCAAACTGCATTCCAAGACTAGTTCTTTCCCAATCTTCTCGACGTTCCCACAAGAACCAGTATCCATTGGGATCATAGTCTTTTATTACGTACGGTCCAACACTGACAAGTGGGTCATTGAAGTCAAAAGCTATCGGATCTTCAACCGTTTCCCAAATATGTTTCGGCATGATGAAACAGGCACTCCAGCGGACTGTAAAAATGGCATGGAAACGGGAGTTCGGCTGCTTCAAATCGAATACCACAGTATAATCATCGGTTTTGTAGACTTTTTCTACGTTTAGCTGCAACTGGGCTCCGAACTCCATGGTAGGATTAGCCATTAGGGTTTCTACTGTGAAAAGGACATCATCCGCGGTAAATTCTACGCCGTCGCTCCAGTAGATACCTTCGCGAAGTTTTGCAGTCATTTGAGTGTAGTCTTCGTTGTAGACAGGTGGAGCCTCTGCTAAGGAGTTATTCCATGGTCCGTCGATCCCTGCATCGGGGTCAATATACCACAGAGTATCGAGTGCTAGCTGTTGTAATCCAGTAGAATCACCTCCACCTGGTGCCCACCGATTGAAGCGACCCGGATCGGCAATGCGGCCCTCTGGATTCTCAAGGATCAGGGTCTCGTGCCGGGGAACACCTGGTGCAACGTCGAGGTCTGTGACCGGTTCTGATGCCAAAGCGATGGGACTAAGTACCGAAACGATTAACACCAGAGTAATAAGCAGACCTAGTTTTGGCTTCCAGTTCACTGCAAGACGCCTCCTTTGATCTTAATCCCCTATAAGCCGTCCATAAGTTCCGATTGTCTCTAACCAACACGTCTCCAAGGCCTAATGCATCACCTCCCGAAGATAGCCTAGTCTAGGAACGACCAATAGCTGAACTGCCTTCAGAACTCCGAAAGCGCGAGCAATACAGCCCGTTGCAGTCAACAGGCATATAGCCCGAACCGTGGAAAGTAACCGGTTAAGTAGTACCTTAGACAAAATATCCAATATTCCTCCTATCATACGAAAATAAAAAGGGAACGGTAACACGGGTTTAATTTGTAATGAATGAATAATGTGAAACTGAATACGCACCCTATCTGTTCCAAATGAAAGGGGTGCTGTCAGCTAGGAAGCCCGCATAGTCCAGGAACTTAGCAAAGCCTGAGGTAATTGGTAACATAGAATAGCTGACGGTTGTTCGGCCTTTTCGCCGAAGAAGTCCACCTTGTTCCGTTCCGGGCGATCAGCTCACCATTAACATCTCTTGATTCTAAGCCCGCAAAAAAAAGGGAATTACCAAAAGGTAGCGAATAAACAGATCGGGAAATCTGAACCGGTTAGGTGTCAGGGAGTTACTACTAAAGGTGCATGATTTGTAACAAAAATGGTTGATGTCAAATCTTTGGGCTATGTAGAAAGGAGCAAGCCGCATGAGTGGACCGAAAAAAGCAACCATGACTTTGGATCGAAGCTTTCGCATAGGTGAAATAGATGATCGCATCTATGGTGCCTTCATTGAACATCTAGGGAGAGCAATCTATGGCGGAATCTATGAACCAGATCATTCCTCAGCAGATGAACATGGTTTTCGAAGTGACGTCATGGAACTGGTTAAGGAGCTCAATGTACCAGTGGTACGCTACCCTGGGGGAAATTTCGTTTCCGGATATAACTGGGAAGATGGAATCGGCCCACGGGAGGAAAGACCTCGTAGGTTGGAACTAGCTTGGCGCTCGATAGAGACCAATGAGTTTGGTACCAATGAGTTTATGGACTGGGCCAATAGGGTGGGCACTGAGGCCATGATGGCAGTCAATCTTGGCAGCCGTGGCATTGATGGTGCCCGCAACATGGTGGAATACTGCAACCATCCAGGGGGAACCTATTGGAGTGATTTAAGGAAGAAACACGGATATGCCGATCCCCATGATATAGAGCTCTGGTGTTTGGGGAACGAAATGGATGGGCCATGGCAGATCGGCCATAAGACGGCAGTAGAGTACGGTCGGATAGCCCTTGAGGCAGCAAAGGTCATGAGGATGGTGGATCCCTCCTTAGAGCTAGTAGTCTGTGGGAGTTCCAATGCTAAGATGGCCACCTTCCCCGAATGGGAAGCCACGGTACTGGAACATACCTATGAAATGGTAGATTACATTTCGCTACACACCTATTTTAGCAACCAGGCCGATAACACTCCCAATTTCCTCGCCCAATCAGTGGGGATGGATGCCTTCATTGATACTGTGATTGGCATCTGTGATTACGTCAAAGCCAAGAAACGCAGCAAGAAAACCATCAACCTTTCATTTGATGAATGGAATGTATGGTATCATTCACATGAGGCTACCGCAAAACAAGAACCGTGGCAGATCGCACCTCCCATCCTAGAGGATGTGTATACTTTTGAAGATGCTCTGGTTGTGGGCTGCATGCTGATCTCCCTACTAAAGCGGGCAGACCGGGTGAAAATT
>JAAYSL010000062.1 GCA_012518315.1 Bacillota bacterium | reverse complement strand
ATCCCCGAGATACTCGGAAATAACCCTAAATGGCGGAGGGGGTGAGATTCGAACCCACGGAGGCTCATCACCTCAGCGGTTTTCAAGACCGCCACGATCGTCCACTCTGACACCCCTCCACATGCCCTGTAGCCAGGTTAGCACCATTTATTCTACCATGGTGTGACCGCTAGCGTCAAGGCTGTGACGCCTTATCAGAACTTAACCTCTGGCACCTCTTTAGCACTCTCCGCCGCTTCAAAGAAGGGACGGGCATCTTTGCCAAAGAGCCTAGCTATAACCACGGTGGGGAATCGACGAACTGTCCGATTCCACTCTTGCACAGACTCATTGTACCGCATCCGCTCTACGGCAATCCGGTTTTCTGTACCAGCTAGTTCATCCTGCAACCGCACAAAACTAGTATCAGCTTTCAACTCGGGGTAACTCTCCGCAATGGCCAAAAGCCTACCTACAGCCACATCCAGGCTATTGTTAGCTTCCATCTTGGCACCGGGATCCCCGGCAGAAAGTAGTCTACTCCTAGCCGAGGCAATGTCTTGGAAAACCCGCTCCTCATGGCTAGCATATCCTTTGACAGTATTGACTAGATTTGGAATAAGGTCTGCTCGTCTTTGCAGCTGGTTTTCCACCTGAGCCCACTTAGCATCTACGTTGGTCTCCAGTGTCACCAAGCCATTATACTGGCTTACTACACCGATGGCCAATATAGCGATTACGGCGATAATAATCCAACTCTTTTTCAACTCTGTCCCCTCCCCTTTAGGTCCCTAGAACTTGCGACCGGCTCCTCCTCCACCACTCCGTCCCCCACCAAAGCCACCAAAACCCCCACTACCGCCTCTAGGACCCCTGCTTACCGGCGGCCTGTATACAGGACGTGGCCTCGATACTGTCCCCCCTGGGCCGATGGGCCCTGACGGTCCAGTTGGCCCCATTGGGGTTCTAGCCTTGGATAAATAGATGATGGCAACAATCACTAGAAAGATAACAAAGCCCCAAAGACCAGAGTTATCCTCTTTACGCCGAGCATAGCTCTCCTCAGCTAGTTCCGCCTTAAAGGCCCTGGCTCCTTCCAGCAGGCCCCTTCCATAGTCTCCCTTGGCAAAGTACGGAATGACTGCCTCATCCAATATCCCGCCAACTTTACCATCAGGTAGTACACCCTCAAGGCCGTAGCCGACCTCCACCTGGATTTCCCGTTCTTCCATAGCCAGTAGGATCAGCAACCCACTATCCTCGGGGCCACCAATCCCCCATTCATTGAACAACTGGGTGGCATATTCCTTTGGCGTTATCGGCTCAGAGGAGTTGATGGTAACAATGGCCATCTCCACTCCCCGGCTATCCTGTAGAGCTTTAGCGACACTATCCATTTCTATGCTGTATGATCTATTGATAACCTGAGCAAAGTCATTGACAAACCCCACTGGTTTAGGAAAAGCGGCAAGGCAGCTGACACTGACCACAAGTAGCAGCATCAATAGCCAGCCCCCGGCTTTTAGAACCTTCGGCATCGATACTACCTCCCTACCATACACGGAAAGTATATCAGACATTGCCGGTTTCTAAAAGGGGCTGACTAAACTTCTGCAACCACCGTCCTCTGCAATTATTGCCATACAGTATTACTCATACCGCAAAGCAACTACCGGATCAAGTGATGCCGCCTTTGATGCGGGATAGATTCCGAAGAAGAGCCCTATACATACCGAAAAACCAATGGCGATCACAACCGCCACTGGTGAAACAGAAAACGGCCAACCAAGGCCCCTGGATAGCCAATAGCCACCGGCCCAGCCTGTCCCTAACCCGAGGATGCCGCCTAGACCGCTTAGCAAGACTGCCTCTAGAAGAAACTGCATGAGTATATGCTTGCGTTTGGCCCCTATGGCCTTACGAATACCGATTTCCCTGGTTCGTTCACTGACTGTCACCAGCATTATATTCATGATCCCAATGCCACCGACCAGCAAAGCTATACTGGCAATAGCCCCAAGAAGCAAGGTCAAGGTTCCGGTAGCCTGGGAGACGGTTTCCAGGATGGTATCCTGACTCATCACCCGAAATCGATCGGCATCACCTAGCATACGGGTCATAAAAACCTCGACTTCTTGGACAACCGATTTGGCTACATCCCTGGAGGCTGCCTCGATGGAATACCCATCAACATACCTGGTCTTAAGACCACGTTTGATCAGCATGGTAATAGGCACATAGATACGATTATCATAGTTGGCCATCATCACTTGCCCTTTGGATTCCATTACCCCTATGACTCTTAGACTATAGCTTCGGTCACCAATAACCACCCGAATACTCTGACCAACTGGATTTTCCGGACCGAATAGCTCGGAAGCAACCTCTGAACCCAAGACTGTGACTTTCTCACTATTGGCTACATCCTGCTCCCGAACATACCGACCAACTAAGGGATAATGATTGATGACCTCCTGATATTCCGGTGTTACCCCGCTAATCCGTACTCGTACATTATTGCCACGGTATACTGCCAGCCCTGATGTCTCCGAGGTGGGCACCACATGCTTAATATTGGGAGAGGCGTTTTTTATGGCCTCGGCCATCTCCAAAGTGAAAACATCGGCAATATCCTGACTGATCCGCCCTCCTCCACCACGGCTAAACCCGGGGCTTACGGTAATTAGATTAGAACCCATGGCTCCAATTTGGCCTGTCACCTGTTCCTGAGCACCAGTGCCGATAGCTACCATGGTAATTACTGAGGCTACACCAATGATAATTCCTAGAAGTGAAAGAGCAGTACGTAGCTTGTTAGCGGAAAGGCTATGGAAGGCAATCCTGATAAACTCCTTGAGATTCACGCCTCTACAACCTCCCATACCGGTACGTGTTCTTCTTCATCCTGTATGCGGAATTCGAAATGTTCAATTCGCCCATCCAGAATGTAGATGATCCGAGTAGCATGTTCAGCCACATCCCGTTCATGGGTAACCAATATGATGGTGTTACCTTTGGCATTGAGCTCATCAAATAGTGCCATAATCTCTTTGCCTGTGGCTGTATCCAGGTTTCCAGTTGGCTCATCAGCCAACAGAATAGCGGGTTGGTTAACCATGGCCCGTGCTATAGAGACTCTTTGCTTTTGGCCACCAGATATCTCGTTAGGCTTATGCCTCAGTCGGTCAGCTAGACCCACGACTTCAAGGGCCCAAGTCGCCCGGGTTCGCCTCTCCCTTGCCGGCATACCAGCGTAAAGCAGGGGAAGTTCCACGTTTTCTAAGATACTCATGTTCGGTAACAAGTTGAAGTTCTGAAACACAAAACCGATCTCAGTATTGCGAATTTCAGCTAGTTCCCCATCGGAAAGAGAGCCTATGTCCTTACCTCTGAGATATAAGGAGCCACTGGTGGGTCTATCCAGACAACCCATGATATGCATTAAAGTAGACTTACCCGAACCGGATGGACCCATAATTGCTACGTATTCACCCGTCTGTATGGAAAAGGAAATATCCCGCAGGGCGTTAACCTTCACATCTCCCATAGCATAGACCTTGTCAATCCCGTCGGCGATAAAGACCTTTGAGCTGTTATTCAAGGCCGCCAGCCCCCTCCTATACCGGCCGGCATCCGTATTGCCGGGTTTCGTTGGGCAGACTGGTTACCCCGCTGTAAAGAGCGATAGAGCTCATGGTTAGTCGCCAGTATCCGATCCCCTTCGTTTAGACCCTGTTTTATTTCTATCGAAAAGCCATCGGAAAGACCTGTCACCACCTCAACACTTTCAAGGCCAGTATCAGTGACCTTAATGACTGTGCTCCTACCTCTTGCTTCTGCGACTGCCTCAAAGGGTACAACTAGAACGTTCTCAGCCTTTTCCACTACGATTTCGGCTTCCGCACTCATACCGACTCTTACTCTTGGATCATACTCATCTACCTCAAGTCTAACAGGAAACACTACGATCTGACCCTGCTGGCGGGGGACTATGCCCACCTCCACTACTGTCCCCGATAAAGTCAGCTCTGGGTAAGCATCCAGACCAATGGTGGCCTTTTGACCCACCTGGACATGGCGAATATCGACTTCATCGACACCTACCTCAAGAAACAACCGAGAAGTATCCAAAAGACGCATGACCGGCGTCCCCGAGTTCACCCATTCCTCCTCCTGAATACCGATCTCAGCTACCACACCAGAAAAGGGGGCTACAAGTGAAGTACCCTGAAGGTCCGCCTCGGCCAATTGCAGGGCTAGCTCTTTCTCCCGAATCACGCTAGGTGCGGCTTCGAATTTGGCTAGTTCCAGATCCCGTTTTGCACTCAGGTAAGCTAGCCTTTCGCGGGTATCATCAAGTTTGGCTAGTACCGCCCCTTCCCCGATTACATCCGTAGTTTGCGCGGAGATGCTTTTCACCTTCCCACCCACATCGAAGGCTAGCTCCAAATCCCGGGCAGCAGCGATGGTACCTGTACTTGATACCCCCCGAATCACGTCTCCCCGTTGCACCGTTATCTCCCTACGGGCAGGCATTGTGGAGGCAACATTCTGTGCTCTCCTCGTTCTCAAATATGAAAAACCAAGGCCAAGTATGACAATGGCAATAACGATTATGAGGCCGGTTTTGACCAATCGCTTACCTTCTCGCTTCATCTGGGGTACCCCCCTTCCATTTCAACCATCTGTCCTGTCATCGACATTAGCTCTAATCTGGCAACTTCGTAGGCCACTATCTTTTCCAGCCAGTCGAGCCTAGCTTGCATCACCAGACGCCGACTGGCATCTGCTTCTGACTTGGGAATTAGGCCATTAGTTGCCTGCAAGCTCTTGGCAGCGTACTGAAGTGAAGCTTTCTCATAATCGAGGTTAGCTATATGCACTTGATCCTTTAGCCACTGTATTTCCGAAAGCTTGCTTTCCACCTCTAGACCAACCTCAAATCGTCTAGTCTGTACCGCTTTCTCAGCCTCTTTGAGGGCTAGATCTGCCTCTTTTCTTTCCAGTTCCCTTGAGCCCCCATCAAGAAAAGGATAGGAGAACGCTATATGGGTTTCATATACCGCCTCCCAGTCCCGCTCCTCCAGAAATTGGATAGTGCCCCCTACCGACAGTTCTATCCCATTGGCGGCCCGCATGGCATCTACTTGCCGACGTGCCGCAGCCAGTGTCCGGTTTCGTTCACCTAAGGTGATATCCGCCTCTAAAGCCAAGGCTACCGCTTCATCCAAGGGGATTACCCAATCTACTGGTTCAAGCCTATTTGGTAAAGGTTCTAGTTCCCATAAATCTTCCTCCAAGGATAAGTCAGATAGAAAGGTCCGCCTCTTTCTCTCGTAATCCCTCAAGGCCCGTTGATATACCGCTAGACTCTCATCTTTTTCCCGCTTAGCCACTAGCACTTCGACAGTGGAGGCTAGCCCCTGCTCAGCCTTGCCCATTACCCGTTCATAAGCTGCTGCCTTGGCCTCATTTTCTTCTTTATATACATGCAATCTATCTCCATCTATCTGGAGCGACCGATAGCGGTGATATGTGTCAATAACTGCCTCAGAGAGGGCTTTCGCCTCTTGTTGGAGAGTCTGCTGGGCCCCTTCTCTTGCCTCCAAAAGGTTCAGGTAGTTAGCACTATGTTTTGGTGGTGGCCAAACCCTCAGGCTCGCATCCACCGTCAAGCCGGATCTTTCCCTGTCCCCAGTCAGCCAGCGATTGGCAGCGGAAAGCTCCCATCCTTGCATGGTGGACAGACTTCCATTAACGGAAATGGATTCTCCTAATGCTATCTTAGCTTCCTGCTCCCTCACAGACAGTGTTAGTGGCTTGAGGGAAGCAGATAATCTAGGGGTATAGACAGCATTACGCTTAGCTAATGCCAATTCCTTCGAGTCTCGGTCAAACTGGGCTTTATCCACAGTAGGGTGGTCTTTTAGGGCACGAGTTAGGGCTTCATCCAAGGCAAGAACCTGGATACCTACGTTGGGTTCAGCCTGAGATACTGCCGGTATCGCAATTACACCCGATAGACCGATTATTGTGAGCCATAGCCATATCCTTGTCTTGATGGACGAAACCAATGTCAACCCCCCCCTTGTCAACCATCTACCTCCATATTCATCGGTGGTAGTACCTGACTGGTTCTTACATCCTTGCCGATCAGTTCATCGAATTGCAGGTAAGCGATTACCTGGTTAGTCATTGCATCATAGACAGAACGTTCTGCCTCCCAAAGGCTGATCTCGGCCTTTAAGAGGTCATCCTCTGTCTTGAGGCCTGCCTCCACTTGACCTTTGGTAATCTGGTACTGCTTCCTCTCCAGTTCATGACTGAGACAACTCGCCTTATATGCCTGCTCAGCCTGTTTGGCCGCATTGAAAGCCAGCCGAACTTCCTGGGCAATACTTGTCTTTGCCTGCTCCACCTTTAGCTCCGCCAAGGATACCTGGTTCCTGGCATCTCGCAGCAAGAGATCGGCTGTCTCCTCCAAAAGCTGTCTTTCTAGATCCAACTTGGCTAGTTCCAGACCATCTTTGGTTTCCTTGAGCTTCACACTAGATTGAAGTACTTCTGGCAAAACCCGGGTAAGCTCAACGGCAAAAGGTACATACTCTAACTTACCATCGGGAATCATTGTATCGGAGCCAATAAGTAGATAGAAAGCTTGTTGTTTCTCCTCAAGGCTATCTTTATCTTTCTGGTAGCTAATTTCGCTCTTGGCCAGTGCCGCCTCCGCTTGGAGAAGATCGTATTCACTAGCATTTTGCGCCTTCACTTTCCTGTGAGTAAGCTCCAATGCCTTCTCACTCAGCCGCAGCTGCTGCTCCTGTATCTTTAGGTCCATCCTCGCCAGCTCCACATCAGTAAAGTGCCTTAATGCAGAGATTACGACACCTGCTATCCTTTCTTTGTAGGCGGCTTCAGCCTTCTGCAGGTTTAACTCCGCCAATCCCTGGTTGTAGGTCGATTGCGTCAGTAGATTGTCTGCCATGGCTTTCTGATAGGCGATCTTACCGTTTTCCCATTCAATCTCGGCAATCTTGCGGTCAATACTTTCCTGTAGTGCTAATTCGATAGTCTCAGCTAACGAAATGGTGGTTGTACTGGCATTGACCTGCCAAGCAAGCAGCAGCACGATGCCAAGGCATAGCACGACACTACTATGGTTTTTTCGCATTCCACATTCCTCCATGTCTGCTAATCAAATGTCCGCGGTAGCAAACCTTAGGCCCATCACTACCGCCCTGTACGATATATTTATCCAGACCTGCTCTTTTCCCTACCGTATAACAAGCCAAGACAGGAATTGCCACAGATTTGTCACAAACTTTTCATAAATTGTCCCGTCTAAGTATCGAAAGTAAGAGAAAAGAAGGGCACTTGCCTCCCTAGGGATTGCCAGTGCCCAACCGCTCTTGCCATCATCGTATAGTTCACTTAGCACTTATCGGAAATGCCATCCAAAGCCTTAGCGCTTGGGAGGCGTGATCTTCTCTACTCCACCCATATAGGGCCTTAGCACTTTGGGAATCACCACACTGCCATCAGTCTCTTGGTAGTTTTCCAAAATAGCAGCTACAGTTCGACCCACTGCCACTCCAGAACCATTTAAGGTATGGACATACTCTGGCTTGGCTCCCGGTTCTGGTCTAAAGCGGATCTCTGCCCTACGGGCCTGGAAATCTTCGAAGTTGCTACAAGAAGAGATTTCCACATATCTCCCATAGCTGGGCATCCAGACTTCGGGGTCATACTTTTTGGCCGCAGCAAAACCTACATCTCCAGTGCACATCTTAAGGACCCTGTAGGGCAGCTCCAATCTTTGTAGTACTTCTTCCGCATCAGCCACCAACTTCTCCAACTCATCATAGGATGTGTCCGGATGAACGAACTTGACCAACTCCACCTTGTTGAACTGATGCATCCTTACCAATCCCCGGGTATCCCTGCCAGCAGAACCAGCCTCGGATCTAAAGCAAGCTGAAAAAGCCACCATGTAGATGGGTAGCTGGTCGGTATCCAGGATTTCCCCACGATAGTAATTGGTAACGGGCACTTCCGCCGTAGGAATTAGGTAATAATCCTCTCCCTCACATTTAAACATATCCTCCGCGAATTTGGGCAATTGACCAGTACCCTGCATACTCTCCCGATTAGCTAGATAAGGTGGTAGCACCTCTAGATATCCATGTTCGTTTACATGCAGATCCAACATGAAACTGGCAACTGCTCGCTCTAGTCGCGCGCCCAAACCCTTCATGAAAGCGAACCTGGCCCCTGTGACCTTACCGGCCCTCTCAAAGTCGATGATATCTAGATCAACACCTAAGTCCCAATGGGCTTTGGGCTCAAAGGCGAAATCCCGAGGTGTACCCCACCGGCGAACTTCGATATTCTCTGTCTCATCTTTGCCTACATGCACGGAACTGTGGGGTATATTGGGCAGGATCAATAGAATGTCCTGGATCCTCTGATCAAGCTCCCGTAATTCATCATCACCTTGCTTAATCTCCTCTGACAGATCTTTCATCTCTCTTATGAGCTCATCTGCATCCTGTTTGGCCTTCCGCATGTGCCCAATCCGCTCTGACACTGCATTACGCTGGGCCTTTTTCTGCTCTAGGCCTGTCAGAAGGCTACGCCTTCGGGTATCTAGCTCCAAGAGCTCATCTAAAGGTACCTCTACACCCCTTCTGGCCATGGCTTCCCTGACTAGATCAGGATTTGTGCGAATTAGTTTTAGATCAAGCATGATCTCACTTCCTCCCTCTGTTATCTAAGATAGAAATAAATAACCCCTCGCCCTTTCCATAGGGACGAGAGGTTTCCCGCGTTGCCACCCATATTGGATCCTAACCTTGATCTCTTGGTGGTAATTAGGCAAGGTCAAGTTCCCACTCTTTCGCTATAACGGGCTAACCCGGGGCCCTTGCAATAGCTATAGCGCTTAGGCTGGAGCTATTGTTATGACCCACTCCGGAGGGGATTCACTATACCTTCCCACCGGCTTGCACCAAGCGCCGGCTCTCTAAGGTGGATAGGCAGGCTACTAGTCTCCATCATAGTGTTGCCAATCTAGTTTCCATGTTAATTTGTATTATACCCACATCACGGCGAAATTGCAATGGAGCCGCTATAGCTTTCTCATTAATAGGCCTAGTCGTTTGACAGATATGCTGGCCGCTATGCCAATAGTAGCCAGCGTCACCATCAGAAAAGCAGCGACTGTCATGCTATAGCTAGCCATTGTCGTAAGCCCGGGAAACACTCTGCCGGCCCAGGCCGGAAAGCTGATGGTTACCCCCACCAGGCCCAGGGTAGCAAAGCCCAATAGCATGCTCAGCAACAACTTGGTCGTACCGGCTGCTCTGCCTGCGGTACCTCCAAACTCTATCTTAATCGTAAAGTCCGGAAAGAGGATATCCAGCATCAGCATCAGCGCTGCTACAGCAAGCGTAATCAGGATAATAGCTGGTATAGACACATACGGGGGGAAAAACGAAACAGCGGGAAAAGCGAGGAAGATCACTAGCTGAAACAGCACGCCATAGAGAGCGGGAATCAAGACCGCATAGGCCAGTTTCGCCAAGTAAAGCGTTCGGGGCTCAATGGGACTGCTGCACAAAAACCACCAGTTCTTGCCCTCTCTACTGATGGAAATCCCACCCAATTGGGAGATCAGTACACTGCCCATAAGTGCAGGCATTAAGAGGGCCATGGTTCGTATCATCCATAGGTCGGTCATGCCGGGTTCCTCTACCGGTACATCACTCATCAAGTTGTAAATGAAAAAACCTAAGACGATGGTAATGACCAGCATATTGTACCAAAGCAGCGGATCTCGCTTTGTGGACAAAAGGTCCTTGCGGACTATTGCCATCAGCCGACCGTGGGGCCAGAAAGTCCTGGTTTGCTGGAGCACCCTCCTCTTGGCTTTCACTGGGGCATCACCTTTTGTAGTCCATCCAGTCAAGAAGAAGGAGCCCGAGAGACTAACGGCTAGATACGAAAGGCCAATGCTACTTAAGATCAATGGCAATCCGTTGGACCACGAGGAAAAGTCAAAGCTAGGCAAAAAGCTTAAGGCGAAGCGACTCATCCACAAATGGGGTAAGTAGGGGTTGTCCCCTATGCCCCATTGACCGACTTGCTCCAGGAGAACCAACGGGTCTTGCAGGTACTCCTGGGTCATTCTGGAACCTGCTATCTGGGAAACGAAGACAATGACCAGGGCCGCCCCACCAGAAAGTCCCAGGGCAATTTGCTTGATCTTGGCAGATGGAGCAAACCTCATGATGAGAAGGATCAGCAGAGCCAGTAGGCTATGGACAAGAAGGGCACCTAGTACCACCGCGGTAATCGCTGCCATATAGAAAGCTACTGGTGCCGACTTGATCATCCCATAAGCAATCCAAGGGGGCAAGGTGAACAGTACGACTGTCTGTAGAATATAAAAAAAGGAACCAAGTAGCTTAGCCGTAAAGATTGTCTTCACCGATATCGGATTAGATAACAGAAAAGGCAAATCATCACTCTCAAAGGTACGTTCGTATAGCGTTTTGAACCCCGAAGTCAATATGAGAAAGAAAACAGCAAGGCTTACCAAACTAAGCAGTGAAGCCTCAACGGTACGAGCCAGACCGGGAGATTGTAAGGCCAGTCTATCCAAGCTGGCAAACACACCGCCCATCGCTCTCCCTAGGGAAAAGGCCAAACCGATAGTCACTACTATGATAAACAAAGCTCTCCGTTTAGCTTTGCGTTCCTTCAGGGAGTTCTTTGTCTGCACCCATTCATAATGAAGTAAGGTCACCAGTGCGCCCATATCTACATCCCCTAATCCTCTTCGTTCTTGGTGGTAAGTGCCAAGAATAGGTCTTCTAGGCTAATGGGTCTGCCTGTCTCAACGTGTCGGGCGCCTTGTCGCAATTCATCGATGGTGCCTAGCGCAATCAATTTACCGCTTTGAATGATACCAACACGATCACACATTTCCTCTGCAATTTCTAGGATATGGGTAGACATAAATACAGTACCACCCTTGCTAACAAAGTCTCTAAGGATATCCTTGATTAACCTAGCACTTTTCGGATCTAGGCCAACTGTGGGTTCATCTAGGAATAGCACTCGAGGCCGTGCGAGCAAAGCAGCCGATAGACAGACCTTCTGTCTCATGCCATGGGAGAAACCGCCACATAGCTCATCCGCGCGCTCGCTAAGCTCGAACACACCCAAAAGTGCTCCGATGCGCCGTGTAGCTTCTTCCTGCTCGATTGCCCGTAACTCGGCCGCAAATTGCAGGAATTCCCTAGCGGTAAGCTTATCATAGATGTTAGGAGAGTCTGGTACGAAAGCCATCTTCTTCTTAGCCAAAACTGGCTGTTCCTGCACATTAATACCAGCAATTCTCGCCATACCCGAGGTGGGTGTCAATAGTCCGGTGAGCATCTTGATAGTGGTAGTCTTACCTGCACCATTTGGCCCGAGAAAACCGAACAACTCACCGGCATGTATATGGAAATTCAGTTGGTTGCATGCCACCAGACTTCCGTACTTCTTGGTCAACCCTTCAGCGATGATAATAGTGGCTCCCTCCCACTAGCCAAGGACATGGTTATGCACATATCAGTCATTGTACCATGCCCACCAGGGGTATTCCAAGCATATCGATATCTTGCTCACTTCATGGAGCTAATAATCCCCTCCGCAAAGTTTCTCTGTAGGACGAGGAAGATGACAATGGTCGGCAACACGCTGCTTGTAACAGCTAACATCAAAGCACCGTAATCTGTTACATAGCCGGCTATGAGACTAGAAATCAATAGTGGCATCGTCCTACTTTCTGCCTTCTGCATGATAATCAACGGCCACAAATAGCTGTTCCATGCTCCCATAAAGGTTATTATTGCCGCGGTAGCATAGGTAGATCTCATGATCGGAATGTACATTTTGAAAAATATCCCTAATTCTCCCATGCCCTCTATCCTGGCTGCCTCTATGACCTCCTGAGGAAAATACCGAGCGCTTTGTCTAAACAGGAATATCAAGAAAGCTGTTGAAACCGTGGGTAAGACAAAGGCAGTGGTGGTGTTTAGTAGGTTTGCCCTTCCCACCATCATGAACAAAGGGATCATGATGGCAGCAAAAGGAATCATCATCGATAAGAGCAAGATCCCCATTAGAACATCTTTTCCCCTATCGTGATATATCTCGAACCCATAGCCTGCTACGGAACAGACTGCCAGGCTAGCGATGGTGGCCACGATAGCATTCCTAAAAGAATTCCAGAGGGCACGACCAATATTCGTATGTGCCGCAAGGGTTTTGAGATTTTCCCCAAGATAAGCACCGGGCAACAATCTCCCAGTGAGTACATCCACACTTGTATTGGTGGCAGAGATCATCATCCATGCTAGGGGAAAAATAGATAAGAATGCAGCGACAAAGAGAAATACGTACTTTGCTGCGGTGATTGCCCTTCTTTTCATCATCTCGTGTCACCTACTTTCATCTGAATCAAAGCTAAGATGGCTACTAAGGCAAATATGACAAAGGAGATGGCAGCGGCATATCCAAATCGGGGTGAATACTGAAAGGACAATCGGTATATGTATTGCGAAACAGAAAGAGTAGCATTTGCCGGGCCACCATTGGTCAAGTTCATCGGCTCATCAAATAGTTGCAGGGTACCATTTGTAGACATGATCGCCGTCAGGAGTATAATGGGCCTTAGCAGAGGTATTGTGATCTTAAAGAACCTGGTTAGTCCATTTGCACCATCGATTAGGGCGGCTTCATAGATTGAATCATCTATGTTCTGCAACCCTGCCAGGAAGAAAACCATATTATACCCGGTCCACCTCCAGGTGAGTGCAATAACGATGAGAAGCCTCGCTGCCCACGGGTGTCCAATCCAATTAATCGGTCTTGTGATCAAGTTCAGATTCATTAGTATGGCATTGACAAACCCATCGAGGGCAAACATAGCCCGGAAGATAATGGCATATGAGACTAAAGAGGTGGCACATGGCAAGAAAAGTGCTGTTCGGAAAAAACCCCTGAATTTCAAGTTCTGATCATTGAGAAGCTGTGCTAGTATCAAGGCCAGCATAAGCATAATCGGAACCTGGATAACTAAATAGATGAAAACATTACCTAGAGATTTTTTGAATAGGTTATCCGCTAACAGCCGTTTGTAATTGAACAACCCGGCGAACTTGAGATTGACCCCCACACCGGTTTGGAAAGACAGGATAAAAGCTTTGACTATAGG
The DNA here is from genome assembly GCA_012518315.1 of Bacillota bacterium. GTDB lineage: Bacteria > Bacillota > Limnochordia > DTU087 > DTU087 > JAAYSL01. The sequence goes on along the minus strand of JAAYSL010000062.1, from coordinate 1,260 downwards.
ATAGAAGTAAAACCCGAAAATCAACAGTGTGGCCGGTAACACAAAAAACCAGCCCACAACACTCCGCCTCGTTTTCAGCTTCATAACCCTTTCCAACCCTTTTCCCTCCCCAGCACGGCAGTTTTTGCGGCTCCGGCCTAAACTGGAACGAAAAGCGCCATTAGCATGCCGCTTGGCAAGCGACAAGATAGTCGGTGCTGCAAAGCAATAAAGCCTAATATCGCAGCGTTATGAGAGTGCTTTGCAGCACCATCTCTTGCCTTGTCAGTACCTATCTAGTTAAGGACCCATCAGGAAATTGACAGTATCCTCGGCTTCTCTTAGTGCAGCATCCATATCGGCACCAGCAAAGATCTGGGCAATTGCGGTACCGATGGCTTCTCTTGCCTCGTAGTTATAGACAGCATAACTTACCTTTGGCACCTCGGCAGCATAAGCGGTAATGTCTGCATAGATTGCTTGCCCCCCAAAAAATTCATGGGGCTCATTGTAGACGTCACTGTCGCCTGCGGGTAGGAAAGTCGCCAATGCGCCTGAAGGAGGCAGGATCGTTTCATATAGTTCAACACTAGCTGCGAAGGTATGGGCCAGAAAGTCTGCAGCAACATTCGGGTGCTCAGAACTTGATAGAACCATCCAGCTAGAACCACCCACACTGCTGTAATTGGTGGCATTAGGGGCCTTTTCTAGTCTTGGTATATTAGTAGTACCCCATAGCCCTTTATGGTCTGGTTGGGCTGTAATTGAACCAATAATCCAGCAGCCATTAACAGTGCCCGCAACTGTGCCTCTGTGAAGTGAGCTAATATACTGTTCCCAGTCATTCACCTGAATCATTACACCGCTCTTCACAAGCTCAACATACACTTCAATGGCCTCTTTGAGAACCTCATTATCTGCAATACATACCTCACCATTCGGGTGAAACGCCCAAGTGCCAGCACTCTGTAGCATAGCCATTACTAAGTCCGGAGAGTCAGCTACACCGGAAAGTAGAGGTTTTCCGGTTTTCGCCAGAATATCTTTACCAATGTCGATATACTTTGGCCAAGTGATATCCTTAAAATCCTTGACAGAATACCCGGCTTCCTGGAGAACATCGGTCCTAAGGGCAGTAATTGCCGTTCCGTTATCAAAGGGTACACCGAAGTTTCTTCCTTCTACACTAGTCAAGGCGATCTTATAATCAGCGAATTTATCAAAGTCGATTCCTGAATCAGTCAAGTCAACAAATATGCCTGGATAACTAATCACGTTTTT
>JAAYSL010000061.1 GCA_012518315.1 Bacillota bacterium | reverse complement strand
TAATCTTCATTATTCCCGCCATCTATTGCCAATATGTTGCAGGGTAGTCTCGCTAATCTGTAACTCCAGCCAACTAGTTACTTCGAGGATGGCCCAGTCTTCCAATACTTCCACTCCTTTTACCAGCTTTTTTAGGTGCAGCCTTTTCATAAATTTGTTCCGGCAGCCTGCACATGACCCGGGACGTGATTAGTCTCCCTTTTCGCCTGACCAAAAGGTTTCTACCAACTAATGTCTAAGGATGCATCTAAAGATGCAATAGAAGGCGCTAAGGCGCCGGGATCGGATGAAAGGACTTGAGCTATTGATGGAAAAAGAGATCAGAGAACGTCTGCAGCAAAAACCTGTGGTATTGGCCCTATCGGCCTTTGCTTGCCTTTTGTGGGGAAGTGCTTTCCCCTTTCTCAAGATTAGCTATGAGATGCTTAATCTGCCCCCTGATGACTGGGGAGCTAAAGTGCTTTTTGCCGGTTATCGCTTTTTCCTGGCAGCTTTGCTTTTGATCTTAGTAGCGGTGGTGGGGTTGCGGCAGCAGTTGCGGGTACCAAGGCGCATCTTGCCGTGGACATTTCTCTTGGGTCTATTGCAGACTGCCTTGCAGTACTTCTTCTTCTACAATGGTTTGGCTTATAGCACTGGTATCAAGGGCTCCATCATTGGCGCTACTGGTAGCTTATTTGTAGTGGTACTCTCACGGCTTTACTATAAGAACGACCTTTTGACTGCACAGAAGCTCTTCGGCCTTCTCGTCGGGTTTGTCGGTGTGATGGTTGCCAACATGTCCAAAGGGGCACTAGATTATTCCCTCAGCTTCTTCGGCGAGGGTTTCCTTTTGATTTCATCCTTTGTGGGAGCGTTAGGAACCATATTGGCTAAGGAACTTGCCGCTACAGTGCACCCGGTCCTGGTGACTGCCTATCAGATGTTCTTTGGCTCCGTTTTACTCATCTTAACTGGGGGCATTGCCTCGGGGCTAGGGTCGGTAGTCTTTGACTGGCGATCAGCGCTGTTGCTTATATATTTAGCTTTTGCTTCTGCCACAGCCTTTTCCATTTGGTATTCCATTTTGAAATACAACAAAGCCGGAGAGGTCGCGGTATATCGTTTTCTGATTCCCATCTGGGGCACATTATTATCTGCTCTCTTCCTGGGAGAGTGTATTGGCCCAAATACCATCGGGGCCTTAGCAATGGTCTCCGTTGGTATTGCTTTGGTCAATAAGAGGCCGGCGGAGTCACCTACGCTGGGCTCGTAATTTGTCCAGTCAGTCTGGCCAATTACGGCTTTACCCAATCGAGCTTCCCGGCAGGGTTGATGCTAGGTACCTTCTTGATAGGTGCTCTAACCCAAAGGATCAGCAAACACCAGATGGAGTCTCTAGTGTAGAAAAGGGATTAGTCCACGCCAAAGCCTTTGGCCATATTGATCAATCCATGTATGTCAGCCGAGCCGCACTGGGATTTGAAGCCATGGCCAAAACCCCTGATTATCGGTCAGATCTCGATCTGTATGTTGCTTCAGAGTCCGGTGAAGTGGTCCCTTTTACTACCATCTGGTATGATGCTGCCAACAAAATCGGAATCCTAGAGCCGGTAGGCACCCATTATGCTTACCGAAGAATGGGCCTAGCCCGAGCAGTCATTGGTGAGGGTGCCAGGAGAATCGCCGATTGTTCTAAACCTAGATCACCCCATGGAGAATGCCTTTTATTACTCGCAAGAATTGAGGGAAAGCCACCTCTGGCTCCGCCAACTCAGGGTGCCATTTCTTCTCCCACTCCAAAGATACCCATCCTTTATAGCCTATATTTACCAATAAGGATAGACAATCTTGTATGGGCAAATCTCCTTCTCCAACTAAGCAATAGTGCATAGTGCCATCTTTCATCTGTGAGTCCTTGATGTGGGTATGATAGACACGGTTCCCGATGATATTCATAGTCTCTTTAGGGATCTCATTATAGAATCGGTAAGGGTGATGCATATCCCACAACACTCCGATTTCTGGCATGGAGACTTCATCTAGTATCAGTTTCAAATCACTGGAACGAGAAAAATCGCCATGCGTCTCAATTACCACCCGTACTCCACTGCCACGCGCATATTGGCCGAGGTGCTGCAAGGCAATAACTATCTGAGATATTACCTCGTCTTTGTTTGCAGGCTCCGGGATCTTATCTCCAAAAACCCGTACAAAAGGCACCTGCAATTCGGCCGCTAGATCAATATGTTCCATGGCCATATCCAAGTTTGTCTGCCACTTATCTGCGTCGTGAAAAGACGCCGACGTACCCAGGCAGCTGATTTCTAGCTGCGCATCTTCTAGTTGAGCCATGGTTGTCGACCTATTCCCCTGCCTAAAGGGGCGAGCTTTAGGCAAGTGCATTTCGCCCTCAATACCCCTTATCTCAATCCCGTCATATCCCAATTGTCTTGCCTCGTCAACAATCCTGTCCCAGGTCCACTCAGGGCACCCTAATGTAGAAAAGCAGATTTTCATGTCACTTCATCCTTCCCATTCTGGGCAATGTCAACAACTGCCCTGCTCTACCTTAGTGATACGTGGTTTTGGTTCGTGTGACAGGTCGGTGGGAAATATATTCATTTTTTCTCAATCTTAGGATACCCTAACTCCCGTAGTGCCTTTACTACCTGTCCGCCTAATGGAGGACATCCTCTCTCGAATACACCGTTATGCCGCCAACGGCTAGCACAATTGCCATACAAAACCACATCGGCCGTTGAGCTAAACTCAGGCCATGCTTCTACAGGGCCAGAGACTACCATAAGCTCTGCTTTCCTATCCAGCCACCCTAGTTCTTCTGCCTGCTTTAGTCCACAGCCTAATGCCTGTCGACAGCTATCGCAAATGGCTGGTGCCACGATCTTCACCCGATCATTGTATTCCGTAATAGTGGTGTGGGCCTTTTCAAAGCTGTCGTGACGACTCCCCGGACTGAAGTCCGAGGCTTCTCGGTTCATCTAGCCTGCTACTGCCGGACTATCCCCGATGGCCCCGCCCAGGCCTGAACGTTTTAGAATATTGATAGCGGCGTTTACATCTCGG
>JAAYSL010000005.1 GCA_012518315.1 Bacillota bacterium | reverse complement strand
GGTGAGCGAGATCTGCGTCCCACCCGGCCGAATCCGGCCTGGGGAGGACTAGAATACAACGACTTTGGCACTGATGAGTTCGTTCGCTTCTGCAGACTTGTTGGTGCAGAGCCCCATATCTGTGTCAATATTGGTACAGGCACGGCGGAGGAAGCTGCTGCATGGGTGGAGTACTGCAATGGTTCCATTGATACGCCCATGGGTAAGCTTAGGGCCGAGAATGGATATCCAGAACCCTATGGAATCCGTTATTGGGAAGTGGGTAATGAGATCTATGGATGCTGGCAGATAGGTAACTGTGGTTCCGAGGAGAATGCGAGGCGCTATAAGCTGTTCGCAGAAGCCATGCGGAAAGTCGATCCCAGTATTGTTCTAATAGCCAATGGGAACCCCTTTGATTTCGTGACACCGGAGCCACACTGGAGCTTTACAGCGGCAGACCAAAATTGGCACAGGGCACTTCTAGAGGAGAATGCCAGTGATATTGAATTCATCTCACTGCATGCCTTGCCTGAGAACACCCGGAGGATGGAAGATGAGACTGATGAGCATGCATACTATGGTCTGATGGCACATCCGACAAAATGGGAAAGAGATGAGCTTCCTCAGCTTCTGGATTTGATGAAAGAGTATGGAGTTAAGGCGCCGAAACTAGCCATTACAGAATGGGGTGTTTTGGGCACTAGTGAGCTTAGGCCCCGTGTTGACAACTTTGGAGAGGTCATCTATGCAGGGTTATTCCTGAATCTACTGATGCGCAATGCACCAGCTATACCCATCGCTAATGCTACTGCGTTACTTCACGGAGGGTGTATCCGCAAGGCAGGTGGGCGGGTCTTCCTTGATGCACAGTATTTTGCCATTCAGTTATATAATGAGGTGGCCTCAGGTTTCGCCATCCCGTGTCGGTACCAGGGACCAGGATATGATATAGAGCGTGGTACGGAGACCACTCCCAGTGTCCAGGATGTGCCATACCTAGATGTTGCAGCCTATCTAACTGAAGACGGTTCTGAGCTAGTGATATACCTAGTGAATCGCCATTTTACCTCTAAGATGCTACCGCTGATCAATCTCCATGGCTTTGCTCCGGACGCGATAGCTGAAGGAGTGTGCATGGCATCCAGCGATCCAGTGGCAGTATCGTCGCCCTTGGAGCCGGAGAGGTTTAGGCCCAAGCGGTGTGACGTTGCTATCAAGGGGAATTCAGTGGAGTTGGTACTTCCGCCATGCTCTCTGACCCGTGTGCGGCTAACTCGATAATGATCAATCAACGAAGACCAGGACCCTTTGCCCAGGACTATTTATGTCCGTTCTCAAGAGGGAATGGAGTAGCCTTTGATGTAGATAGAGGTAGGCGGGATGAATCAATGTTCTCGCAACTACTAGGGCATATGCCTGGGAGGGTGGGTATTTGTTGAAAACGAGAAGTCTTGTCTATGCACTTATCCTGGTGCTAGGGATATCTGGCCTCGCTTCTGCTTTGAGTATAGGGGGAAGCGATGATGATCTCGGCGTCTGGGTTGAGCAGATAAGTATTCAAGCTAAGGCTGATCTAGGGCTCTTCAAGACCGAGCTCAGTGTGGAATTTGGAGTTCCAGTAACCAAGGTAGACCAGCTAATTGCCGAGGTAGAGCTAGAGCCTGGTGATGTATACGTTACGCTTGAGCTGGCCCGAATATCCGAAAAGCCGGTGGATGAAGTAGTAGAGGTTTATAAGGTCAACAAAACAAAGGGTTGGGGGGCTCTGGCTAAGGAATTGGGCATCAAGCCTGGCTCTCCCGAGTTTAAGGCCCTCAAGGATAATGCTGAGGGGAAGAGCAAGGGTAAAAAGAAATAGATAATTGGAT
>JAAYSL010000060.1 GCA_012518315.1 Bacillota bacterium | reverse complement strand
ATTCCTTGGACAAACCGGGCATTCATCAAGAGCCCGTGAGCATCGGGATTACCTGGAGAGACCTCTGAGTAAACCGGTTGCCCATTGATGTAAAACAATTCCCCTTTAATGCTGATATGGGTTTTCAACTCTCTTCTCCCTCTCATAGTAGAGTCGCTTATACCTGGCATCTCGACCGAGTCACGACAAAGTCCAACCAGAAAGCACCCCCTTACACTTTGTCAATTATGCTTCCAGACCGGTAAGCGGCCATCATCACGGGCGTCTAGTACTTCCTGTGCATCCTCCGACTTCAACAAGGTTACCAGCATCAATGCAGCTTTCTCGAGATTGCTTATATAAGTATCGCTAATCAAATCATGATATAGCGCCTTACATAAATAAATGGATGTAGGATTCTTATTGGAAAGCTCTTTGGCAATAGCAATGGCTTTGCCCAAAACCTCATCCTTCTCACAAATAGAATTTACCAATCCAAGATTCTTAGCTTCCAAGGCGGATAGAGATCTACCCAGCAAAGCTAGCTCCATTACCTTTTTGCGGGGAAGCATTCTCTCTGCCCCAGTTAGGGACATCATTGGAGCCAGTCCATCTAAAATCTCAGGGATTGCGAAATGAGCATCCTCGGCGGCTACAGCAAGATCACACACTTCTACAAGAGTAAACCCACCACCCTCCACAGCACCACAAATGGCCGCGATTACAGGTTTGGAGATGGACTGAATCGTAGAGTGCAAAGCTACAAACGCAGTGCTAAATCGCCGTATCTCCATGGAGCTTTTCTTGCGAAAATTCCCTAAAGCACCACCGGTACAAAAATCATCTCCCCAGGCTCCCAAGACTATTGCCTTACAGTCTGGGCTCACATCAGCCTCTCTAAAAGTAGTCGCTAATTCTTCCATACAAGCAATGGTAAGCTTGTTACCTGTCTTGGGCAGGTTAATCTTTATTACCCATACACTGCCCACTATTTCCACCGTAATATAATGAGTAGTCACCCCGCTCCACCCCCACCAGACCCGCTCAGATGTATCTTGAGCCAGCTATAATAGTCATTTACGGTCTCTTTTCCTGATGACATCATGGACTGCTTGAACAATGTGGTCCGTGCTCAGGCCATATTTCTCCAAAAGTTTTTCATAAGGCCCTGATTCAGCGAAAGTGTCTCGTAGGGCAATCCGACCTTGAGGGACCGGATAGTCCAATGTCAAGACCTCAGCCACAGCACCACCTAGGCCACCATGGATATTGTGATCTTCAATTGTCACAATCGCTCCTGTCTCTCGGGCTGCCTTTATTACAGCCTCACTATCTAAGGGCTTGAGGGTATGCATATCAAGGATCCTTGCAGTAATCCCTTCCTCAAGCAACAGATCGTGAGCCTTCAGTGCCCACTGCACCATATCACCAATGGCAATGAGAGTGACATCGCTGCCTTCCCTAAGCTGTTTAGCCTTTCCAATATGAAACTCATCTGTCTCATCATATATGATTGGCACTGCATCCCGGGTCAGTCGCATGTACACAGGGCCATCCCAAGCGATGGCTTGCTGAAGTAAGGGTTTTAGACTCACTCCATCTGCTGGAGCAATCACTGTCATATTGGGCAAGGTACGCATAATACCCAGATCCTCAATGGCCTGATGGGTTACACCGTCATTGCCGGGAGTTAGACCACCATGGCTAGCGGCAATTGTGACGTTTAGCCTCGGGTAGCACATAGAAGTACGGACTTGCTCTAACGCCCGCATGCTAGCAAAGACTGCGTAGCTGGCCACGATGGGCTTGTACCCTGCAAGAGCTAGGCCAGCAGCTACCCCCATTTGGTTTTGTTCGGCTATTCCCACATTAAAATGCCGGGTGGGAAAACTCTGGGAAAACTCTACCGTGTAAGTAGAGCGTGAAATATCTCCATCGAGGACTACCAAGTTTTCTACAGAAGCTCCTAGTTCCATAATCGCTTGGCCAAAAGCCTTTCTAGTGCTGATTGGCTTTCTGCCATCCTGTTTTACCATGACGGTCACCTCCCCTTCCAGATCTCAGCCAAAGCTATATCAAGCTCCATATCTGTTGGCGCCCCACTGTGCCACTCGACAACATTTTCCATATACGATACGCCCTTACCCTTCACCGTTTTGGCGATAATTGCTGTGGGCTTGCCGTGGCTGCGTTCTTTGGCCTCATCGAGGGCACCAACTATCTGTGCCATATCATGGCCATCGATCTCTACTACATCCCAGCCAAAGGCCCGCCACTTTTCGGCAAGTGACCCCATGGGCATAATTGCGTCAGTGGGTCCATCGTTTTGCAGACCATTCTTGTCGACTATCGCCACGAGATTGTCCAAACGGTACTTTACGGCACATGCCGCCGCTTCCCAGATCTGACCTTCATTGGTCTCACCATCACCCATCAAGACATACACTCGATATGCTTTGCCCCCAAGCTTGGCTCCCAGGGCCATCCCCACACCCAATGAAAGGCCTTGACCTAAGGACCCAGTCGTAGCATCAAGCCCTGGGGTCTTCCGCATATCAGGATGTCCTTGTAATCTACTGTCCATGGCTCGCAAAGTGCCCAATTCCTCTTGGGGAAAGTAGCCTCTAAGGGCCAAAGCTGAGTAAAGGACTGGGCAGGCGTGGCCTTTGGAGAGAATAAACCGATCCCGATCCTCCCAGCTAGGATGCTGGGGGTCGATTCGCATTATGTGAAAATAGAGTGCTGTGACAATATCTGCGGCTGACAGAGAACCTCCACAGTGTCCTGAGTTTGCTGCATATACCATTCGCAAAATCGCTTCACGTACATGCTGCGCTTGAACCCTCAGGCCCTCCACCAGCTCCTTGTTTGTCGTCGTCAAAGGCGTTCCCTCCACCTGCTGCGTTTACTTGGTTTCCTGCTATATCATCAAGCTCCGTGCTATGTCGCAATCTTAGCATCTTAGCCCTGCGACTAGTCCATTAGGCCCCCGGTGACCTCCTTGACTTTCTCGAAAAAGGCCTTTTTCAGTGGAGTATTCACTCCCCAGTTGACGGGAGGGCTCTGGTATCCATCCCGATAGTTGTTGTCACCACATTCGAGAAATCCCCATGATGCGTAGGCATTAATGGCACTCATCATGTTGTTTTCGTCTTTCTCAAAATCAAAATGGTCATCCTCATTAAACAGAATGGGCATGGATCGATACTCAGGCATACGGCGAACAGTGTTGACCATTTCGGTAATCTGTCTTGGATCTTCAACACCGTTACCGTGAATCAAAATGAAGTCAGATACCGAGACAACCGGCCCAGTGGGTATGGCACCACCCTTAAAGCTTGTTCCAGCGAGGAGTCGCTTGCCGCCATACTGAACTTCTTTTGCCCGCTGGATGAGTTCATGTACCCTAGTTGGCGTTAAGATCTCGTGTTCGTATCGGGGAACATCCGTCTCATTTACAACGTCCAGAATCACGTTTTCATAGCCCTTCTGAAGTACCCAAAGACAGGTGTTTTCCAAGGCCCTAAGTATT
>JAAYSL010000059.1 GCA_012518315.1 Bacillota bacterium | reverse complement strand
TGGGTGGTATCGATGTCCTTGTCTTCTCTGGTGGCGTAGGGGAGAAATCCCCGATGATTCGTGAAAAGATCTGTGAAGGGTTGGAGTTTCTGGGGATCCATATAGATAATACCGCCAATGAATCAAGCGAGATCGAGAAGCGGATATCGCCATCAGATGCACCAGTTGATGTTTTGGTGATCCCGACAGATGAAGAAATGGTGATTGCCCGGGATACTTACGAAATTGTAGGGAAGTGCCAAGATGGATAAGGCAGTAGGGATATTGGAACTAGCTAGCGTAGCCGACGGCTACCTTGTTGCCAACGAGATCAAGAAAAACACTGTGACTCGGCTTTGGCTAGCTGATCCTATCTGCCCTGGGCGCTTTCTTTTGATTATCTCTGGTGATGTGGCTAGTATCAGGGCGGCCATGGAGATGGCACAGGCCTTGGTACAAGATGAGATTTTGTCAGAGGGGATGCTGGCGAGTATCCATCCTGGTGTGCTAGAGGCCTTAGTTAGCCCCAAGGGATTACCGGTAGGCAAGGCACTGGGAATTGTGGAGACTTTAGCCATTGCACCGGCGATTCTAGCTGCCGACGGGGCTGTGAAAACTGCCCAGGTGGAGCTAATTGAACTACGTATCGCCGGAGGGATGGGGGGAAAGGCTTTGGTGTTGTTTGCTGGTGAAGTTGACGCAGTCAAGGCAGCCCTAACGAAGGCGCAGCACCTAGTGGAACCGACTGCTTTGGCAAGTTCAGTACTCGTCGCTTCACCTCATCTAGAGCTCCTATCCCAGTGGCAGTAGGCACAAGAAAGAGGGACAAATATGCAAATGGCGCAGGTTGTGGGAACAGTGGTGGCAACCCAAAAAGACCCTAAGCTAGTGGGGCAAAAGCTGCAATTAGTTCAGCCCTTAGATATTCTTACTCAAGAGGCAAGTGGCAAGCCCTTGGTAGCAGTAGATACTGTCGGTGCCGGGATCGGTGATGTGGTCATGATCGTAGGGGGCAGCTCCGCCCGGCAGACTAGTCAAACGGCATCCTCTCCGGTAGATCTAGCCATCGTGAGTATTATCGATCAGGTGGAGGTAGGAGGCAATACAGTCTATGACCGTCGCCAAGAGGGCCAACACTGGTGGTAGGGCCGAAGTAGACGTACCATTGCCGACGTATTCGACAAAGGGCTTCCAGGTGGCTAGGATGTATGTAGACGTTCATACGTCTATATGAAAACGAGGTGTCAACATGTCTAGACAAGAGCCCATGCATCGCGTGCAATTCTACATTGAGCCCGAGCTCTGTGACGATCTAGAGGCCTTGGTATAGCCAAAAGCATGGTGTAGGGGAGGGGTAAGGGTGAAATTCGGCAAAGTACTAGGTAGTGTGGTTTGCACGAAAAAGGATGCTAATCTTGAGGGGGTTAAGCTCTTGGTGATTCAGCCCTTAACCCAGAAGCTCGAGCCCCGGGGCATGGCCTATATCGCCGCTGATGCCGTAGGTCAGGCTGGTATCGGCCAGATTGTTAGTGTAGTCTTTAGTGCAGATGCCACCCAAGCATTTCCCCAGGAAAGGATCCCGGTTGATGCCAGTATCGTGGGTTTAGTGGATCAACAAACCTTGGCAGATTTGACCAAAGGCGGTGCCAATCATCTATCCTGATCTGGTGACTGATCCAAGGAGTTGCTTCACGGTGTGTTGCGTAGATTCGTTATAGGCAATTAGGAGTGAAGTCCTGTGTATCTAGCCAAAGTCCTCGGCCCAGTAGTCTGTACAGTTAAACACCCTGCCTATGAGGGCAAGTGTATGCTCCTCATTAGCCGTATCGATGGATCTAGTGAGGATTATGAGATCGCGGTTGACTATGTCGGTGCTGGTGTTGGCGACATAGTGATTGCTGGGGGGGCCCCTGGGGTAGCCCAAACGGTATTTCAGCTAGATAAGGCGCCGATCAGAACACTTATTATGGGTATAGTCGATTAGGTAGAAGGCAAACAGCACTCCCACAACGACTGCCGACCTTCTAGTCACTATTTCTTAGAGACATTGGCCCAATCTGACATTAGTGTAGCTGGTGGCATAGCTCAGGAGGGAGATGGGGGGACTCTAGTTGGATGAAAGAACGCTAATCGAAGAGATTACCAAGCGAGTTTTGTCGGCTTTGCAGACAGAAGGTGACATAAGCCAAGATACTGCGGCTCTACCAGTAGGGATCTCGGTACGCCATGTGCATGTGTCAGCTTCTGATTTGGAGGTTCTCTATGGCCCTGGGCACAAGCTAACCCCCTTAAGGGATCTATACCAGGAGGGCGAATTTGCTGCCCGGGAAGTAGTCACTTTGGTGGGGTCGAAGATGCGGGCTATAGAGAATGTCCGGATCTTAGGTCCTGTAAGGGGACGCACCCAGGTGGAGGTGGCTAGAACCGATGCTATTTATCTTGGCATCAATCCACCTGTAAGGGCTTCTGGCAACCTGGCAGGCTCTAGCCCCATTACTTTGGTGGGGCCCAAAGGCACCTTAATCTTGTCAGAGGGTGCTATCATAGCAAACCGCCATATTCATATGAGCCCCGGGGATGCCAGACAATTTGGAGTATCTGATCATGACCTAGTGCAAGTAGAAGTCGTAGGAGAGAAAGGACTTATCTTCAATCATGTCCAGATCAGAGTCAAGGACAATTTTCGCCTTGAGATGCACCTAGATACAGATGATGCCAATGCCTCTGGTATCACTACTGGTGCAAGGGCCCACATCTTGACTCAGTAGTGGTATGGAAGTGGGAAAGGGGCCTTCTGCCCGTGAACATGGATAGAGAAACACTCATTGCCAAGGTGAAAGCAGCAGGTGTAGTTGGGGCTGGTGGAGCTGGCTTTCCTACCCATGTGAAACTAGAGGGCGAAGTCGATACCGTGATTGTCAATGGCGCTGAATGTGAGCCTTTACTGGCAGTGGATGTGGGGCTTCTAGAAAGCCAGGCAGAGATTTTAGTAGTGGCCCTCGGTCAGTTAGTCAAGATTCTGGAGGCCAAAGCAGGAGTCATTGCCATCAAGGCTAAGCACCAGACGGCCATAATCAATCTGCAAAAAGCTATCGCTGGGAGAGCAAGCCTCAGTCTTAAGCTCTTAAGGGATGTCTATCCTGTCGGTGATGAACAGGTATTGATCTACGAGGTGCTACGCCGCACCGTGCCGGAGGGTGGGATACCCCTTCATATTCGTTGCGTGGTTGTTAATGTAGAAACCTTGTTAAATATCGCGGCGGCTTGTGCGGATCAACCTGTTGTTACGACGTATGTGACCATCACTGGGGAAGTGAGGCAACCACTCACCTTAGGAGCACCGGTGGGCACCCCGATGGTGTCTCTTCTGGATCTTGCCCAAGGCACCACCATATCTGATTACCAGGTCATTGAAGGTGGGCCAATGACAGGCAAGCTTTTGCCCGGAGAGGCCGTGAAAACCGGTAAAGCCACGGTAAAGAAGACCACCAAAGGGTTAATTGTCCTTTCAGAGAATCATTGGCTCACGAGGCAAGCAAGCCTGGGCCTAGGCAGCATTTTGCAGAGAGCGCAGTCTGCGTGTTGCCAGTGTCGCCTTTGTACAGACTTATGTCCCCGCCATCTTCTGGGGCATAATATCAATCCCCACCTCGTGCTCAATGCTGTTAACCATGGGCAGGTGAATAATCCAGAGGCATATACCCAATCCTTTTTGTGTTCAGACTGTGGTGTTTGTGAATTATATGCTTGTCCGGCAGGGTTATCACCACGCCGCATGTATCAGGCAATCAAGGCTGAGCTGACAATTCATGGACAGAAAAACCCTCACAGGAAACTAGCAGTCCCAAGGGCCTTTTGGGCGGGCCGACAGATCCCCGCAAGTAAGCTCATCTCACGTTTGGGATTGGCGAAATACAATCAAGCAGCTCCCTTGACAAAGGTGGCGTTTTCGCCAAGACAGGTAGTCGTGCCGCTCAAGCAGCATATTGGGGTACCGGCAATTCCAAAGGTTCAGGTGGGAGATATGGTAAAGGTGGGTCAGGTCATTGCCAGCCCACCCCAAGATGTGCTAGGCGCATTGGTCCATGCCAGTATTGCCGGTCGTGTGAGGGAAATTGACAAGGAAGCGATAATCATTGCTGGAGAATAGTTTCCCGCGGGTATGGGCCTTCGGGGTCAAGGAGCAAGGCAAGAGCACAGCGGGTGAGGATAGGGCGGGGCAGACGTAAGATGCAGGGGACGAAAGGCGGTGAACACCCCAGATGCAGAGTAACATGAATAGGCATGGCGATGGAGATCCTACGGGAAAGGCTATAGGCTTTCTGGAGCTTAGGGGAGCAGCCTTTGGGGTGACCGCTTTAGATGAGGCAGTCAAGGCAGCTCCCATTGACATCCTGCAGGCGAAAGTGGTATGCCCAGCGAAATTCATCGTGATCTTGGCTGGGGAAGTGGCGGCCATTCAGGTAGCGGTAGCGGCAGCGAAAACTTCGGTGGGATCAGGGCTTTATGATGATCTTGTCCTGGGCAGGATCCATCCGGATCTTTATCGGGGACTATATGACCAATTCCATACTATCCGTCAGGATAGTGGGATCTTGGGTGGGAAAGGTGCCACCTTGGCCAAAGAAGGCGAGGCTTTCGGTGTGGTGGAAACTCTTAGTATGGCTTGTGGACTAGCTAGTGCAGATAAGGCACTAAAAACCGCTTCGGTCAGACTAAGGGAATTGCGGCTAGGTTATGCCTTAGGTGGTCGGAGCTACTTCGTTGTTGCCGGTGCTACTAGCCAAGTACAGGAGGCTCTAACTGGTGCTGTGGAGGTGGCTACCCATTGGGGTTCATTGGGTGGTCACAGCCTCATTTTGAGGCCGACTGCGCCGTAGGTGCAGAGCCAGATTAGCCAATCTGGTTAGAGGAGGCAACTGCCTATGCGGCCTTTGCATGCTTGCCGATGGTGACTGGTGGTGGGGCAGTAGTTTGGACTAGACCTAGGTATCTCTGATGCTTGCGGCGAATAACCTTAGCTTGCCATTTGAGGTTAGTTAAGTAGGAACCAAATTCTCCGGACTGTCCTCGAATTTCTCTTCAAAAGCAGCAGGTATCCCCCAAGGAAAAGCGAATACAAAAGTTTGCGGCTGTTAACATATATTGGCATGAATGAGGGAAGAATCCGACTCAGTGTCTATTGATTGCGTGTGACTGATTGTTATCTAGCTAGGGAGGCGAGATCATGACACATCTGATCCGGCTCTTGTTTTATGCCCGCTCCCAGTGGTGGAGGCTTTTCGTTGGCTTAGCGGGGGCTATTGTGGAGATGGTTTTGGCCTTAATGGTACCTTTATACACCAAGCGGGTCATAGATCGCTTAGCAGACCCGGGTTCGTCCCCGGAGGTGGCCTACGGCTTTTTGAATATCGTCGCTGTAGCCCTATTGGCCTTTGGGCTAATCCGATCAATCTCCATTTTCATTCAGATTTTTATCACAGAGAAGGCCTCCCAGGAGGTGGCCTATTCATTACGCAATGATCTCTATGATAAGCTGCAGCGGCAGTCCTTTGCCTTTTATGATACAGCGGCTACCGGTGAGTTAATGTCACGGCTAACTAGTGATGTGGAGATGTGTCGGGAGGCTACGGGCTTTGGTTTTAGCTCGCTCTTGGGCAATCTAGTCTGGTTAGTTGGTATCGCAGGGTATCTGTTTTGTCTGGACTGGCGCTACACCTTGATTTCCCTATCGATGCTACCTTTCTTGTTCTTGGTGGCAACCCGCTATACCCAAAAGGTTGAGCCTTTGTATACCGACGTGCAGGAACAAAGGGCCAAACTGACAGCAGTGGCTCAGGAAAACTTCTCCGGTGTACGGGTAGTGCGGGCATTTAGCCAGGAAGAAGAGGAGATGAAACGCTTTCATGGGGAAAATGAGGGGCTTTGTGCTCGTACCCTAAAGACGGCCAAGACTAGCTCTTTCTACCACCCGGCTATGGACTTCTTCGCTAATCTTGGCACAGTGCTAGTGATTTGGTATGGTGGCCGAGAAGTGATCCAAGGCAGGATCACTCTGGGTTCCATGGTGGCTTTCCATGGAGCACTATGGATGCTGATCTGGCCGGTACGTATGCTAGGGTATATCCTGGGAGTTATGCAGCGGGCCTCTGCCTCGGCCAAGCGG
This sequence comes from Bacillota bacterium, assembly GCA_012518315.1. Classification (GTDB taxonomy): domain Bacteria; phylum Bacillota; class Limnochordia; order DTU087; family DTU087; genus JAAYSL01. The sequence goes on along the minus strand of JAAYSL010000059.1, from coordinate 7,132 downwards.
GTGTTTGAGTTGTTGGACTGGAAATCCGCTGTTGTCGAGAAGTCAGATGCCATAGAACTACCAGCGGTGAAAGGTTGGGTTCGCTTTCGGGGGGTAAGCTTTGGCTATGAAAATGACCGGCAGGTACTGACCGGAATCGATTTTGAGGCCAGGCCCGGAGAAGTAGTGGCTGTTGTTGGCTCTACTGGCTCGGGAAAGAGTACTCTAGTCCACCTTGTCCCTCGTTTTTATGATGTGGAGGCTGGGCAAGTCACAATCGATGGCTATGATGTACGGGATGTGACTTTGGAGTCACTGCGTAAGCAGATTGGAGTAGTTTTGCAGGAGAATTTCCTTTTCTCTGCTACCATAAAGGAGAATATAGCCTATGGGCGGCCCCATGCATCCTTGGAGGAGATTGAGGCTGCGGCCCGGGCTGCTGCTGCCCATGGGTTTATCATGGAACTGCCCCAAGGCTATGACACTATGGTAGGTGAGCGGGGGGTCGGCCTCTCTGGAGGGCAAAGGCAACGGGTGGCAATTGCCAGGGCTTTGCTGGCTAATCCCAGGATTTTGATCTTGGATGACTCTACCTCCAGTGTTGACCTAGAGACAGAAAGAGAGATCCAAGAGGCACTTAATCACCTGATGAAGGGCAGAACCACGTTTATCATTGCTCAGCGGCTATCCACAGTACAGCAGGCAGACAAGATCTTGGTACTAGATGGTGGCTCCATCGTACAGGAGGGTACCCATACCGAGCTCGTCAGAGAAGGAGGTACCTATCGGGAGATTCTGCAATCTCAGATCTTACCTGCAAGCCCACTCGTCAGCTAGATAGAAACTTGTGGATTGCGTTCGCGGATGATACTCTCGTGAAATCGTGAAATAGTGAAATTGAAAGGGCACAGTGAGCGGTACGGAAATCGGTGCGTTCGAAAGCCATTTTTGGATGATCAAGCTAACTGCAAATGATAGAAAAGAGGCGAGATCATGGCACATGAAATGGAGCAGGAGCGGCATACGGCTCCCCTAAACCGCGGCCTGCTTTTACGCCTGTTGAAATATCTAAGCCCCCATAAAGGTCGGGTGGCTATTGCCATACTTTTGATGTTGGGTGTTTCGGTGACCACCATCACCATCCCCTATCTAGCTAAGCTCCTAATCGATGATCATATCACCGTGGGCAATACCGAAGGGCTAAACCGAATTGCCCTAGTTATGGTACTCCTTTTTCTTAGTGCTTGGGTTTTCTCTTACCTCAGAGGATATGTCATGGCCTCCATGGGCCAAGGGATTATCTATACAATGCGGCAGGAGCTCTATGGGCATTTGCAAAAGCTGTCTTTGCGCTATTATGACAGCATTCAAGTCGGGAGGTTAATTACTCGGCTAACTAGTGATATTGATGCCCTCAATGAGCTACTAAGTGGTGGTGTGATCAACTTTATTTCAGATTCGGTCACGCTAGTTGGGATCGCCGCGATTATGCTAGCCATGAACCCGCGCCTTGCGGCCCTGACGTTTATTACCATACCATTCTTAGGGTATATGATGACGGGATTTCGGATGAAGATCTTCTTGGCCCAGCGCCAAGTTAGGGAAAAAGTAGCCGCGGTCAATGCCAGCCTACAAGAGAATATCTCTGGTGTACGGGTTACTCAGGCCTTCACCCGGGAAAAGGAAAACCTGCATAGGTTCAGTGAAGTGAATCGAGCAAGCTACAATGCAGCCATTCATTCTATTGGTATATTCTCCTATTTCTGGCCGACCATTGATTTCATTTCAGCGGTGGGTACTGTGATTGTCCTTTGGTTTGGTGGCCGCTGGCTTTTGCAAGAGCAGCTAACTGTCGGTGAGATGGTGGCCTTCCTAGGGTATACAGGGCAGTTTTTCGGGCCATTAAGAAACTTAGGACAGCTGTTTCGCATCATTCAGACAGCTATGGCTGGAGCAGAGCGGGTATTTGGGATTTTGGACACAGTACCGGAAATTCAAGATCGGCCTGATGCCAAAGAGCTGCCACCGATTCAGGGGCATGTCAAATTTGAAAACGTCACATTCGCCTATGAGGGTGAGGATTACGTTCTAAGGGAGATTAACCTGGAAGTTGAACCCGGTCAGACCATAGCTTTAGTAGGTCATACTGGGGCTGGCAAGACCTCTATGATCAATATCCTTTGCCGGTTCTATGATGTTACCGGTGGCCGGATCTTGATGGATGGGTATGATCTGAGGGAGGTTACACAAAAGTCCCTCAGGTCGCAAATCGGATTGGTCTTACAAGAGCCTTTTCTTTTCTCTGGCACTATCCGGGAGAACTTGCTATATGGCAATCCCCGGGCAACAGAAGAGGATATGCTCAAGGTAACCAAGGCTTTGGGTCTTCATGGTTTCATACAAGAGTTTCCTGATGGTTATGATACCCAGGTACAGGAAAGGGGAAGTAGGCTGTCTTTAGGACAAAGACAATTGGTCTCCTTTGCCCGGGCGATTATTAATGATCCCCGCATCCTGATTCTAGATGAGGCCACTGCCAATATTGATACACAGACAGAACAGATCATTCAGAAGGCCCTAGAGCATATGTTGGCGGGGCGGACTTCCTTTGTAATCGCCCATCGCCTGACAACCATTCAAAGGGCAGATCGAATTATCGTGATCGATAGTGGTAGGATCGTAGAAAGCGGCACTCACGAGGAATTGTTGGCTCAAAACGGCATTTATCGGCGCTTGTATATGGTGCAGTTTCGCCACATGAGTCAAGAAACTGTATTGGCGGATGAGTCGGTTTCGTGATGCCCAGATCCTACTGGACTTTTGCTCACTTGCTTTAGGGTCATCAATATGAGCTGGGCTCCAGCTCTAAGTCATTTCACCTGGGAAGCAGGCATGGCTATCTAGGAAGCTAAAGCCAGGTCATGTAGTTTGTTGTGCTCCGCAAAGAAGTCAGTACCATATTTAAAGGCTGTTAGCCCGTATAACATGGAGCTCCAATCAATTACAGCTGTATGCCCGGGATACCAGGGTGTCTTGGCTTTAGTGCTAAGCTGAAAGCGGGAAAGCCCGTATTTATAGGCGGCTTGAAAGTGGGCCTTCTGCCCAGCTGTGAAAGGCCCGGGGGGTACCTTGTCATACGGGATGATAGTCCGGTAGATATCGTAAAGATCATATATGCCCTGCGGGTATACAGGTAGGAAACCCGCAATGATATAGGGCGAGGCGATCCCTTCAGGATTGTTGCCGATGGCATCAGGGTGGTAGTCTCCTTGGGGTGTGATGCCGGCTCCATGTCCCCAGACAAAGGTAGGAGCCCTATGACACTCAGTCCAATCCCTATGATCGGCAAAGGCGATATTGGCATAAAGCTCATTATAGACAGGACTTTGGGTGTATTCATGAACTAGATAATAGGGGAATTGGTACACAAAAGAAGATGGGATATTGCCTTCTTCACAGATGATGGCTCGCCCAGGGCCAACCGATTGTGATGGTAATAGGTGTAGCCTTTGGGGGCTGTAGACTTGTTGCCACAATTGCCTCCCTTCGGCTGTGCCCCGGGCCATATGGGCCAGAAGCGAATATTCATTATACGGGGCTAGGGGCTCAATCCCTTGCCCTTTTTCGACCTTTAAGAAGATCTCACCACTAGCCGGGCAAGCGATGGCTGCCTGCCAATTCACCGATTGATACAGTTGCATAGCCAGACGGGCTATTTCTCTATGTCCATGAAAATACCGCATAGCAAACAATGCTCCACTGACCAAAAGGGCGGTATCGATGGTGGAGTTCTCCGAATTCCAGTGGCGTTTTCCAGTGTCCATGTCGATGAAATGGGCGATAAAGCCTGTATCCTCGTCTTTGGCAGGCCTTACCCCCGGTAGTTCACCGGTCATAGCCTGCAAAGTTAACACCGCTTTGGCGGCAGCCTCGGTTTCCCAACCCTCCAGGTCAGCAATCGTAAGGGCGATGAGACCAACTCCGGTAGCGGCGATGGAGCTAGGTAGGTGCCTCTGATCTAGCACATAGGCATCACCATAAAGGCCTGTGGTGGGATGCCGTTGATCAGCGATGAGGCGATAGGCGCGGCAGTATTGATCATCAAAGAATTCCCGTACCGGTCGGGGGAGTGTTGCATAGGTAGGCTCTACTTTAGCTAGGGGCAGGGCACACATAGGCAACTCCTTTAAGGCTATTTGCGAGCTTGATGCCACTATTTGTGGTGTACTACTTAACACTCACTACTTGACGGGTTGAGTTAACACCACTAGGTCAGAACGTCTGAGCTTTAACTAGGACATCCGAGCTTGAAATCCTACCCTTTCTATTGGCGCCGAGAAGCGAGAATCCTGCCTCTTGAATGTGTCAACTGCTGGTGGTAGGGGAAGGGAGTGGCAACCAGCCCAACATTGGGGATTGAGGGAAGTGGGTGAGGCTCCAGAACCTGCCAATTGGCCTAGTGGGTCACGGGGGGCCCCTACGCAGGAAAATCAATAGATATCGGGAAATAACAATCAACAGCTTTGTGGAAACGGGATCGGGAGGTCAAAAGTACAATGGGGCAAAAGGAAGAGAATCACTACGAGAGCCAGAAAGCTCCAATGGTCGAGAAAAGCAAAGGTCGAAGCTTGCTAGCGGCAGAGCGAAGGGCCAATATCGCTCGGATGGCTGAACAACATGGATCTGTCAGGGTGGCGGAGCTAAGCACTCTCTTTGATGTGACAGAAGAGACTATCCGCCGGGACCTAGAGGAGCTAGAAAAAGAGGGATATCTAAAGCGCACCTATGGAGGCGCAGTGAATATCAATGGCACCGGGCTTGAGCTGCCCTTTGCCAGACGGGTGGAAAGCCATCGGGAGGAGAAGAATATCATTGCGAGGTACGCAGCAACTCTAGTGCAAGAGGGTGAGACTATCATCCTCGATGCCAGTACTACAGCCCTTTGGCTAGCCAAACACTTGACTGGCCGTCGTGACCTTACTGTGGTGACCAATTCCATTCAGTGTGTCATGGAGCTGGCCGGGCGACCAGGAATTCGAGTCATATGTACCGGGGGAAATCTTAGGGAGCGCACCCTAGCTTTTGCTGGCCCCTTAGCAGAGCGGGCCATTAGTGGTTACTATGTGGACAAGGTATTTATGTCTGGCAAGGGGCTGACCCCAGATGGCGGGCTAACCGATAGTAACGAACTGGAGGTCGAGCTCAAAAAGGCCATGCTGGTCGCGGCCAAGGAGAAGTTTGCATTGGTTGATTCAAGTAAACTGGGTCATCGAGCCTTTGCCCGGATCGATGAATTGGCCAACTTCACACAGATCATCACCGATCCCGGTATTGACCGGGCCACGGCTCTGGCTATTCGGGAAAATGGGGGAAATCTCATCATAGCCCCGGGAGACTAACAGCCGGCAAGACTAGTGCACTGGCAGCTTTTCTTAGAAGTGATACTGCCTCGCCCTCGACAGGGAAGCTAGCTGGCACCAAAACCCTCAGGGCCTTGGGCTCAAGAAAGGCTTCCACTGGCGTATAGCCGATCACTTCACCATCAAACATCTTTGGTAGGGGTTCGGCAGTCTCGATTTGCACATTGCGGCAACGATAAAGATGAAAAGCCGGATGGTTAAGGTGTTTGCCCACATATACCTTGGGCAAGGTACAGAGTAACTCCAGCCGGGTCAGCTCGCCGATGACAACTACATCAAAAAATCCATCGGTAATATCGGCGGTGGGTGAAAATCTCAGGCCCCCTCCTACTGAAGGGGTATTTAGGACAAAGATGCCACAAGTAGAGACAGATAGCCGCTCACCATCTAAAGTAAGTGTCACTCTATGGAAGCGGAGGTCCTTTAGTGTTTGCCAAACAGAACTGAGAATAGCTAAGGAGCCTACTAGGAAGCGACGCTTAGTATTGGTATGATGAATCACATCCACAGGGAAGCCAATAGAGACAAGGCAGCCAAAATGCCGATCCCGTTCATGGCCAATATCCATTTTGATGATCTTTCCTTGGGAAAGTAGGGTAGCGGCCTGGGCAGGAGCCAGGGGTATGCCTAAAGAACGGGCATGGTCATTACCCGTTCCCCCGGGGATAATTGCCAAAGCAGTCTCGGTGCCAGTAATACCCTGAATCACTTCATTGACGGTACCATCTCCACCGATGGCGGTTACTATAGGGACACCCTGAGCTGCGGCCATCCGAGCCAATTCTATAGCGTGACCCGGTGCCTGGGTGAATGCAATCTCACAACGCCAACCCGCCTTGGTAAGAACCTGCTCGGCCTTGGATAAGGCATTGATTGAACGGCCTCTGCCCGCCTGGGGGTTAACGATTATTCTAACGTAATCCATGGCTATCACCTGTTATCCTGTCATGATGGCCTTGTGCCCGGCTATCAAACACCAGAAAGCGTAAGGCCTGGCTGTGTTAGCGACTGCAAGAAGTGCTCAATGGTAGCTACTTCTGCGCCAAGATGGATAAACCTGCTGCCTTAGTACCTAACCAAGAAGACAACCTGCCAGCCAGGACCAAATCACCGCAGATAAACTCACAGACCCAATAGGCAAGGACAGGAATTTCCCTGCCCGGTAACGAATACCAGAACAGAAAAACTCAGCAAGCAGACTGCAAAAGGGGTGGTGTTAATTTGAGAAAACACAGGGTATGGCTAATCATGTTGGTATGTATCTTGCTGATCGGTATGAGTGGTACGGTTTTGGCGGATGAGCCCATCGACTATAAGTTAGATATGCAGATGCGGCTAGAAAAAGCCGACAAACCGATGAATTTGTTTGGAGATGTGGCTGCCTCTAAGGAAGGTTTTAAGCTGGGCTTGCGTTACAGGGTGATGCCTAATGTTCATGTAGCCCTTCATGTGAAACTGACCGAAGATCATCCCCTAGATATAGAGGGAGTATATCGGATTCCCATTGAGATGGAGTATGTTAATCTCTATGCAGGCCTTGGAGTTAGTCTGGAAAACAGTGCATTATTCAATGGCTATCTCATTGGGGGCGTGGAAGCAGCCCTAGTCTTTTTGCAGATGAATTACCATACAGATGATGGTGGGCTGGTGGGGTGGGGCGGTCTGCGCATACCCATCTTTTAGTCCTCCGAGGTTGCGGGTGGGTCTGGCCGCTGGCCGGACCTTTTATTATC
>JAAYSL010000058.1 GCA_012518315.1 Bacillota bacterium | reverse complement strand
GAATAAGGTAATTCGGTATAAGGGTGACCTGAGGCGGGATCATCATCACTCCCAGAATCATGGCAAACACGAGATTCTGCCCTCTAAACTTGTACTTTCCGAAAGCTACACCACCGAGCGAACTCAAGAGTAATGTGATAAATGTAGTAATGATCGTGATTAACACCGTATTAAACAAATAGCGATTAAATGGGCCACTAGACCATGCACGGCTTAAGTTGGACCACATGACCTTGTTGGGAATCAGGTTGGGGGGAAACCGATACAGCTCATTATCTGGTTTAAGGGCGGTGGACACCATCCAGACAAAGGGAAATATCATGGTCACCGCTGTGCAGACTAGGATCATATAAACGATATAACGGGCAATAGTACTTGCCTTACCACCCTGTGTAGCAGTGATTCTATTCATCAGTACGAGCCCCCAAGTACTTGAACTGGATTACTGATAGGATCATGACTATAGCGAAAAGCACAAGAGATATCGCAGACGCATAACCCATCTCATAACTCTGAAAAGCCGAGTGGTAGACCTGCTGTACCAGAGTCATGGTACTATACCCTGGACCCCCGCCAGTCATTATGTATACCTGCTCAAAGACTTTAGATGAGTTAATGGTTGAGATCACCAGTGCCAGCAAGATGATGGGCCGCAGGAGAGGCAGTGTGATGTGACGCACACATTGCCAGCGATTGGCTCCATCAATCTCAGCGGCTTCATAGTATGACGGTGATATTCCCTGTAAACCGGCTAGGAAGATTACCATATTCCAGCCCACCGTCTTCCATACACTCATGATCATCACGGCCGGAAGCGCGTATTTGGAGCTTGTTAGCCAAGGGACAGGTGCCCTTCCTAGCATTCGCAAGATGCCATTGATGACGCCGAAATGTGTATTAAACATCCATTGCCAAAGCAGGGAAACTGAGACAAGTGGTGCCACTACTGGAAAGTAAAACATTGCCCGCAGGATATTGCGTCCCCGGATAGCCTGGTTTAGTAGTAACGCCACAACGAATCCCAGTATGATCCGGGGCGGCACAGTACCGATAATATAGGAAAAAGTATTGCGTAAAGATGCCCAAAATACCGGATCGTCTTTGAGGCGTCGGAAGTTGTCCAGACCAATGAACTTCGGCGACAGCAAAATGGGATAGTCCGTAAAAGCCAGAGCTAGCCCCCAAATCATCGGTATGAATGCAAAAGCCACAAGTAGTACAATAGTCGGTGCCAAGAAAGCTAGTGGAGTGAACTGAGCGTCCTTTAGCCAACTTCTACCCATTGTTCCTGTTAGTGACCTATTGACCTTTGCCATTGCAGATCTCCCCCAAGCAGAACACTAGCATTCATCAGACCTATTGGGAGGGGCTTTAGCTGCCCCTCCCCATCACTGGTTACTGAAGAGTCTTGTTAATGGCAGACTCAATGGCTTTGAGGCCATCAGCGGGCTTTTTGTCACCGATCATGACCATCTGGAATTCCGAGTGTATCACCTGTAGGAATTTATCCCACGCGGGAATAGCACGATCGGCAGTGAGCCTCACTGAAGCAAGCTCTGCCTGTTTCTGAGCCAGATTCATCTCCTCCTGGCGACTAGGATATGTCACCTTGGCCCCCTGCCTTGGAGAGAGATAGTAGTTCTCAGCAATATACTGGCCATTAGCCTCTGCTGAAGTCAGCCAAGCAACAAATTCTGCTGCCTCTTTCGGGTAAGGGGTCTTGGAGTATACCGCCAAGAAATCTCCACCCAGACCGACACCACTGGTTTTGCGCTGTGGAAAGAACGTAACTCCATAGTCAAAATCCGTGATCACAGTCTCGAATCTCGCCATATCCCAATGGCCACCGAAACTCATGGGCATAAGACCAGCCGGGAAGAGATCCCCTACTGACTGATCCACTGGTGAAGCAGCAATTCCCTCGGTGACCAACTCCTGGAGGAAGGCCAAAGCTTCCTCCGATTCAGGCGAATTAATGGCCGAACCGGTTCTAGCTTCATTTAGGACAGCCCCGCCATTCTGATAGATAAACGGCAGCAGCCAAAAATCTCGGGTACCAAGACCTACTCCATAGGGGCTACCTGCTGCCTGCTTCATCTTGGCAGCAGCCAATTTGAACTCTTCCCATGTCCAGGCGTTTTCAGGAGTCATTGGAGGCTCGATACCGGCCTTGGCGGCATGGTCTTTGTTATAGAATGGCGTCACCGTTGTTAATGTGAAAGGTAAGGCAGAGATCTTACCCTGATAGGTTACCATAGCCCGATGGGGTTCATACATTTCATCGATAACCTCTTGAGATACGTATGGCTCCCTCAGGTCTAGCAAGGCATTCATCTCAGCATAGCGCTGAACATTGCCGGAGACCATGAACATGATATCTGGAGCCCTGCCGGCAGCTATCAGAATGGGCAGTTTCTGCCAGTATTCATCCCATGGTATTGACTCTAGCTTGATGCTCACATCTGGATGAGCCTTTTCATACTCATCGATCAGCCTTTGAATACTTTCCACCCTCTGGGGTGATTCCCACCATAGGAAACGTAGCTCAGCGGGTGCAGCGGCCGCAGCAAAAGATATGAGCAACATCAATGCAAGCATAGTACTTAACGCGACAGAAAACTTCCTAAGCATAATCCTTGACTCCTCCCTTGTTGAGCTTCTTATTCCACCTGTCTCAAAAGTAGACCAGTCACTGCCGGACTTACGGCTGTCCCAGCACCTCCTCTCCCACCAACTCCCTCCCCGCCTATGGCACACAGCACACTACCTTAGCTGTGTTTCCCACAGCTAAGGATAACAATTGAGTGTGGCGGGCATTCTATGATGCTATTCCAATCTGGGATGGGATTTTTCACAAATCTGACCCGATCTGGGTGCGACTTATCGTTGGTAGCCAAAACGTCATCATCGTAAAGAATCCGACTAGTCGTCGGTTTTGCCCATCCCGGTAGTGTGAGCTCAACATCAATAGTGGCATCCCTATGGCGGTTAATCAGAGCCACCGTCATACTTTCGCCATCTTCTGTAAGAGCTGCAGATACATCCAAGTAGTCTACCTCCCGATTGATGGCTTCCAGGTGTCCTTGTCGAACTGGAGTCAGAAAACTGGGGCTCTCAACCCTTACCACATCCAAGGCAATTCCCTGCATTAATTCCCGATAAGCCTTGAAAACATGATAAAGAGGAGTCTTAACCACTCCCTGATCATCTGCTTCAATGACGCCATTACCATTAACCAGGAATACGTAGCAGGCCATGCCGACATCCTCACAGAGCCGATGCATCCCATGGAACACGCCTGCTGCAAAGAGAGCATCTTTTAGAGTGCGACTACTGCGCCTACGCAGGAAAGTGGAACCATCTTCCCGTCGGTCTAGATGCCGGATATTCCACTCATCTAGTGATAGCTTGATTCTATGGGAGTAACCCATTTGTTCACTGACAACCTGGACCACCTGTGCCATTCTCTGAAGCTGCTTTTCAAAATAGACAGAATTGGTAACGGTAGGATAGTAATCCTCTGGTTCAAACAGATGGGTAGTGTGGGCATAAATATGTATTGTCAGGTAATCGATGAGATGACCAGCAGTCTTTAGGACTGTAGTATCCCAATCGGGATCATTGGCCTGGGCAGATCCAACACCCAGCAATTTCACTTTCTTATCGACTTTCCGGAAAAACTGAGCCCATTCCCGCAAGCGATTAGCATATGTCTGGGCATCTGAGTGGCCTGGCTCCCATTCGCCCCAAGTTTCATTGCCTAAGCCCCAATACTTAACCCCATAGGGCTCGGAATGACCATTAGCAGCTCTTTTCATTGCTTCGGTTGTCGGTTCTGTACCATTGCAGTAATCCAGCCAGCGAATCGCCTCGTCTAGTGTCCCGGTACCCATGTTTACATTAATATAGGGGACAGCGCCAGTCTTTTTGCACCAACTCAAGAACTCATCAGTGCCAAATTGGTTACATTCTATGCCAGACCAGTACCAGTTGCGTCTTACAGGACGGGATGCCTGGGGTCCGATTCCGTCTTCCCATCTATAGATATCAGCAAAGCAACCCCCGGGCCAGCGAACAATGGGTGCTGCCATGTCTTTCACACAGTCGATTACATCTCGCCTTAAACCCACCTCATCAGACAAATGGGAATCCGCGTGAAACACCCCATTGTATATGCAGTTATCAGCTGTATCGACATGCTCAAGGTATTGCCCATATATATTGGGATCGATTTTCCCTAGCCGTCGGTGTTCATCGATAATAATCTTTGCTCGCAAATCTCGCACCTCTTTCCTGGAATCCCATTGGCTGCGCCTTAGTCCCATGGTTACTCCCGTGAATTCATCTTGGCCGCAAAGGGATTGTAGTGACTGGCATTCTCCCCGGAGCCTTCTTGACGATGGAGCTTCAGCTCGGAGTTGATGGTCGCCTTAACACCGTCTTTTAGAAGAAACTGTCCTTGATTGATTAGGCTTTCAACCAAAAGGTCAGTGTCTATTGCCCGGGTATTCGACCCCGCCTTAGTGGCAAGTGCCGCAGCTAGACCCGCTCCTTGGCCTACAGCTATACACGTGGCCATTACCCTGATTGAGCCAAAAGCCTCATGGGTGACAGAAATACTTCTGCCTGCCACCAGTAGATTATCTAGCCCTTGAGGTAAACAACACCGGTAAGGTATTTCATAGACAGCTTTACCGGATCCAGTAAAAATCTGTTGCTCACCCTCGGGTGGATGAATATCTATGGCAAAAGTACCACACGCAATACCATCGGCGAAACTACGTCCGGCAAGCACATCATTTTCATCTAGTGTATAATCCCCAATGATGCGCCTTGTCTCACGTATGCCTACCTGTGAAGCAGTATCCAGTATGAAAGAATCCTCGAATCCACCCACGTATTTTTTTAGGAAATGGTGGATCCACCAAGCTTGCTTCCGGGCAAGAATCTCTGCCTTGGTTAAATCCTGCACATCAGTACCATCAATTTCTTGAAGCCGCGATGCATTTACCGCAACCTGGTCACTCCTGGGCAACTGATAGAAAAGCATCCGTGGCGCAGCATCTGGCGGGTAATCTCCCTTCTCCATAGCTTCTTTGACTAGCTGCCTTAGGCCAAGAAATGCTATAGCTTTTTGGTCATCTATCTCATCATCAGTGGGAGAATCTTTCAGTAGATCCCGATTCGCCTTCATCCAATCCTTTAGCTTATGACTATCTACTCCACCGATACGAAAGAACAAAGAAGCGGGCTGTGTGGCCCCATCTTGCTTTCTGCCGCTATCATAGGGAGCACCGGCTTTTACGGCGACATCTGCATCACCGGAGCAATCTACCACAACCTTGGGGCAGATAGCCTGGCGCCCGCTTTTGCTCTCAACGATCACAGCGTGTATTTTTCCGCCACGGACAATAACGTCTGAGGCCCATGTATGCAAAAGCAGCTCTACCTTAGCTTCCTCCATCATTTCCAACAACACGATCTTCATAATCTCGGGGTCAAATGGTGTCATAGAGGCATTATCGAACGTAAGATCAGTAACATGCCCCAGAGTACCACCTTTCGCCTGAAGGCGGCTTACAATCTCCTCAGCTATTCCCATGACAACCTGTCTTCCCTCGATGTCGTGGAATGTGAAAATCGGATTAATTAGGGCGTTTGTCAAGTTGCCTCCCAAAAAACCATACCGCTCTACCAAGAGAACATCCATACCATTGCGTGCCGCCGACAATGCTGTGCCAATACCCGCAGGCCCCCCACCGATAACTAGCACATCTGGTGTTACTACTACGGGTATTTGCCTTGCTGCTTCGTAAACAACCTGCATGAGCTCACCCTTTCTGCCTCTCGTGGGGGTCTATTTGCGCCAAACCGATGACTCCTGTAGCATCTGTACTGAATGATAACCACAGCTAAAAGAGATCTTGTTAGCAACTTCACGCAAGGAACGCATCAGATCAGCGGTAAACGCCTTCCTCGGATCATCGATCTCCCCATGTAGATGATCCTCTCGGGAAATGGCCACCGCACCCACCACTTTAGCCTCATAGTTAAATATGGGCATGGCGACACTGCATATGCCCTTCTTCCACTCCTGATCATTAAAGGCGTATCCAACTTCTCTTACTCTTTCAAGTTCTGCAAGAAACTCGGATTTATTGGTTATGCTTACTGTTGTGTATGTGGTAAAGGAATAGTCTTCCAGGAATTGCTCAACACGCTCCGGAGGCAAGTAGGCTAGTATCACTTTGCCAACAGAAGAAACGTGGGCAGGCACCAGGACCCCGATCTCCTCTTTTAGAACAGAAAAGGGATTGTGTAAAGATACCTTATCAATTGTCACAGCCACATGGCCTGAGATAACTCCTAGGCAAGCAATGAGCTTCGTGGCATCCGCCAGTTCATATAGATAAGGATTGGCTTGTTTCTTGAGTACTGAGCTTTCAAGAGTATAATAGCTTAGTTCAAGCACTCGGTAATCGATACAGTATTTCTTGCCATCTTCGATCTGATCAAGTAGACCGATTCCAGTCAATGTAGTAAGGATACGAAAAGTGGTAGCTTTCGACGTCTCAATCGTATCGGCTATCTCTGATAGATTCAGTGGGCCGTTTTTGGCAAGTAGTAAAAGTATATCCCATGCTTTTTCCACACTTTGTATGGTTGCAGCAGCCATATCGCACCTCTTTGAAATAATCTATATCCATAAACCGCTATCTCTGGAATTTTGATCTTAGTGTATCCCACTTCTTCATAGATGTCAATGGCTGAATCCCGCGGACCGACAAGTCAAGAACGTCCCGGTCTAGTTCCAGCCTTCAGTTGTTTCTGCATTACACAGAAAAACGGGATCCTACCCTCTGGATCCCGCTCCTAGTCAAAGGAGTCCATGGAGCCACAGGTGAAATCCCGTCACCACTTCTTTTATTCGACCGTTACCATCCTATACCGGCTATTCAACTCTTCTTATCTGTGCTCCGGTTCACGAGACTTACCGGAGCACTTACCTAGACCTCGTACTCAGCATCAGCTAGCATTTGCCTAGCTCTAGCCACCGACATCCCCCGGTTGCGCTCAGTATTCGCCTCTGCGTCCCTAGGATTAGCCCCTGTTTCAGCGTATACCTGGTTAACCCCTGCAAGAAGGCTCATTTGCACTGGCTCATGGGCATTCATCGCCCGATGGGGCTGCACAACCAAGCGAGTCACAGCGGCGATCTTAGTCAGTTCCAAGGCTGAGATTTGACCCTTGGTCGCCAGAGGCGTCCCCGGTACGGGGATTCTCCTCATAACAGCCATAACTCCAACATCGTACTCTTGGGCCCTTAGCATTTCTGCCACCAGTTCCTCATAGGTGTGTTCTGGACCGATAGGCTCAACACAATAGTATAGCTCAAGCCCAGCACCCTTGATGGCATCCAGAGTCCTAAGTCGCACCTCGGGTGGTATGCCGGTATCAACACCTTCCCGAAGCCGGTGAATATGATAGGCCCCGGTAAACCCCACGTTGCGCAGATCCTTGGCCGTATCATCATCAAAGTCCCCGATATTTGCCACTAACCTTACACTATCTGGTGTGATTCGTCTGACTGCCCTGCCTATCTCTAGAAATTCATCTACTGGATAGTCAGCAGTAGTCATCAGAAAAACATCATTGGCACCGGCTTCAATGAAAGAGCGTGCCTCGGCCATGACCTCCTCTTCGCTTCTTCGCCAAATAGAACTTAAAGAGTAGTGCCCCTTCCCCAGGGAGCAGAATCTGCAATTCTTTGTACAGGGCTCGGCATTGATCCCAGCTTGGCCGAACACAAGACCCTTGTTGTCAAATGCTTCTCTTGTCAGCTCGTTTGCAACTGCAAGAAGCTCATAGAACTCTGAAGTTCCATTGCCTATGCCAAGTAGCATAAGAGCTTGCTCCTTGTTCAGTATTGACCCATTCTGAGCCGACTGAAGAATATCACGAAATCCCCTACTCATGTCTAGCCAACCTTTCTAATTATGTCTATACAGTAGTGCCTGTATCTGTTACCTGCGTGGACAAGTCATCTATGGACAAGCGAATAACTAGTCCGGCTCCTATCATTGCGGTTATTTGCTTGCGCATTCTATGTTGACTACGAAGTACCAAGGTAATGTTTCTCTCGATACCCAGTTTCTCCTGGATAACGATCTCCCCGGTTCTATCATCTATTCTGGCACTGACACCATCAATACCGAAGATTTGACCATAGACCAGATCCAGGTAGACATCACCATAATGGCATTCCACACATGCAGCGGCACTGGCAGCAGAGCCCGGCCCCCAATCGTAATGACAAGCCGCACCTATTGGACCATTACGACCATTATGGGCGAAATTCTCCATCATAAACCCGTAGTCCCCCTCCCCCATAAAGGGGAAAGTCTTTTCCCACAACGCTCTGACCACATCATGCTCGGGAATGTACATTAGTGTAAAAGACGCCCTGAGCGCAGCTATGCCCCGTTCGAAATACTCACGGTTCCCTGTTTCGTCATAATAAGCGAGGTAAAGGGGGGCAAACACACTTTGCCTTGCATCATTCCACTCTGCGTCGGTGTTCATCACACCAAATCCACCAAAAGCGTTGATGTCAAGAAGACCCGCTCCATCGTGAACTTGTTGGTATAGGCTTAGCTCCCCAAGGATCCGTATCCCCCAACGGATATAGTTTTCATCACCGGTGATCTGGTACATAATCAGGAGAGCTTCTGCCGTCCAATATATTCCCAACGTGTTTTGATTGAACACACCCGTATATGGATCCGGCTGACCCGGTTGCTTGCCATCCCAAACCCCCGAACAGGAGAAATATGTCTCAAAATCCTCCCATAGGCCACTGGGCACGATACTCTCTAAAACAAAATCAATAGCCTGTGTAGCAGCCTGCAAGTAGCTTGGTTCGTCGCTTAAGCGATACAGCTCACCAAGGAACATGGCTGAAACCGATGTTTGGGGACTATATCGCAGCATTTCCGACGGGGTGAAGTCACCGGTTCTTACCCACGAGGGAATAGCACCATTATGCTCCTGTTGATTTACCAGGAAATCGCCATACCGCACACAAAAGTCCATTATCCTGTCATCTTTAAGCAAATCCCTGTAGATTCTTAGAAGCCAGAAAGCCGTCCATGAGCAATCCGTTGTATGATAGTACTCAGTATGACCTTTCGGCCTACGATTACAGGAGTAGTGCCATCTACCGGCATTCCAATCCCCGTCAGGGCTTTGCGAGTAAACTGTCGGAAAGATTCCATGCTCCTGAGGAGCTGCTAAGGCCAGGCTTATCATCCTAAGTGCTTTTTCGTATACTAGAGAATCGCGGCGCTGTCTCCCATACCACATTACACCGTAAGCAGTGCGTACCTGGCAAAACCACGCCTGATTCCAAAGGCCAAGGGTATGATAGGTATCTTTGGCCTCGGCACACCTGTGATCATTGAAAACAAGGAAGTAAACTCCGCCACATTCTTGATCATCCAAAATGAATTCCTTCCACATGATATCCTGCCACCG
>JAAYSL010000057.1 GCA_012518315.1 Bacillota bacterium | reverse complement strand
ACCCGGGTGAGCTGTAGAGGGTGTGTGCCCTGCTCAGTCGTGACCTTTTCTATCTCTCTAGTCACGATATCCTCTGTGGATGGCAAATCAGGTTCTTCTTGGTGTATGGCTTCTTCCTGTAGTGGTTCTCCCTGCCGGCCTCCCGCTGGCACCCCAGATTTTTTCTGGCTAGGTGCAGTAATGGGGGTTTCTTGTGGAGACTCAATGTCGCCTTTGATCTGAAGGACTTGTCCACCCTCATCCCAACCTACAGAGAGGCCAAGAGCATCCACAACAAAGTTTATAGGCACCATAATCTGGTTTTCCTTCCAGTACGGAGATACCCCTAGATCCACAGGGATACCGTTGACTATCGCCTCGGTGCTGTCTCCTGAGAGGAGGATAGCTCTGTCTTGCATCAGTAATGAGATGGTGTCCCCTACACCCTCACACTCTATATCTAGCCCCAGAGGACTTGCCAGACACTCCAGGGGCAGCATGGCTTTACCTTGTTTCAATGATGGGCGGGTAGTTAGTTCTACCGGGACACCATTAAAACACACATCAAAGGCTAGGGCACTAGCTGTACCCAAGCAAAGCAAGAGCCCGATTGTGAGCGGTAGGAGCCCATAAATTTTTCTCCGATTTTTGTGCCTGGGTGACACTATACTTCACCCCTCGCAAAATTCCCCGAAATACGCCAACGGCGGACTGGATAACCCGAAAAAGGGCTTGTACCTCAATATTTTCGACATGAAACTTAAGGCTCCTTGTGGAGTACTGGAAATACGATAGTCTATAGGAAAGTATTTCAGGGGGTGTGGGGATCGAGGTCTGGATCAAAATTCATTTCATCGGCTAGATGAACAGCCAAAAACCGACCCCGCTGGTGGTCTTTGGGGGTAGCATAAGCTAGCCACAGATGGTACTCTCCTCTACGGGGTCTTGGCAAAGCGTCTAGCTCGAAGACAACAATACCTTGCGGAGGAATAACGTAGGCCGGGACAGGCTCCATCACCAGCTGCAGATTGTATGTCTGGCTGATATGATTCATAACCTCCTCTGATTCCAACAGATCATAAACCACCTGCCCCCGGGGATCTCGTACTTCTATTCGACTAACTAGAAGAGCTCCTTTGCCAGGGTTCACCACTTCCACCAATCCAAATAGCAGTCTAGTGTCTGTATCCTCTAAGGAATTGGTAAAGGCATGAAAGCGTATGTAGAAATCCAGGGGCCACAGCCCAGTGTCTTGACTAATCCGAGGATAATTAACTCCAGGCTCAACTAAGATTTGGATGGTTGCATCTTGAAACCCCGCCGCCTTAATCGAAAGCTCAACCGTTCCCACCGGTACATTCTCTATCCGAAACCTACCCTGCTGGTCACATGTAACCTTGGCATCCAAAACCTCGATTCTAGCTTGAGGGATAGCATTGCCAAGCACATCACGCACTACTGCCTCGATCACGCCACGATCTGATGGTGGCAGGAATCCTGAAACAACCCGGGTAGGTATTACCTGCCTTAGGCCGAGTCCTACTGTATAGGCAGAAATGACGAGATAACCAATACCCAAACACATGGTAATGGTGATTAGTCCCATTCTCCTAAATTTGCGCCAAAACCCGGGATCATACAAGCTGACAACCCCCGATTTCCCTTGTATTGCCATGAGGCCAGTTATGGCTCCAAGGTAGCTTCCAGATAACTATTATACTAAGAGTGATTTACTTATGACTCCCCTTCTCTACCACAAAAGAAAACAGGGTGCCGCAAGGACACCCTGCCATATCCAACTCCACACTCTCTAGCCATCAGAGCTGGTCTCCTAGAAGACAAGCCCTAGGCAGTCACCGGTTTAGCCGCCTTCAGGCGTAGGTTGCGCCGACGTAGGACTACAACTAAACCAAAGATAAGTGGTACCAAAGAAAGCAAGTATAGCTGCCACATGGGCACTACATTCACAGAGCGGATATCTCTGACACTCCCCTTGAGGACTTGCCCTGTGGCATCCACCACCCGAATCTGATAGCTGCCCGGCCCGAGCTCCAGTTTGACGGCTTCAAAGCTAGGTTTTCTTCCTAAGAATTCATCTGACTCTGCATCAAACTCAACTATATCATAGCCCAGGGCATAGCCCGGTGTTTGCTTGACATAGTAGGGTTTGGTAGGAACCTCCATGACGACTTCCCCAGCCTGGAGAACCTGAACCTTGGTATCGGGCACCTCTTCTTCATGTACCCACATATAAGCACTTTCTGCCCCTTTACCAGCCAAGGGCTTTTCCAGGCTCGTCATCCGCAGAAAATCATGCTGATTGTACTCTGCTTCATGAAAGGCCTTCAGATACATGGTTCTGGTACCCTCAAGATATAGAATCTGGGTAGCATCATCGGATTGTACCGGACGGGTCCATTTGCTCTCCGGGATAATCTGGTAGCCAACTCCACTCCGCCGCTTCTCAAAGACACTGAGCTTTTTGTCAGTCCCTTCAACGGTATTGCCATCGGCATCAATTGTGCGAATTGCATATTCACCCACCGGTAGGTTAACGATGAAGGCCTCTGTCACACCGGTAACATACAAAGTCGGTGGCTCGGGCTGCTCGGGGGCCTTGGGCAGTTCCTCCTCCGCATAGGTCTTACCAGTTTCGGTGACTTCCTTTAGGATCTCAGCCATCTGTTGTTCATAGGCTGCATAAGCCTCACGGTAGTCACTAATGGCCTTCCAATAATCATCGATGGCCTGTTGATACTCCTGGTACTTCTTTTCGGCTTCATCTCCCACCACCAGCTTGGAGACACCGCCGTAAAAGCCTTGGGGATATACATGCACATAAGGCTGCCTCTCCAGCACCTTGATTTCTTTACCATCTTGCAGGATCTGAAGCCTACCATCAATCACAACCTTGCTCTCGAACCAGTTGGCCATATACTCATTGGTGATAGGCCAGAAATACACTTCCGTCTCTAGTGTATTGAGTACGTTATTCTCACCAGCCAAAAGGTGGATCTTATCTACACCTTTTGGTGCGAAGGTACCACCATACTCTTTGCCGGTCCAAGGAGTAATCCCATACACATTTTGCTTTTCCCGCTGAGGGGGTGCCGCTTGCACACTGCCGACCGCCATGAGTAAAGCGATAACCAGTATCGAAATGCACAAGATTTTGTTCCTCATTTACGAACCCCCCTACGATCCAGGAACTGGACAGCCAAAGCCAAAAGGACAACAGTGTATAGCAAAGAGGCACCGATACTACTGAGGATCTGACTGGCAACTCCCAACCCTACTGCCGCAATACCCCGATTAAGATAAGCAAAGGGTGAGATCCACTTCAGACCTCGATTCAGCATATCCACCGCTACCCTAGCATAGATAAGGGTAGCTGACATGTCTTTAGCTGACATGCTATTTAGAATGCCCGCGACGATATCAATGGCGAGAAATGCCAAAAGCAGCACCAAAAGCACTATAACCGAAGTCCGGGCACTTCTGGAAACCGTGGATAACAGCAAGCCAAAAGCCACAATCGATGCCGCAAGGAGCACCGATAGGCCTGCCATCGCCAAGAAACTGCCATCCATCCCGAAATTGGTCATCTTGGATATTATGAAAAAGACTGCAATATAGACTACGATTAGCCCTAGGAAAGTCACTATCTGTTCTACGAACTTAGCAGTGATATAGGTGGTGCTATCCACAGGACCATAGAAAAGCACTTCCAGGGTCCCTTGATCTCGCTCCCTTGCCACCGAGATGGTAGAAGTCAGAGCTAGATAGGTAGCCCCGATAATCACTGCGATAAACAGTGGATAGTTAAGGGGATTCACCATAACCATCAGGCCGTTCTCGGTGACACCTTTGAGATTGCTCCGCACAAATAGCATCGCCACCAAGAAAGCCAACGATGCCGCCACATAAATACCTATGCCATTAACGGTGGACTTAATGTCCCGCCGGGCAATTACACCAATGGCATTACGCCTATACTTCATTTTGCTCACGATGCCTGCCCCTCCTTTGTCAGCAAGGAAAGGTTCTTTTCTGTAATGATCACAAAAGCCTCTTCCAGGCTTATCTCCTTAGCCACCATAGAGAGTACTACCCCACCGTTACTGGATATTATCCGAGAAATCTCGGCCCGGTGGTCTTCACCGACATCAGTCTTGATGGTTAGCTTATTGCCCTCGTGGGTTACGGAATTGACAAATTCCTGCTCCTTGAGGTCTCCTCCGATAGCATCGTTATATGCTTCTAGCTCAACTGCAATCTCCATCTCGCTCGTGACCTGCTGTTTCAAGTGTGTCATGTCATCTTCCGCCAGAAGCTTACCATGATGGATGATACCTACGCGATGGCATGTCCGTTCGATTTCCGATAGGATGTGAGAGGATATGAATAAGGTCTTTCCTTTACTATTCTCCTCCATGATAATATCCCGAATTTCCTTAATCCCATAGGGATCCAATGATGACTGTGGTTCATCGAGGATTAACAGATCCGGATCATGAAGTAAAACCCGCGCCATACCCAACTTCTGTTTCATCCCTTTGGAATAACCACTGAGTAGTTCATGTTGCCTGTCTAGTAGATCAATACGACTTAGTACCTCATCGATCTTCCTGTCCGGGTTTTCCACCTCATACAAGTCGGCAAAGAATCGCAGATACTCCTTAGCCGTCATATCTTCATACAGGAATTGAAACTCGGATAGCACACCGACACGACGCTTAATCTCAAAATAGCTCTGTGCCAGATCCTTCCCAAACAACTTGATTGTCCCTTGTGTGGGCCGCTCCATCCCCAGGAGCATCATAATGGTGGTAGTTTTACCTGCACCATTGGGACCCAAGAAACCATAGATCTCACCTTTTTCCACGTGGACATTTAGGTTGTCTACTGCGGTGAGACCATCGAATTTCTTCGTTAGCCCTTCTGTTTGGATCATCTGGTTTCCCCCTCCCGCTGTAAGACTTATAGTTAAGCATTTTCACCCTTTTGAATCGTATCATTAACCTGTGGCCCTGTGGAGTCTAATTCGACAAGTTCTTCTAGGATCCTTGCTTAGGTTTGTGACTTTCCTGGAAAAACGAGGATCGGAATTTGACACACCACCCCATCTAACCGTATAATATAGGTGCAATCGAGGCAGTTTCTATCCCTGTGTTCACTTACCAACCCTTCTGGAGTTTGCCTGTCAACCCGGTAGGGTATTATTATCCTGGGACTAGAAAGCCGGAGGGAAAGACCGTGGCAGAGGGAATCAAGATCATTGCAGAAAACCGAAAAGCCCGCCATGACTACCACATCGAGGAGACATTCGAAGCAGGGATTGCCCTAACAGGTACGGAAGTCAAATCCTTACGCCTGGGGCGGGCTAACCTAAGAGACTCCTATGCTGTAGTTGAAAATGGCGAACTTTTCTTATATAATATGCATATCAGCCCCTATACTCATGGCAATATGTTTAACCATGAGCCAAAGCGCACTAGGAAGCTCCTAATGCACAAGCGGGAGATCATGCGCCTACTTGGGCAGACCCAGGAGAGGGGCTATACACTCATACCACTTAAGGTATATTTTCGGCGGGGCAAGGCCAAAATTGAACTGGCACTTGCCAAAGGCAAGAAGCTATATGATAAACGAGAAGCCATCGCCAGAAGAGATGAGAAGCGGCGAATTGACCGCATCTTAAAGGAGCAAAACCAGTAGGGTTAGGTACTAGTCCCAAGGATGTGGTTTATAACTTGGGGGTGAATTAGGTTCGACACAGATGAGAGTGGCAATGGAAGCGAGCCGAGGTCCCATGCCTCGCTAAACAGTGGGAACTTAAACTAAACGCAAACGATAATTACGCTCTAGCTGCTGCTTAATAGCAGCTACGCTCTACCTTTCTGTTCCTGCCGGATAGGATAGAGTGTCATACTGCGGGATACCCTTCCGGGGATGCTCATAACTAGAAGGGGAAACCTAATGAGCTAGTTTCCGTCTAGCCCTGCCCTTGGGGCTAGATAGAAGCGAATGTCAAACAAGGGCTACGCTCGTAGAAGTCATTGTGGCTTCATTTGTGGACAGCGGTGCAACTCCGCTCACCTCCACCAATAAAACAAGCAAAGCAGGAGGCTAATGCCTTCTGCTTTACTCATTTCTACCATCTCCAGTTGTGACTACGCTATATTAACCTAGTGCCCGCCCGATACCGGAGCGAGACACACGGATCTCTACCTTATCTGCGATCCGCAAGGTAATCTCATCATCCTTGATAGCGGTAATCTCCCCATAGATGCCACCGACAGTGACCACCTTGTCGCCTTTCTTCAGCGCATTCAGCATGCTCTGTCGTTCTTTCTGCTGTTTTTGCTGGGGCCTTATGAGAAACAGATAAAACACTACCAACATGATAATGAAAGGCATAAATAGCGCAAACACGCTACCTTGTGGCTCTGCCGCGGCGGTAAGTAACACCATCTTCTACCCCTCCTTTCCCTCGCTGCCCGTCAAAATTGGGCAATGAACACTAACTTCCTCGTTCTAGACTTCATTCCTGCAAAACCCGCTAGATCTCCCCTCCATAATATTGCCCCAAAAAGGTTGTCCGGAATTCCGGTAAGGTATCCCCAGCGATGTGCTCTCGGATTTCCTCCATGAGCCTCAGGAGAAAATGGAGGTTATGAATGGTGGTCAATCGCACCCCTAGTATCTCGCCAGTGTTAAGTAAATGGCGGATATAGGCCCTGGAGAAATGCTGGCAGGTATAACACTCACACTCAGGCTCGATTGGTATAAAGTCCCGACTATAGGCGGCATTGCGTATGGTCATGGTGCCATTTCTGGTAAAAACAGTGCCATGCCTGGCAATCCGTGTAGGCAGAACACAATCAAACATGTCAATGCCTCGACTCACCCCCTCGATGAGGCAATCCGGTGATCCAACACCCATCAGATAACGGGGCTTCTCTTTAGGAAGGTGAGGTACTGTCACCTCCAAGAGTTCGTACATCAGCTCCTTTGGCTCTCCTACACTCAACCCCCCAATCCCGTATCCAGGAAAATCCAAACTGACCAGATCATCGGCGCTTTGTTTTCTCAAGTCAGCATACATGCCTCCCTGGACGATGCCAAATAGGGCTTGCTCCTCCCGGGTATGGGCAGCCTGACAGCGCCTAGCCCAACGGGAGGTTAGAAGAGTCGAATCCTTGGTGTACTGGTAATCAGCCGGGTAAGGAGCACATTCATCAAAGGCCATCGCGATATCTGCCCCCAAGGCCATCTGGATTTCCATGGAGACTTCAGGGCTAATGAAGTGCTTGGAACCATCTAAATGAGAGCGAAAAGCTACTCCCTCTTCGGTGATCTTCCGTAGATCCCCTAAGCTAAAAACCTGAAAACCGCCACTATCAGTCAAAATCGACCGGTTCCATGCCATAAATCGATGGAGTCCACCAGATTCCTCCACAAGCCGGTGACCGGGCCGCAGGTAAAGGTGATATGTATTTGCCAAAATGATATGGGCTCCCACCTCCACTAGCTCCCGGGGAGATGTGGCCTTTACCGTCGCCTGGGTACCCACGGGCATAAAGACAGGAGTCTGGGTGACGCCATGATTGGTCTTGAGCGTGCCTAACCGAGCCCAGGTGTTACGAGATTCGTATGTTACATCAAACTCCACCGGCCGCAATAGAATCCCCCTTTTCTGCTTGTTATGTTCCCTCTATCAGATCTATCGTTACAGCCTTGCTTATCTTTGAATCCTTGCTTGCCACCGACAAACGTGAATGTATACGCTTGAGCCCGGTTCCATAGGATCAGCATGGTATGTCCGAAACTGCAGTTCCGGTAACTCCCTATGGTCAACTGTGATCCTATAGAATCAGCATGGCATCTCCAAAACTAAAGAACCGATACTCCTCTTTGATGGCAGTCTCGTAGGCCTGTAAAACAAGATCTTTGCCAGCAAAAGCGGAAACTAGCATCAAGAGTGTCGAGCGGGGCAAGTGGAAATTGGTGATGAGGGCATCCACAATCTGGAATCTAAAGCCTGGGTAAATGAATATATCAGTCCAGCCGCTACAAGCTGCTAGTTCCCCATGCTGCTGCATAACAGCCTCCAAAGTTCGGGTAGTGGTGGTGCCTACCGCAACCACCCTTCCCCCTGCCTTCTTGGCCTTCTGGATCGCTAAAGCCGTCTCTTGGTTAATGGAGTAGTATTCTCCGTGCATTCTGTGTTCCTCAACATTATCCACCTTTACAGGACGAAAAGTCCCCAAGCCAACATGTAAAGTAATGGAACAGAGGGCAACACCACGTCTGGCAATTCTATCCAGTAATCCAGGGGTGAAATGCAAACCGGCGGTAGGGGCTGCGGCTGAACCGTCTTTTCGGGCATACACCGTCTGGTAACGCTCTTTATCTGAAAGCTCTTTATGAATATATGGTGGTAAGGGCATCTGGCCCAGTTCATCTAGAATTGCTTCAAAGACACCTTGATAGATAAACTCCAGAACCCGTCCTCCCGCGGCAGTTGTATCCACCACTTTGGCGGTTAGAACGCCATCACCAAATTCCAGCCAAGTACCTGGGGGCACCCGGCGACCCGGCCTTACCAAAACCTCCCATACATCCTGGGATATGCGCCTAAGCAGGAGTACTTCTACCCTGGCGCCGGTCTCCTTCTTGATACCGAAGAGTCTTGCCGGAATCACCTTGGTATCGTTAATCACCAGCACATCACTGGGCTCTAGATATTCGATAATATCCCGGAAAACCCGATGCCGAAGTGCACCGGTCTCCCTGTGAACCACCAAGAGCCGGGAGGCATCTCGCGGCTCCACCGGCTCCTGGGCGATCAACTCTTCCGGTAGGTGGTAATCAAAGTCGCTTACTTTCATCCGAAGTAGGCGCAGCAATGCCTTGGGGCAGATTGCGCCTTTCCCCCTTTGGTTCTATTGTATCTCGCAAATGGCCAGAAGATCCTTCCCCTGGAGAAACACCAACATCTATAGCGTGACGACTCCCCGGACTGAAGTCCGAGGCTTCTCGGTTCATCTAGCCTGCTACTGCCGGACATCCCCGATGGCCCCGCCCAGGCCTGAACGTTTTAGAATATTGATAGCGGCGTTGACATCTCGATAAGCATTCTACTAGAAATCTCACGAATCTATTGTATACCCCAGATCACTTAGGCTCCCAGCCCTCTCTCGCCAATCATCCTTGACCTTTACCCAGAGCTGCAGGTTTACCTGGGAACCCAACAACGCCTCAATCTCCTCCCGAGCTAGCTTCCCCACCTGTTTAAGCATAGCCCCATTCCGACCTATTACAATTCCTTTCTGTGAAGGTCGCTCGACATAGATGGTGGCCCAAACATCGATTAAGTCCCGATCTTCTCTAGCCTCCACCTGCTCGATCACTACAGCTGTCGCATGGGGAATCTCTTCCCTGGTCAAGAGCAAGATTCTCTCCCTAATTAGTTCAGCCATGATGAATTGCTCTGGATGGTCAGTGACCCAATCATCAGGATAATACTTGGGCCCTTCGGGCAGAAGCCCTACCACCAGGTCTACTAATTCATCTAGCCCATCTCCTTCCAAAGCCGAAACTGGAAGGACTGTGATATACTCTCCAAGCTTGGCATAGTCATCTAGCGTAACTTGCTTGCGCCCTTTCCCCTCTGGTGCATCCTCCCACAAGTCAATCTTATTTGCCACAAGGATAACCGGAGCATCTGCCTTTTGGAGGTGAGCTGCAATGAATTCATCCCCTCTACCAGGAGGCTTGGAAGCATCGACCACAAAAAAAATGGCATCAACCTCATTGAGGGTACGCAGGGCTGTTTGCACCATGTATTCCCCTAGCTTATGCAAAGGTTTGTGAATACCCGGTGTATCCAAAAACACTACTTGCGCATCAGGCCGAGTCAAAATGCAATGGATGCGGTTTCTAGTAGTCTGAGGTTTATCTGAAACGATGGCAACCTTATGCCCTACTAATTGGTTAAGCAATGTCGATTTGCCCACATTAGGCCGCCCCACCACTGCTACAAAGCCAGAACGAAATTCAGTCACTTGCCACCTCCTTCCTTTTCCCCAAACACTCTATCATCCCCACAAATCTAGGCCAGATCCAGCCGCATAACAAGTCGATCTTCGCCTTGCCCGTATTCGGCCCGGTGAAAGGCTATAGTCCGAAAACCCAGTTTGTTCTGGTATACTCGCAAGGCCGAGATATTAGTCGGTGATACCGTTAAGTCAAGAGTAGTAAAGCCCATCTCTCGTAATCGCAGACAGATCTCTTTGAGAAAATCGGTACCCAAACCCTTGCCCCGCCACTCCTTGCGAATTGCTATACCAAATAGGTAAGCACACCGAGGCCGTCCCCAGCTCGCCATGCATTCCGCTACACCCACCGGCCACTCATGCCCCTCTACCCAGAGCGAATATACCTTCCCACGCCGGATAAAAGCCGGAAGAAACCATTCATTCATGCCGCCTTTGCCAAAGGCCTCTTGTTCGATGTCAATCAGAGCCTGCAAAAAGTGGGGTTCAACCTCATCTAGTTCCTCTACCCGAATAGGTGATAGGCCCCGTTCCGGCTCACCGGCACCTTCTGTTCTGAATCTACGGGTAGGCCTTGTACTCAAAGGAATCCGCCTCCAAAGGGACTAGGTAATAACTCGGCCACAGTCCGAACTTCCCTTTTCCCTTCCAGGTTCGCCATGGCTACCACGGCCTGTGGTGCCAATTCTATCATAACCTGGCGACAGATGCCACAAGGTGGTACCGGCTCTTGGCTTCCTGCCACCACCGCAATACCCCAAATATCTCGGTGTCCCTGGGATACGGCTTTGAACAGAGCTACTCGCTCAGCGCAACAAGTAGCACCATAGCTGGAATTCTCGATATTGCAGCCAGTATAGACCTCACCAGTTGTGGTTAATACCGCTGCTCCTACAGGAAAATGCGAATAAGGTGTATAGGCATTCTTACGGGCAATAGTCGCTTGGTTAATCAGATGTTCTACAGGAAAACTCATATCTTGCTTTTCCAAAGCACTCCCCTCCCTCATCGTGGAACCAATTCTAGATAGTCACTCCCCTGTATATCTAGACGTTTCCCCGTTAGGGCAAAGACTTCCTGCAGCTCCCTAAGGCTCTCCCTTAGCGCCCCCTCATCTCCCACCGCTTCCATCACGATGGGATTAGCGGCCACGGTCTTGCCGTTAACCACTACAACAGGCCCTACACACCTGACCCAACCACCTATCCCCATCCTTTGACCTCCTATTTGCACCCCTTTGGCCCCGGCAAAGTAGAGGTTATTAACGATCTCCCTGATATCTTGCTCGTGGACGATCTCATCCCATAAATATCCACCTGGAGCATCCGCCGCTTTGATGATCACCCCGGGCCCTTGGAGACTAGCCTCACCACTGGCGCGGCGCACTTTTTCCAATTGCCCCCCTATTTGCTCAAGCTCCAGCTCCATGCCATGGTAATACTCAAGATTCCGAGGTGGGGACAAGATTCTTGGCTTTCCTCCACCCACTTCCACCGTGACAAGCTCACCCATTCCGTGCAAGACCGGTTCCTTCTTTAGACGCTTAAGGCTGTTGGAGCCTAAGAGCTCCGCTCCCTCCAGTACTTCTTGCCCAGTCAGTAGAATCTTGCCAACCTCTTGCCCCATCCCCCGTATTTTCGGGTCGCGTCCTATGATCCGTAGTATAGTCTCTCTTTGGTGCCGCCGCTTTTCTGATCCGATAGCTGCTTCCACGTTATGTGACTGAGTGACAAGTGTTGCCATAGTCTCAGATACGGCTTTCCCCTTAAGAGACCTTTCCATGTCCGCTAGTGCCCTTTTCACTGCCTCGGTGTTGTGAACCCCAGCAGATCTTGCCATCTGGCGATAATAGTCGATCATCACCTTGGTGGCTAGCCTAGCCACACCCTCATCAGAGAGCTTTCTGGGTACCGGCATCCATCCTACCCAAGCCGCCACGGCCAGAGTATCTAGTAGAAGAATAGCGATTACGACTAAGAGCAAGTATTTTGGCAACCGGGGCAGTCTCTCATTGCCCAGCACGGCTCTCACCTCTAATCAAAAGGATGGGCCACCAATGTAACAGTCTCTTTTTTCTCGACATCCAAGACTAGGCCGAAGTATGGTGAATGGGTGATCAGATCTAGAGCACTAGCTAATACCTTAGGATCCCCCACCACTCGTACCTCTATTGGTTGGGTCGATACCGCATGGTGGTTAACCAAAATACCCTCACCTACAGCCCGAATAGAACTGGTGGCGATCAGGCGTTCCGAACCTACCTGAATACCTCTGGCTCCGGCCGCGAAAAGCTCATTGACGATATCCCTCAGGTCATAGCCTAGCACATTCTCAATTAGAGCCTGGCCCCGACTTTGACGGGCCTTGATTACTAGCCCTGGGCCAGTTAATTCCGCGAACCCTCCTGTTTGCATAGCTTGCTCGAGGGCAGTCTGGGCGGCATTAATTTCTTGTCTTAATGTATGTACTTGAGCCGGTAAGCTACGAGTAGTTAGCAGTCTCGCTTTTCCATTGCGTACCTGGATCTGAGCTATGCCCATCAATTCTCGAACTTGGGAATTTGTCTTTAGCTTTTCCTCTGTCGCCTGGGAGAGTAGATCTTCAGGATCTTCAATCAAAACCTTGCCACTTTCCACTTGCACAGTAATAGTAGCCCCTTCCTTGGCTGTGCTGATGCCCGGTTCCCCCCTGACAATATCCAAGACCACTTGCTCCCGCTTCAACTCCCGTTCCCTTTGGATCACATCGGCCAAGTTGCGGCCATGAATGCTTACAGCCTGCGCTATCTCATCCCTGGTCATAGCTTGCTCCGCCTCAAACCGGTATTTGGCCATAGCCTCCCTCACCGCCGCATTGGCCTCCAACCCCTGCTCCTTGATCTGGGTTGAATAGAAATCCCCCAAGGCCACAGCCCCCTGCCTAACAGCCTCCACTTCAGTGGCTTTCCCCGGGCGGCCCAGTAGCTCTGCGGAGCGAGCCAAGACTATCACATTCACGACTATGACTATAATCAAGGCCGTCAGCCATGGATCAAGCTTTCTCCATGGGCCTTGCCGACTCTCCCTTGCCATTACAGATCACCCTTTCCTCAGTACGGCGCTGACAATAGATAAGATCCCCGAACGTGGGGGATCTTATTTACTGAACTGGTTGCCATAACGTTTTTTCAGTACATCCCAATACAAAACGGCTTCCGTGATACCTAGATATCACAGAAGCCGTTCACCACTCTAGTTAGCCCGGCCAAATACAAGGGTATACACAATCAACTGAGCCTATCTAGGTATTGACCTCTACAGGGATTGCCACAAGCATGGATTCGGATATATCTTAATTATATCGTGAATTACCATGGTACTGCAAACACTTGGCACAATCATCCCCACCATTTCCATGGGCGAGGCGTGCTTACCTAGTCGGAGTAAGGGTAGATAGTCACTCCCTCTACGACCCTCGTAATCACCTGTTTGCGGCTAGGGGTATCGGGCATCAAACCCAGTTCAAGGCTCTTGAACAATCCGATGAGCTGGGCCGGAATGACCAATACCGGTGACAGTATGTCATTGGCCAAGTCAAGATCCGCACCAAAATCCAGTATGTGGTGGCAAAGGTCTGTCCAGCCCGACTCCGGCTGTGGCGAGACAACCACCCGTTGGCAACCTAACTCTTTGGCAGATAGTTCTTTGAGTAGATCTGTCTCATATTTACGCCGATAGGTGTCCAGCGATGCGAACAGAACTACCAGGGTTTTCTCATCAATGGCCGCCATGGGTCCATGGCGTAAGCCCAATGTATCCTCGGCCTTACCAACCACCTGCCCATCGGTCATCTCCTGAACTTTCAGGTGTGATTCTAGGGCAGCTCCATAAAAGGGATGCGCACCAACGAAGAAGATACGGTCAAAGGGTATTTCCGCAATGCTTTTGAGGGTCTCACTGTGGTCTTCTAGAAGCTTCTTTGCCGCCCTTGCTAGATCGCCAACCATCGCTTCATATTGAGAGAGGGCCCCTCCGTAGGCCAGACCATACCCCGCCACAACCATACTGGTAAAGGAACTAGTCATGGCCAGCCCAGCATCATTGGTATCAGGTGGCAGTACACACAAGAGCCCCGGAGCCTGACTTTGCCTTGCTAACCTCGCCAGTTCCCCTTCGTTACTACAGGTAAACACCACTTGTGTTACTAGACCGGGCCTGAGAGCCTCCGCTAGCTCGAAAGCAGCATTCCCCTCGGGGCTGTTACCGGACCTGGCAAAGGATACGAGAGTAAAAGGAGTGTGTGGCAATGTGCCCTCTGGATCCATGACAATCTCAGTCGATGAGATGCTCTTGACTATGCCTTTATGCCGAGCAGCCAGGGCCGCTTCCACACACTGACCAGCGAAATATGAGCTACCTGCTCCCGTTAGGATGATAGTCTCATCCCCTGAGATAAGCCTTCCTATTTCCCCTATATGCTGTTTCATCATGTTCTTCGTTTCAAGCCAGACTTGTGGCTGCCTTACTATCTCCATGGGGGTATAGAGTAATCCCCGTTCTTTCTTTGTGGCGTCATCCAACTCGCCAAGCTGATTTAGTGAATAAAACACTCAAATAGCCTCCCTACTACCTCGCTAGACTATACGAGTCAATAGACTCTGCGAGTCACCTGATATATACTTAAGATCGCTTCACACAAGATACCTGAATCTGCTCTAACCACTTATTTAGTTCTGCCTTCCTTGGCTGACCCGCAGTACCACCCGCCGCCGTTACCGATGCAGTGCCACAGGCACAACCCATAGCGAGACTACCGTCTACAGGGAGGCCCCCAAGAAACCCAGCTAGAAAACCTGCGTCAAAGCTGTCTCCTGCTCCAATGGTATCTACTATCCGAACTTCTGGCACTATGGCCTTCCAGACCTCATTTCCTTGTTGCACTAGACCTCCCTCATCACCGAGCTTGACTGCAACTACTGGGATGACTTCTTTCAGTCTCCTTAGACCATCTGTCAGATTATCCATTTTCGTGATAGCCTGTAACTCATTCTCATTGGGCAGGAAAACATCGACGCTTTTCAAAAGGTCAGCTAGTCCATGACCCCAGCGTTCTTCGGGATCCCAGTTGGTATCGAGACTAACGGTACCACCGGCTCGCTTTACTTCCTTGGCCATGGATGAAAACGCCAGTTGCATCTGTTCCAGCAGGAAATAGCTGCCAATGTGCAAATGCCGGGTGCTATGAAGCATATCCTCGGAAACGTCTTCTGGTTTGGCAGCCTCAATGGAGCCTAAGTGAGTTAGGATAGAGCGATCACCCGGCTCCTGCAAGTGCACCGATAACCCCGTTTCGATATTTGGATCGATTTTGACCAAAGATATGTCAACACCTGACTTTTCTAGGGTATCTAGGACAATCTGTCCAAAGGCATCATCACCCACAACACCTACAATTCCGACACGCATTCCTAGTTTGGCAGCCTGGCAGGCAAAAATGCTACATGAGCCTCCCATTCGCAGGGCATATCCGTCGATTAACTTCTCTTCTTGCCCAAATCCCGGAACAAGATCTTCCCCCATAAGCACCAGATCTGCGCATAGATCTCCTACTGTAAGGATGTCATATTGTTTCATTAAGCACCACCCATACCTCGTCGGTTTTCAAAAGCTCTTTCTCATTGAAATAGCCGCTTGCCATCGTCACTACTGCAATTTGACGGTAAAACGGAATTTATCCCCCCTGATCATGCCGATGGTGTATTCCACGCAGGCACTGCCCCTGTATGAATACCTCTCAAGTTCAAGACCCGGGGCTCCTGGCTTTACCCCAAACATCGAGGAATCGGGAGGCTGGATTAGCACGGCCCCAAAGGTCTCCTGTGCAGATGTCAACACTAAATCATAGTCTCGTCGCAATACGTCGTATAAGGGCGCTTCCATCAGTCGCTCCTGAGATAGCTCCGGAAAGAGGCTGCACGGCAAGTACGTTGATTCAATGGCCATCAAGGTATCATCCGCGAAGCGCAACCTTTTGAGATAATAGACTGCCTCCCCCTCACCAATGCCTAATACCTCCTGGACGCTCCTTTCCGGGAGTAGACGGACAAACTCCAACACCTCACTACGAGGAGTAAGACCCCGCTTGCGAAACTCCTCAGTGAAGCTATAGATGCCCATGAGGTTTTGCTCGATTCTCGGTATAGAGACAAAGGTTCCCCGTCCCCGCTTGCGTGTTATATAGCCCTCTCTCTCCAGTTCAGACAGGGCTTCCCGTACTGTAATGCGGCTCACACCATAAAGCTCGCACAACTCGTTTTCTGTAGGTATCTGCTCTCCCACGTGCCATGTTCCAGAGACTATCTTGTCCTCCAGAATTCTCTTGAGCTGATAGTAAAGGGCCAGAGGGGAGTTCTCATCCAAAACGCACATAAATAGTACCATTCCTCATTCTTAATCTCTAGCAAACCTATTCTGTTCTTCCTCATTACTAGGCAGGGAGTCTAGCTCCTAACTGAGCGATGCTCTATCGCTCCAGTAGCCGCTTGGCATTAAGATTATATACTTTCTCCAATATTTCATCATCTAACCCGATACCATATATCTTCCAGCGACCTTGCCCAGGAATCTCGGAAGGAGAGTAATCGAAGTACTCATTCCGAGTTTCCAAGAATTCATAGTAGTGTAGGTGGTCTAACCCGCCCGGGAAGCAATCTGTTGCAAACAATATCCTATCTTGATACACCTCAAAAAACTTGCGGGCAGTATAAGGTTGGCGACCAAGCTCCGCCAAACGAGCCCCTATGTCCACATACATATTGGGGTATTTGTCTAGACATTTGCCCACAAAGCCCAAATTCTCAGCATACGAGCCCATATGGGCAATGATAAACGTGGTATCGGGGTTACCTTCCAATAGCCTTTCTTGCTGTTCCATCAGCTCCTCAAATTCAAAAAGCTCCGGTGAGCAAAATGACCAATCGGGGTGCCTTTGCAACTCCTCAAAGCGTTCATTGAATCTGTCTACCGGCCTAAAGAAAGCCACAGGGTCTGCTATATGTGCCAGTACCGGCAGACCGAGTCTTGCGGCGTTCTCCCATATCGGCTTTAACCTAGGATCATCAATCGGTATATAGCGGCCACTCTTATCTTTCATCCCTAGGCTAACATTTTTCCAGACCTTTATCCCCCGCATACCTAGTTTGACTCCGTGCTCTAAGCTTTCTCGCACCATACTAGGGAAAGACGGTTCATCAAGTTGTGAGATATCGACGGCACCAAAACTAGTAAGGAAATCAGAGTATGGAGCCGTTATTTCAAGAACATCAAAAAGCTTTTTCCCACATTGCAGTTCCTGGTTGACCACATGTACTACACCAACTGCTCGAAGTTCCTCAATATGACCGGTGATTCTTTGCTTTACCTCCGATTCCTCGCCATCTGTTAGTGAACCAAGATGGGTATGGAAATCGATTACTGGAAATCTCGGCTTTTCTACACTCTCTCGCCGGACAACCAATTCACTGCGGGGCATATACTCATGTAGGCAAATGGTGTTTTCCTTAGAGGTCACTCTTTTCACCCTTCCATATTCGAATCTACTGCCCACGCATACTTCCGAAGTACATTAGAAATATGATCTAGTAACAGTGCCTCAGGTTCGGGCCGCAACACGCCATCCCGAATCCTTCGATATTGAACAGGCATGTACTGACTCACCAGACCTAATGGCAGCCTATGTTGGGCTAAGCTGCGTAAAAGCTGTTTGACTGCCTTCTTGACTCTGGGCTCTCCCCAATAGTAGCGGCATCGGTCAGAGAAACTAAAGCGCCTATCAAAGGCTTGGCTAGCTGCATCACCTAGATAGTATGACTGCCAATGGGCAGGATTTGCAGTCATAGCTTGTTCTAGTGTATCTGACACCATTGACAAGACATTTCCCTTACTAGAAAGCAGTTCTCTTTCCATGGCTTCGAGGGCGAATATGCCTTCCCTAAAGGCAAAGGTAAGCTCAGGTCCCACCTTCAGTACTGCAACACCATCCTGTACCAGCTCTCTAAGCTTCTCAGGGCGCTGATAGTCAGTGGAATGCCCCTCAAAAACTAGAGGATAAAATTTCCTTAAGCTCTCCCTCATCAATGCAAACTTGGCCCGGTCGTACTCATGTATCGAACGGTTACCAAATTCAACCCCAGGCTGTACAACTACGGCAATAACCCGCTCCCACGCGGACTTGAGCCCACGTTCTTGGAAAGCCGCCTTAGTAAGAACCACCGTCTGTTCAAAATCCACGGGGTTGGTTATTTGCATTGTGTCATCGTCACCCTGAGTTCCGCCAGGTACTGGTACTTCCGTTCCAATGACATATACAGGTGCCGATACATCAGGTGAAACTTGTTTCATGGTATGAAAGGCATCCTCCGCGGCTTTGGCAAGCTCCGCAGTTCTCTCGGCAACTAATTGGGGAGGTATAGGAGCCTTACCATCACCCCCTAGGTTCATACTGGCATCTAGATGAAGTTTGACAATCCCTGCCCGAGCATAATCCATCACCATCTGCTTCGCCTTCTCCATCGCTGCCTCGGCGGGCTCATGCCGCCATGGGTTTGGGCCGAGATGATCCCCGCCTAAGATTACCTGCTCCGGTCTACACCCATAGGTACTCTCCAAGTCTCCAACATAGCTGCGGAAATCTACCGGAGTCATCCCGGTGTATCCTCCATCCTGGTTAACCTGATTCGAAGTGGCTTCGATTAGGGCAATTTGCCCACACTCCTTGGCGTGTTGGATGGTTGCCTTGAGGACATACTCGTTGGAACTACAAACAGAGAACACCCCAGCAGCTTCTCCTTTGTGTTGGCGCTCACCGATATCTACGAAAAAACTAGGTGTATACAATCATGTCCCCCCGTTTCTTTCTGGTTTCCCGATGCGTAAACAATCAACCAAGAGAATCGTCCGTGTGGCTTACATCTCATCTGGTGGCTCCGCTCAGCCAGGCTCAGAATCACCTCCATCCGGAACTTCGTCCTAGCTCCACGACATAGGTTATGTTATGTCATTATGACAATATGTTTTCTAAAAAGATCCTTGAGAATTGGCAACTTCGATCCTGATGCAGAAAGACACATCCTAGGCTACTAACATTATACACCTAGCCTAAGCGTTTGGCAAACATACGCATCCTTTATGTCCTATTGTCATGACAAAAGAGTGTACCACGTTTTCTTTCTCTTGACCCATTGAGGCAAGTCCACTACACTTAGCTTGTGGCATCTACCATCCTTATCCGAGGATCTTCCTCGCCTCATAGCCGTCTTTCCCCTATCGTGCTTCCTGCCCCAAGCTGTTTGCTCAAGGCAACTTGCCGTCACATACAGATGGCTAACTACATTGTGACAGGAGGTAACAATGAGACAACCCATTGCCTTTTTATGTGATTTCGACGGAACTATTGGTATTCAGGATGTGGGCGATCTGGTGCTAGATAACCTGGTCTTTCCTCGACTAGCACCTGCTTTCCTGGAAGAGCTAGAGACCAGTGGTGCTGGCTCTAAAGATCTATACACACAGTGGTATAGTAACGCCCCGCCTTCCCAGCAAGACTTTGCAGAACTGATCATGCAGGCAGATATTGATACAGATTTCAATACGTTACTTGACTTAGCTAGGCGACAAGGCGATCAAGTAGCCATTGTCAGTGACGGGTTTGACGCCTATATCCGCCCATTGCTGAGGCGGGCCAATATCAATGCAGTTCCTGTCTACTCGAACTCAATGCAGTTTAACCCTAAGCTTGAACTGGCCTTTCCCCATAATAATCCTAGCTGCAGGTTCTGCGCAGTATGCAAAGCTGCCATTGCCCTTCAGTACTCACGCCGGGGATTCTACACAGTCTATGTGGGAGATGGGACAAGCGATAGATTCCCTATCCACGTTGCACACCAGGTGTTTGCCAAGGACGCGCTAATTGACATATGCAAAGAGGAGGGGATTCCCTTTGACGAATTTTCTTCATTCAGGGACATTATCTCATGGTATTCTACCGGAGAGTTCAAACAAGAGAAGACCCTAGATCTTCACCCCAAATGCATGTCACTCAAGGACGATTCTTTGGCATTTCTAGACGTAGAAAGGGCTACAAAGCTAATCTAGATCCATAAAGGCGCCATCTCGGCGCCTTCATGCTATCATGCGACCATTCATTCGGCATCACTCGATCATTGGACATTCCTCAAAGCACAAAGCATCGTAAGACACAGATCGCTCTCCATCACCCTCATCCGCCAAACGACTACGGCAACCACTTAATCGGATTCACCGTATCACCATCAACCTTAATCCGAAAGTCCACATGGGGACCAGTGGTAATACCTGAATTCCCGGATCGAGCGATCACCTGCCCCTGCTTCACCTTCTCACCCACCTTGACAGATAGGCGAGAATTGTGTCCGTACCATGTAGTCACGCCCCGGCCATGATCGATGACAACACCATAACCGAAAGCCCCCATATACCCGCTGCGTATGACCTTCCCGGCAGCCGTGGCCCTGACACTGGTGCCTACAGGGGCGACTATATCTATACCACCGTGGAACTGCCTATTCTTGTAAACTGGGTGAACCCTCCAGCCATAGGGTGAGGAGATCCGGCCCCTAACTGGCCAGACAAATCGGGGCATATCACCTTGCCAACCGGGAATAACTAGCTTTTGCCCAGCCCGCAGGCGATTAGGATCAACTAACCGATTGGCCTCTGCCAAAGCCGGTACCGATGTATTAAACTTCCTGGCGATGACCGAGGCACTATCACCCGGTCTTACCTGGTAGACCTGCTCTGGTAGCGTTTCGCTGGAAGGATTCCGCCCACCAGCTGCCATGTGCTGTCCTACGGGAATAGTCAGCTCTCGACCAATGATAATGATCTCATCAGTAAGGTCATTGGCATCCATAATGGCTTCAATGGATACCTCATACCGGCGTGCCAATATGTACAGAGAGTCGCCCCGCTTGACTGTATGGGTTATGGTAGGGTTTTTCTCAATCTCCTCCCATGTCTGGGTACCTACGATCCCATCTACCTTCAGGCCATGGGAGGCCTGGAATGCCTTCACAGCAGCTACAGTCAGGGGGCCAAACTTGCCATCGGCCTCCAGGGGATATCCCCACTCCATGAGCTTTCGCTGCAGCATTTTTACCTCAGTACCAGTCATTCCTTGCTTCAAGAGTCCGGCAGCTACCGCCATTTCCGGTAGTATGCCTCCCAGCATCGCCAATATTAGACATAAAGCGACGGTTTTTATCGTGAGTGCAGAACTTGCCATGATTACCTCCTACAGCAATGAAATTCGGCACCTTGCTGTCTAATCCTTGCCAAACTATGGTGCCTGTTTCTGCCAGTAGTGAGACTACTTTATTCCCTATTATATCCAAGCCGTGCCTTTATACACTTTTCCCTCTTTGGTAAAGCCTGTATTAGGCCAGTAACTGGAAAATAAGCACAGTAATGGAAATCCCAATTAACCCCCCGGCCACGACTTCGGGCCATCTGTGAATGCGGGCCTCTAGGCGACTTTGGGCTACTAGACTAGCCAAAATGAAAGCTATTAGTGTGATGGGCCCACCAGCCCCGAGCCGATGTATAGAGGTGGCTAAACCAAAGGCTACTGCTACATGACCACTAGGCATTCCTCCCTGCACATGGTAGTACCCGCTTAACATCTTCAGGATCACAACACTGGCAATAATTACTACTATGGGAATAAGTACCACTAACGAAGAAGAATTGGTGCGTACCGCGGATACACCCTCCAACCGGTAGGCGATTTTATCAAAAAAAAGCAAAAAACCAATCACTACAGCCACCAGAGCCGTTACCAAAACACTGCCGGCGGCGACATTCTTCGCAGTTTTAGCCAGCGGATGATATTCCCTGGTAATTAGGTCAACAACTACCTCCAGGGCTGTATTGATCATCTCCGCCATAATCACAAGGCCGACCGTTAGAACTAGCACCGCCAGCTCTACTGGTGAAAGATGCAACACATACCCAAACAGAAACACCAGTACTGCCATAAGACAATGGATACGCATATTGCGCTGGGTTTTTATGGCATAAAAAAACCCAGCTAGAGCATAGTTGAAGCTCTCAAGTAGAGTACGAGCCCGCATAAAGCCAAGTGCCCCCTTCTACCGAGCGAGCTGCAGCTTAGCTAGGATCTGCTCTTCTTTCTCTCGCATGTATCTTCGCTCTTCTTCAGTCTCATGATCCATCCCCAGAAGATGCAAGAGGCCGTGGGCAAGCAAGAACCCAACTTCCCGTTCAAGGCTATGCCCATAGGACTCGGCTTGCTCTACTGCTTTCTGCAGGGAAATAACAACATCACCCAAGATTACTGGCGCTTCGAAATCCGGTGTTCTCTGCAAGATCACATCCTCACCTTCACCTAGCTCCTCTTGGGGAAAGGAAAGCACATCGGTTGGCTCATCTATGCCTCTATAGTCTCGATTAAGCTCCTTGATCCCGGCGTTATCGGACAGAACAATACTCACTTCCGGTGTTCCCGCGCGGCCCATTAGCTCCCAAGTGACCTTCACAATTTCAGCCATCATTTCTTCTAGCTCAGCTAGAACTAACACCTTATCTTGCTGGTTTAAGATGGCAAGTTCCATTTACCTGCCTCCAGTCTTACCCATTCTCTTGGGGCAAATCCGGGTATTCAATCCGATTATGATAGATCCCCGATAATACCTGCACAAAGGCATCTGCCACCTTATCTAGATCCCTTAAGGTTAAGTCACTTTCGTCAAGCTGCCCATCATTGAGTCGCGACTTGATGATTTTTCTAACTAGACCCTCAATCCTTCCTGGGGTCGGCCTTGGTAAAGCCCTAACCGCAGCTTCCACAGAATCAGCCAGCATAACAATGGCTGTCTCTTTAGTTTGGGGCTTAGGGCCTGGGTAACGATAGTCAGTCTCGTCTATAGAACCGTCTTTATCGGCTTCTAAGGCTTTATGGTAGAAGAATTTGACTAAATCACTACCATGATGCTGCTTGACAAAATCAGTCAGCATGGCAGGCAGTCTGTACTGCTTTGCCAGCTCCACACCTTCCTTTACATGGGAGGTGATAATCAGAGTGCTTAAGGAAGGTGAGATCCGATCATGGGGATTGTCTCCACCTAACTGGTTTTCAACAAAGAAATAGGGACGCCTTACTTTACCAACATCATGATACGCAGCTCCCACCCTAGCAAGCAAGCCATCGGCATTCACTGCCTCTGCTGCCGCCTCTGCTAGGTTGCCCACAATAATGCTGTGGTGATACGTCCCCGGCGCCTCTAAAAGCAGCCTGCGGAGTAATGGCTGGTTTGGGTTGGAAAGCTCCAGCAACTTAATTGATGACGTAATCCCAAAGAGATTCTCCAAATAAGGCAGAAAGCCAATGGTGAAGATAGCTGAGATGATCCCATTAATCAAGCCCAGATATGAATTCTTGACCAAAAACATATCATCATTGATCAATGCAAAGGCCATCATGGTGACGAAGTTCGCCGCACCCACGATAAACCCCACCCTGGTCACATCGGAACGTTGAGTGACTTTGCCAAGGCTCAAGATCGATGCTACTCCCCCGATGAGGGCAACAGCAACGTATTTTAGTTCACCACCGGTAACTAGGCCAACTATCACAGCTAAAGCTACGGTGATCAAGATAGCTAGACGAGAGTCCAAAAGCAAAGTAATCAGCATTGCTCCAAAGGCGATGGGCATTAAATACCCTGTCCCTTGCCATGGGATTAGGCTAAGCACCTTGATGATAAACACCACGATGATCACAATCAAGCCCAGAAGGGCTAGAAGCCCCTCATCTTCGATGATCTCACGTTCGTATTGCCAGAGAAAGACACCTATTAGGGCTAGCAAAATAAGCACTACGGAACTTACACCAAGCATTCTGCCATAATTGGCGGTGCGCTTTGAGAGGCCTAGATCCTTTAGGATCTGCAACTTCTCTCGGGTGATTACATCACCTTTCCGCACGACGATCTCGCCCTGCAGCACCATCACAGGTGTCACTGCCTGGGAAGCATCCCGCTTAACCGATTCTAGCCTCTCTGTATCAATGACCAGATTCGGAACTATTACAGTCTTGACAATGTTAGCCACTGTCTCTCGGGCAGGATCAGGCAAATCATACTCTGCCAAATGCTGCCACATCTTGTCCACCATCTCATTCCGGTTTTCTTGGCTAATCCGGTTGTTGCGCAGCATCTTAATGGCCACAGTCTTTGTCGCCTGCTCCATCGCCACAAAGTTATCTAATGGAGCACTAAGCAGAGTCTCTGCTGACTGCCTGTCCACCTCAAGGCCTACTTCCTGGCGCAAGGAGGTCTGCAGCCCCACCACCCTTTGACTTAGGCTGGTAGACGGTGTTTTGGGAACCAGCTCCTGTGGTATACCTGGAGCAACCATCTCCTCAGGCGTGCGCAAGCTTAAGGCCTCTTCAAACAGGAAGGCTAGTTTTTCTTCCGCACCAACAACCACTTTCTCATCAATGATATAACTATCTGGATTGCTCCTGGCTTTCTCTAAAGCTTCACCCACTGCCGCATTGCGCAGGCGTTCTGTCTCAAAACGATTCTCAATGGTGCGGGATGCTTCGATATCCCGAGGACTAACTTGCCCAACCTTAAGATCATACTGCAATGGTACAAGGTTGGCTACAAGGATACCAATCAAAGTCAGGAAAATGGCAGCACCCAGCAAACACTGCCTGACACCGGCCTTTTGCCAAATTCCCCGGCCCCATTGTATAAGCCATTCTACCATTGCCT
This sequence comes from Bacillota bacterium, assembly GCA_012518315.1. Taxonomy (GTDB): domain Bacteria; phylum Bacillota; class Limnochordia; order DTU087; family DTU087; genus JAAYSL01. Next base: position 7,977 of record JAAYSL010000057.1, on the reverse strand, counting down.
GTAGTCTGTTTTCTTTAGCCATGAGCTAAGCACCACTCTCGCTTCCGGGTTATCGCCTACCGTTTTCTACCCAAGCTTTTCTCTTCTCTTGCCCGGTCAAATTCTTCATAAGCCCGGATAATGCGCTGGACAAGATGATGCCGCACCACATCAGAGTCGCTTAGCTCTACGATACTGATGCCTTCAGTATTCCGCAAGATGTGGCGGGCCTCTTCTAGCCCTGAGCAAACACCTTTGGGTAGATCAATCTGGGTGATATCACCAGTAACCACCATGCGAGATCCAAACCCCATCCGGGTTAAAAACATCTTCATTTGTTCAGGGGTAGTGTTTTGGGCTTCATCTAAGATGATGAATGAATCATCTAGGGTTCGGCCCCTCATATAAGCGAGAGGTGCCACTTCAATGGCCCCTCTTTCCAGGTATTTACGAAATACCTCCACCCCGAGAATCTCGTATAGAGCATCATATAACGGCCGCAAATAAGGATCGACTTTTTCTTGCAGGTCCCCCGGTAGGAAGCCAAGACGCTCGCCTGCCTCCACCGCAGGACGAGTTAGAATAATCCGACTGACTTCCCGGTTTTTCAGAGCGGCGACAGCCATGGCCATAGCCAAATAGGTCTTGCCAGTTCCCGCCGGACCAATCCCAAAGACGATAAGATCCTCCCGCATAGCATCAACATAACATTTCTGTCCAAATGTCTTAGGTGTAATCTTCTTTCCCCGGGATGTTATCTGTATTACATCATTGTGTAACCGCCCTAGCTGGCCATTTTTGCCGTCCTCCACAAGTTGGGCGGCATACCTAACATCACTGGCTGTGAGAGGCCGTACTTTAGCCACCTTGGTAAGATCAGCTAAGACGAGTTGAGCTTGGTGCACAGCTCGCTTCTCCCCCGTAATACCAATGGCGTTACCCCGCGAAATGAACCTAACACCTAATGCCTCAGCCAAGACCTTCAGATTCTCATCTTGGTGCCCAAAAAGGGCTAGTGCCACCGCATTGTCTTCAATGGCAAACTTCTCCTCTACCAGGATTGCACTCAAATTAGCGGCTTCCCTCCCGTATCTCCTTTGCTTCTCTATTCCATCGTGCTCGAAATGTCCCGATCTCTTCATGTACTTCAACTATCCGTTTGACTCGGATGAGTGTATCACCATTGCGTTCTTCCGTAATGAGCTCCACTTCCTGAGACAAGATCTCTGCTTTGGGTGTAAGTCTTGCCTCAATGGCCTCCCAAGATCGGCGAAGCGCTGTTTCTTTGGCCACATCGGGATCAGTCTCCACTCTTTCTGTCACCAATTCATGATAATCCGTAGTAACAAGTTCGATGGGGAGCTCCCACTTAAGCCGCGCCACGGCCGGTCGCTGCCTCTTAGTTTCTTCTTCGTATGAATCAAAGGGAGGTAATTCTCCCCAATCCCAGTGCCAAGCCCCGATTGACAGGCGGTGAGTTGTTTGGACTCGACCGGTTCGGTGGGAGACATAACACACCAGGTCTGCCTCACCAAAGCCCTTGTACCATACCCGCCCCTTCACCATCCCCGCAGCCCTAAGATACCCCTCACCTACACCTTGTCCCATAGAATCAGGCCCGCCCAGGCCCCCATCGATGAGTACCTGGCCTTCGGTAACGGTTTCACCCTCTTCTACCAAGACTGTACCAACAAAGGGGATGATCTGTGTCACTAATGCATTTTTATCCGCTACAATATCGCCAGGAACCCGTTCATCCACGGACATCTCTACTTTTTCTACGATGGTAACTTCCAAGAGGGTTCCTCTTAGCCTCACCCCTGCCCAGGCCAACTGCGGAAGGTTAAGCATCAGTTGTTTCTCTATTTCCCTAGAGTCGATGGAGCTTCGCCAAACACCCGGCCTTATTCCCGCTTCCTGCAGGGTTTCATTCACCAGGGCTGTATCTAGCTGCTCCGCCCCATGGATCTGCACAAACCAGACAATGGATGAAAGCATATATATACACAATATACTCAAAATAGCCCCAGCTAGCAAGGCAATACGCTGGCCTAGCTTTTGTTTCAAAAAGGGCAGCCCCATCCTTTGCCGAATCCGGACAGTAACAGGCACAGAACGTACAATTTCCCGGAGCCTGCGAAAACCTGACACACTAACCCGGGCGATGAGAAGCTCCGAGCTAAGGCGCTCTATCTGCCATAGATAGATACCTTCCTTTGATGCACGGTTAAGGAACTCCTCTATGTGGCTACCTTTGACTTTGATTATAACATACCCCTGGTGATAAGACCACAGCCCCCGAATAAGCAAGCGACTCACCCCCTTGACCGGATGAATTGAATGCCATTGATACTGCCGGTAATCATAATTTCGCTGGCAAACAATGAATCGATCTTGAGGTTTCTGCCGGTAATCACTGTCTCACCCTGGTCGGTTCTTAGGCTAATCTTCTCAGGGTCATAGGCGAGAATACCCCTATGGTTCTCCATGAGGAACTGTGTATTCCCTGTGATGGTTATGCGAGTGAGATCCAAAACCACGTCTTCCGGTAATTCAAAAGCACTAGCCAGAGTTTGCAGTAATCGGTCCCTCGTCGTTTTGCCCATGGCAACCCCCCGCCCACCTATAGCATCTCTTCATGCTTATGCGTGGCGGTTCTATTTAAGTACGGACAAACAAGAACCACCATCCAGAGCGAAGATGGTGGTTATATGCCTAATCCGTTATTCGTTACATGGGCCAGTTTTGACTACTCTATTCCTACCGGTCGAAATGGTTTTAGTGCTCGAGGTTTGTCCAGGATCTCAGCCAAAACAATTGCCCGGCGCCACTGGGGTGCTGTGGCCCGCCAGGTAGGGGATTCGGCCCTTGCGGGCATCTGACCTGACCCCTGCCAGGCTCTGTGCCCATGGTCATGGTCATCTACCTCTTCATCCCATTCCCCTTCCAAAAAGGACCAAGACTTTAGGGCCTTTGGCTCTAAGTCTTCCACTAAGTTCCCAGCCTGGCTCTCCCGTGCCGCTGTACCGAAATAGGATTCATCCCCATCGGCCACCTCGAGAACCTCCACCATTTGTCCCTCTTCCACCGCCGGTTGTAGGGTCTCCGCTGGAATAGAAGGCATGCTTACTGTCTCTATCGGTCTTGGACTTTGAGGCTGCCCTTGGGGCTGGGGCCTAGTGGGAAAGACTGGGTCTTCTATGATGGGGCCTTGCTGCATGCGCTTCACCACCGCCCCTACCACAGAGCCAATGAGATAGATGATGACGACTATGCCAAAAAGACCTTCCACATCCATCACCTCGTTTTTTCCGGCTTATCCCCTGTGTCGCCAGGACGATCACTAGAACCCTCTTTGGTCTCCCGAGCGATGGATTCTCTCATATCTGTATCAGCCAAGAGGTTGCGCATAGTATAGTAGTCCATTACACCCATCTTCCCTTGCCTTAGTGCTTCTGCCAGTGCAAGGGGCACCTCCGCCTCTGCTTCCACTACCCTTGCTCTCATTTCCTGAACTCTGGCCCTCATTTCTTGCTCTAGAGCTTGAGCTGCGAAGCGCCGTTCGGCGGCCTTCGCCTGAGCAATATCTTTGTCGGCTTCGGCTTGATCCATTTGTAAGCGGGCACCAATATTGCGACCCACATCCACATCCGCGATGTCAATGGATAAGATCTCAAAGGCGGTACCGGCATCAAGACCCTTGTCCAACACAGTGCTGGAGATCCGATCAGGGTTTTCCAAAACCTCAGCATGGCTCTCGGCAGAGCCCACGGTAGTCACTATGCCTTCACCCACCCGGGCGATAATCGTGGGTTCTCCTGCTCCTCCCACCAAACGTTCAATATTGGCCCTAACTGTGACCCTGGCCTTGGCTTTCAGTTCAATTCCATCCTTGGCTACCGCGGCAATAACAGGAGTCTCAATCACCTTCGGATTTACACTCATCTGTACTGCTTCTAGGACGTTGCGTCCGGCCAGGTCAATGGCTGCTGCCCGTTCGAAAGTAAGACCGATTTCCGCTCTGTGGGCAGCAATCAAAGCATCTACTACCCGGTCAACATTACCACCGGCCAAATAGTGGGCCTCAAGTTTATCAATGGTGACATCGATACCAGCTTTCAACGCCTTGATCAAAGGCATGATGATACGACTGGGTGGCACGCGCCTTAACCGCATACCGATCAATGTCACGATGCTTACCTGAACTCCCGCTGCCAAAGCCGAGATCCATAAGCCTATAGGAACGAAATTGAGGATGATCAAGATTACAATGAAAATCAAGATCACCGGTATCCAGGCGAAAAGAAACATCCTAAGGGGGCTTCATCCATCTACTGAAAAAACCAGATGGCTTTTTGCCCCTTCACCTCCTCATCATAGATGATTCGTCTTTCTATCATCATACCTATGCCATTAGTTCATCTGGCCCCACTGGTCTGACAATAATCCGAGTGCCTTCGACACTAAGCACTTGCACAGGTGTATCCTTGGTGACAAATCCCCCCTCTGTGACTGCATCAACTCGCTCACCTTCGATCTCGACTATACCTGAAGGTCTTAAAGGTGTTAATGCTTTACCCATTTTACCTACAAGATCCGCTCGGGATGGAGGTGCAACATACCCGCTTTCCCGATCTAGGCTGGTACTCAGTACCAGCCGCTGCCAAGCAGTAGTATGTCTAATATACCTCCATGCCAGGGCAATTACTACCACTGTCGCCCCAAGGGCAATACCTAAACTAACTAGCCCCGCCTCTGCGGTGGCATAGCTAAGCACAATGCTCCCAAAGATTGCAGCTAAACCCAAAATACCCGCCACACCGAAACCGGGGATTACAAAAACCTCTACCAAGAGCAAAACAATTCCCGCCACAAATAGAGTAGCAACCTCCCATCCCGCAAGCCCGGTTACCATGCGACCACCGAAAAACAGAGCTAAGCTAATTAGCCCTATTGTACCCGGCACCCCAAAACCGGGAGTGAGGATTTCGATGATTAGCCCAGCAAAACCCAGGATGAGTAGCAATGAACTGACAACTGGCTCAGTAAGAAAGCCTGCCGCTCTTTCGGCCCACGTAGGCCGAGTTTCCACGACGCCTTCCTTACCATACCCTAGCCGCTCCAGTGTCTCCTGGCGATTACGTGCAATAAAATCGATAAAACCAATTTCTTCTGCTTGAGTTGCACTAAGTGTCAAGATCTTCCCCTCTTTGACTAACCCTTCGATGGAGATATCTTTGTCCACCATAGCAGCTGCCACCCGGGGATCCCGCCCCTGTCCTTGGGCAGTGGCGGCAAACTCTGCCCGCACAGCAGAAATCGTCTTTTCCTCTGCCGGTCGGGGTTCCGCGGCACCAATGCTAGCGCCGGGGGCCATCACCAAATGCTGGGATGCCATGGCAATTAGGGCACCGGCTGACCAAGCCCGCTCTGTCACAAATGCGATCACAGGCACTTTGCAAGCTAGCAGTGTATCCCGAATCTCAGTCGCTGCATCAACTCTACCACCGAAAGTATTGATCTCAAGCAAAATCGCCGAGGCATTCTGCCCCACTGCCTCATCCACGGCCCGCCGCACAAAACCGGCCAAACCCCATTCGATAGTGCCATTTATGGGAACCACCCGAACCCCACCGGCGGCAAGGAGTGGGCCCGGGCTTAATAGGCCCATAAGCAGTAGAATAACCATGGTGCTCCTCACTACTCCAAAAAACCTGGGGTAACTTCCTGCAGCCATTCATATCCCCCCTCGTTCTCCATCCATACTAAGCATTGTCCTTCCACAGGTGATCCTCCTGCTAAGAGTCTCCCCTAAAGGCCATTTAGCTTAAACCAAACATAGAAAGAAAAGTCACTTAGTAGTCCTGCAAGGAAAAGGAAAAACCCGTTGCCACTTGACAACGGGCTGAAGCCTTGTTACTTACCGATAACGATTTTTCCTCTTTCGGGCTGCTTCAGACTTCTTCTTACGCCTGACACTCGGTTTCTCGTAATGCTCGTGCTTGCGCGCTTCGGCCATGATGCCCGACGTACGACACTGCCTCTTAAACCGGCGCAGCGCTCTATCGAGGGATTCATCTTTGCCAACTCTGACTTGCGCCAACGACTTTCCCTCCCTCCGCCGCTAACAATAGCCCGCGCCTGCGCCTGGAGGTCACCTTACGGCCTTGAATAACCATTTTACCAGGTCTCCCTGCAACAGATGCGAAGGTACGAATTCAGTCCTATTATACCTGTTGGCCAATATGCATGTCAACTCTAGCCTGGGGGCCAACCGAAGCTTCTGCCTCCCAGAAGGTGGAAATGTATATGGAAAACGCTTTGGGCCGCACTTTCTCGGCAGTTAACTACAACTCGGTACCCCTTACCGGCAATCCCCTCTTTCTCGGCTAGATCGCGAATGACTAGATGAATGTGACCCATGAGTTCTTTGTCACCATCTTCTAGATCCGCGACTGTGGGGATATGTTTCTTGGGTATAACGAGAATGTGCACCGGCGCTTGGGGACTAATATCCCTGAAGGCTAAAACCAAATCATCTTCATAAATTATGTCACTTGGAATTTCCTGGGAAATGATCCGGCAAAACAAGCAATCTATGCTCATGCTATTCACACCTCCTCTTTGTGCTAATCCTAACTGGGACACATTCCTTGTGCCTAACAACTACCAGCAAATCCCAAAATTGAAATCAAAGGTGAGGCACGACTATACCAAGTAGGGTGTGCATCTTGGTTGTTCTTCCACCACTTTCCCCCAAATCCCTTCTTCATCGGCACCCTCAATGGTCACCATTTGGAGATCACCAGGCTTACCTTCTCTTCGGCAAGCCCTAACTTGCACATAGGTAGGGGTATGCCCCTGCCACAGTGCACCAGTGGAATCCACCGATGACTCCTCCCATAGGACCTCAACTCTTTTCCCCACATGTTTCTCATGAAAAGCTAGACTGAGTTTTTTGCCAAGTTGAATCATCTTTTGACTCCGCCGGCTCTTGATTTGAGCTGGGATCTGTTGAGGAAAACGTGCCGCAGGAGTGCCCCGCCGGGGGGAATACCGGAAAACATGCAGACGGCTAAAGCCCATCTCCCGGACAAACTCCAGTGCCCCCTCAAACTGAGCTTCGGTTTCTCCCGGAAAACCGACAATAATGTCCGTAGTAATAGCTACTCCCGGCAGTTTTTCCCTAACTCTGCAGACCACACTGCGGTATTCCTGCAATGAATAGGGCCTTCGCATGCGCTGCAAGACCTCATCATCTCCGGCCTGTAGGGGAATGTGGAGATGAGGGCAAGCTTTGGGGTGAGAAGTGAGTGTATCAATCAATTCGTCATCAATTTCCGGAGCATCCACTGAGCCTAGGCGGATGCGGGCAAGGTACTTGATCCCATGAAGCCCACGGATCACCGCGGCAAGGTTCGTCCGGGGGTGAAGGTCATGACCATATGCCCCCAGATGAATTCCAGTTAGGACGATCTCTCGAAAACCTTGATCAGCTAGGCGTCTAGCCTCCGCCATGATGGCCTCCATTTCCCGACTGCGACTAGGCCCTCTGGCATAGGGGATCTTGCAGTAGGCACAAAACTGATTACAGCCATCCTGAATCTTCAGGGTGGCTCGGGTACGGCCGCTAAACTCTCGGATGGGTAGCTCCTCAAACTCTTTAGCCTCGAAGATGTTTTTAACCAGGGCTTGAGGCCGCCTTGTGGCAGCAATCTCCTCCACAAGATCGACAATCTGGCTACGATCTTGGTTGCCAATCACCAAGTCTACTCCATCAATCCCCAGTACCTCTCCAGGAGAAGTCTGGGCATAACAACCTGTGACCACCACCACGGCATCACGATTGAAGCGAATGGCCCGATTGATGGCTTGCCGGGACTTGCGTTCACCACTGCCAGTGACTGTGCAGGTATTGATCACATATACATCCGCAACCTCACTGGCGTCTACCACTTGATAACCCCGTTGCCGAAAGAGCTCGGCCAGGGACTGGGT
>JAAYSL010000056.1 GCA_012518315.1 Bacillota bacterium | reverse complement strand
TTCACGATACCAGACCGCTCTGCAAAAACACCACCTAGGGATGCGAAGATCAGGGGAGTTGCCATCCGCAAGGTTGAGTTGAACAAAGCAGCACTAAACAAATCCAGTATGTTCACTTTTGCATCCCTCCTATCATTGTCCCTCTTTGGTGGTGCCAATGGCTCCATTGGCAGTCCTCTGTGATCTACGCCAGCTCACAATTTTTCTAATTAGATAATCAGCGGCGATGAAAAGCACTACTGCCGCCTGTACTATCCCGATGACCTCTTTGGGTACCTGGGCAACACTTTGCATGTTTTGTGATCCCCGAGATAGAATACCAAAGAGTGAGGCTCCGGCGATAATCCCCAAGGGATGGTTATTGCCCAAAAGGGCCACGGCAATACCATCAAAACCATACCCGGTAAATCCAAATAAATCGTAGAAACGATGCTGCACACCTAAGACTTGCACAGCTCCTCCCATACCTGCTAGAGCGCCACTGATCAGCATGGAGGTCACTAGGCTACGGGAAACACTTATCCCCGCATATTGAGCTGCTTCGGGATTGAGACCCACCGCTCGACACTCATAGCCAAGAGTTGTTCGCCAGAGAATGACGTAAACTACGGCGGCCATGGCCAACGCAACGAAAAACCCAATATTCGCCCGGGTTGGTGGGAGAAATCTCCATAGTCTGGCAGAGTCTAGTACCTGCTCGGTAACTGGCAAATAGCTATGACCTTTAAGTGGCCCAATCACCAGGTAATGGGTGAAATAGAGGGCGATATAATTCATCATTATGGTATTGATTACTTCATGGGCCCCGAGTCGCGCTTTAAGAATTCCTGGGATTCCCGCCCAGATAGCCCCCACCAATGCGCCAGAAAGCAAAGCTAAAGGCACATGGATTACGGCAGGTAGCCCAGTAAACATGTATCCAGCCACCGCTGCACCCATCTGCCCTACAATAAACTGACCTTCTGCTCCGATGTTAAACAATCCAGTTCGAAAGGCAAAAGCCACAGATAGTCCTGTGAAGATCAAAGGGGTGATACTGACAAGAGCTTCACCAAAACCCCGCCAACTTCCAAAAGAGGCGGTCCACAGGGCATAATAGGCCAGAAGTGGATTTCTACCAGCCCACAGGATTACTACCGCTCCTACCAAGAGCGCCAGCAGAACCGCTACTAATGAAAGCCATACTCGCTCCCAGTACTGACCCCTCGTTTGCTGCAGATCATCTACCATCATGCACCTTGCACCCCCGTCCCTTCCAGACGACCTCCGGTCATCAAAAGTCCCAGCTCTTCTTCGGTGACAGTCTTGGGATCCACCTCGGCTACCATCTGCCCCTCATAGATCACCACAATCCGATCACTGAGACTAAGGAGCTCCTCTAACTCCAGGGAAATGAGAAGAATGCCTTTTCCAGCCGCCCTTTGCTCCAACAGGCGACGATGCACAAACTCAATCGCCCCGACATCCAAGCCCCGAGTAGGTTGAGCTGCAATCAAGAGTTCCGGATCAGAATCAAGTTCCCGGCCAACCACTAGTTTCTGCTGATTGCCACCGGAAAGAGACTCACCTGTGCTCTCCACTCCTGTCGCCCGCACGTCATAGGTAGACAATAGCTTCTTGCCATAGGCTTTCACTTCACCCACATCGTAAGTGATGCCTTTCTTGAAGGGGGCACGATGATGCTTGCCTAGGACAGCATTTTCCGCCAGGGAAAAGTCCAAAATCATGCCCCGACGTTGCCGGTCTTCGGCGATATGACCCAGGCCAATATCTTTGCGCTCCCTCACACTGAGATTGGTCAACTTATGTTGTCCGAGGTGGATATTACCCTGGGTAACTTTCCTAACACCAATCAAAACTTCCGCAAGCTCCCTTTGCCCGTTCCCATCAACCCCGGCAACTCCCACGATTTCTCCAGCTTTTACCTGTAGACTAACACCACGGAGAGCTGGTAGCCTTCGGTCATCCTCTGCCCACACATCTTCTAAACGCATCAGTACAGGCCCTGCCTTGACAGGTTCTTTATCGATTTTCAAGACAACATCTCGACCTACCATCATCCTGGCTAGTTCCACAGGATTAGTAGAAGCGGTTGCAGTGCTACCAACCACCTTACCAGCACGAATAACCGTTATCCTCTGGCTCATAGCCATAACTTCCTGCAGTTTATGGGTAATAAAGATGATGGCCTTGCCTTGGCGGGCAAGGTTATCTGTTATCTCTTTGAGCTCCCGAGCCTCCTGTGGAGTGAGCACCGCAGTGGGCTCATCTAGAATTAACACCTCTGCTCCCCGGTACAAAGCCTTCAAAATCTCGACTCTCTGCTGCATACCAACGGAAATATCCTGGATTTTGGCCCGGGGATCTACCTGAAAACCATACCGATCGGAAAGCTCTTCAACATCCTTGATGGCCTTTTCCATATCCAGAAACAGCCCATTTTTCCTTGGTTCATTACCCAAAATGATATTCTCTGCTACAGTAAAAGGTGGTACTAACATAAAATGCTGATGAACCATGCCGATCCCCAAGGATAATGCTTCATTGGGGCCATCGATTACCACCGGCTTGCCTTGTACCAAGATCTGCCCACTGTCTGGTGGATATAGACCATAGAGGATATTCATCAAGGTGGTCTTGCCAGCACCATTCTCTCCCAAGAGGGCATGTACCTCTCCGGGATAAAACTTAATACTAACTTGGTTGTTAGCAATTACACCGGGAAAAGTCTTGGTTATGCCCTGAAGTTCCACTATGGGTAGCTTTTTTTCGGTCAATGCCTCTCACCCCTACCCCGTCTTCCCAATATTAGGCAAAGCCACAGCTTAAGCACGGAAGGCCCGATGCTTAAATCATCAAAGCACCGGGCCCAATGTCAACTAAAGTGATCCGTTAGACACACCAGTCACCAAGTCGCAAGGTACTCCTTATGACTGCTCTTATAGCTCGGCCCTGGTGCCCGGAACCACAATTTTCCCTTCGATAATCGATGCCTTGGCCCCTTCCACAGCCTCTAAGATAGATGCAGGAATCTCAATCCCCTGGGAATAAGCCAAATCTACCCCACCCTCGGCTAGACCGAGTTCTCTATGGGTTGCGACAAACTCATCATTGAGTAGATCGTTGACCCCGGTATACACCGCGTTATCCACCTTTTTCAGCATACTAGCCACTACATGTTCAGGATCTAACACGGTCTGGTCGGAGTCAACTCCGATAGCCCACTTGTCTGTCTCCTTAGCAGCCTCGATGAGGCCAAGCCCGGTGGCACCGGCAGCATGGTAAATAATATCGGCACCCTGGTTGTACTGTGTCAAAGCCAACTCTTTGCCTTTCCCAGGGTCATTGAAGTTACCGGCATAACCGATGAGGATCTCAGCATCGGGGTTGGTAGCCTTCACTCCTGCCCGGAAACCAGCCTCGAAACGTTCGATTACTGGTACATCCATGCCACCAATGAAACCGATCTTACCGGTCTTGCTCCACAAAGCGGCAAAAGCACCGGCCAGATAAGAAGCTTCATGGTCTTTGAATGTAAATGATGCAACATTAGGATGATCGACAACAGCATCGATGAGGCCAAATTTGATCTCGGGATATAAGGGAGCAATGTTATCCACTGCGTCGGTCATCAGAAAGCCCACAGCCCAGATTAGATCGGCACCGGATTCTGCCAAATTGGAAAGGTTAGGCTCATAGTCAGTCATCATGCTGGACTCTACAACACCAACATCTACACCTAGTTCCTCTTCCGCTCTACATAGACCGCGCCAGGCAGCATCATTAAATGACTGGTCACCCAAACCACCAACGTCAGT
>JAAYSL010000055.1 GCA_012518315.1 Bacillota bacterium | reverse complement strand
GTCGCTAGTCTCCCTATGAGGGTTGGAAACCGAACCTTGACGGGCAGATAGTGCTCAAGGCATCCCAGGTCGCTAGTCTCCCTATGAGGGTTGGAAACCATACATATCATGCATATCATGCATACCTACCATAGTCGCTAGTCTCCCTATGAGGGTTGGAAACTGATGCGGTTATCGTGTACTCCTGCTCATCCGTAAGTCGCTAGTCTCCCTATGAGGGTTGGAAACTGCTGCTTTCATGTTAGGACTGGAGATAGCGATCCGTTGCTAGTCTCCCTATGAGGGTTGGAAACCGCTTTGGGACTGACATTGCAACCTCCTGGGCTTAGGTCGCTAGTCTCCCTATGAGGGTTGGAAACCGTTTCTCATCGTCTCGATAGATGCACTCGTTTTTATGTCGCTAGTCTCCCTATGAGGGTCGGAAACGTAAGAGATCTGTGAATAGTTTGGATCGAGTTATCCCAGCGATAGGCCACATTCGGAATTCCTCGGGATGCGGGGAGGCAAAGAAGTCTTGCAGGCCTTATGTTTCGTCGCGTCTGACTTGTTCAGACACCGGCCACCTCTCACTTCGCCTCGCCCTGGCGGCTTCGACCTGCAATGAGGGAACTATGCATTTTTTGACTGCCAAACTACGAAAACATTACTCGCCAAACACAACCTGGCCATTGATTGTCACCAGTAGCTCTAGCATGCGTGCTCTGCCCGTGGGCCTGGCACTCTTGCAGGAAGAGGTACCTATGCAGTTTGCTCTACTCATGGCAGGAGCCACTTGTGCTGCTATCCCGATGCCGATCGTATTTTTCTCGTTCCAACGCTACTTCTTGAAGGGGTAACTGCAGGTGCATTGAAAGGTTAGAATGCATAGGTTTGGCCTACATGATCGGAAAGGTAGATTTTGTTGCTGGTTACTTTTGATCTTGATGGCGTTTTACAGGTTCACCCCTTTCGTCGAGGCGTGTTCCCGGAAGTATGTGGGAAAGTCGGAGAGACTCTGGTAAGAAGACGCGGACCAGAACCCGAGACTGCATCCAAGCGAGTTCTACAGAGGATCCGCGCAGAATCAAGAAGGCCTCTTCTGACCGGTGCCTATGTGGATGCCTATGATTGGGATGATATCATTCTAGCTGTAGCTAAGATGGTGGGAAGCCCCGCTCGTTTTGATATCGAGCAGTTGGTGATTAAGGACTGCACGCCAGAGTATATTTCATCTTACCCATATGCAGCTAGTACCTACCGGATCTGTCCTCTCGGGGCATACGACTGGCGGTTGTCACCAAGGGCTTCTATAGGTATCAGAATAAGGAAGGCTTTCAATTCGGACCTGCCCGGAGGCATACCCCGAGGCTCGAGTCGAAGATTGCCAATCAGCTTGTATAATCCAGGACCTTTCCCAGCTCCTGGCTGTAGTGGAATACGCTCAGCGTAAGGTGGCGTAGCCCTGGAAGGTGGGAACCACCGGTGGGCTTGGTAGGCGGGAGGCAAAATACCTAAGACTGGGGGCAGCAATTCATGTTGGTGCGATCGTTAGGGTTGCTTAAGCGATTCGTCAATGAGAGAAATACACCTGGAGCGGTCATGTTAGTTGGCTATAGAGGGAAGATGTATGGGCCATATCCCGTAGGGTCTATGAGCTTCCTCTCCGATTCCCAGCCGGTCATGGAGGATACCATATATGACCTCGCCTCCCTGACCAAAGTCGTAGCAACAACCACCGCTGCATTACTGCTGCTAGAGGATGGCGCGATGTCTCTAGGGCATACAGTGGGCTCTTTTTATGCGAAAGCTCCCCCCGATAAGGCGGAGATCACCCTTAAACAGCTTTTGACCCATACTGCTGGCATACCCCAGCTCGAGCTATATCGGGTGCTAACTGATCCCGATGATGCTATTGATCATATCCTTGATACCGAGCTCGCCTTTAAGCCCGGTACCCAGTTTCTGTATTCATGTCTTCATTTTGTCTTGCTTGGGAAGATCGTGGAACGGTGCGCTTCCGAGACACTCGATGCTTTCGTTACTCGCCACATCTTCGAACCCTTAGGCATGTATGATACTTGTTTCAACCCTCCGCAGGGGATCCAAGATCGGATTGCTTATACCGAGTGGTGTGTGATGGAGAAGGCCTTTCTTCGGGGTAAGGTACATGATGAGAACAGTCGCTTTCTTGGCGGAGTTAGTGGCAATGCAGGACTCTTTTCCACCGCTGCCGACCTGGGGGTTTTTGCCACCATGCTCTTACAGCAAGGAGTCTATGGTAAGCGGCAAATACTACATCCTCGTACCGTTAGGTTGCTGAATACGAATTATGCCCCGGGGCCAAATGAGAACCGGAGCATTGGCTGGATGATGAAAGGCAATGGTTTCTGCTCGGGCGGTGATCTGATTTCCAATCGGGCTTTTGGGCACACCGGATTTACCGGGACATCACTCTGGATCGATCCGGAGCTGCGGGCGTTTTTTGTATTGCTGACCAATAGAGTCCATCCCACCAGGAACAACGATGAGATCATTAGATTTAGGCCTGTATTCCATAACTCGGCCATTGCAGAGTTAGGGGAGCTTACCTTGGGTGAGTAGCTTCGATATTCCGGATAACTAGCCTTAGGAGGGGCAGCGCGGCAAGAGGGGCTACCCCTAAATAGCCTCCATAACAGCAATCCGGCATGTTGGGTTTTCTGAATTTCGCATAGAACGCGTCGACATTCTCCTTGGTCACCACGTTAGTGCATCGACTCAGCTGACCGATCACGGTGGAGATGGCTACTTCGCCTTTGCCTTCGATCAGTCTGGCCAGATAGCGGGCAGTCATGGCGCCCGCATTGGCGGGAGTAGGGAAGGCTTATTCACTTAGGTATTGTTGAACCACTAAGGTCATGAATGGCTGAAGGTTATCGGAATGCAGCTGAGCAATTTGCCAGATTTCTTTGGGATCAATGTCATGGTATAGGTGAACAACTCTGTTGCGGAAGCGTGCCATATCTTTGTAGGTTGCTGTTAGGTCTTTGGGGATCAATCCATGCCTTGCGGCCATTTCAACCGTCTCTACATAGGTTTTTGGCAAGCCCCAACCTTGGCGCGCGATCACGTGGGCGCAAATGTCGAGCATTGCCTCAATGCTAATTTGTAGCATACGGGTGGCAGCAGCTTCATAAAACGGTTCTTTAAGGAACTCATCTTGGCCTATAGCCTCAAATCTATCTAGTTCCCTTAGTTGCTGCCGGATAAAATGTAGTTTTTGTCGGATCTTCTCTTGATCGACCATCAACAATACTCCCTTCGAAGGCCGATGTCATAGTCTTGGTAGAATGCTTTTAAGAAGGGTTCAAAATCACAATGTGTTCGGATCACTTGCTCAGCAAAATCTGCCAGAGCAATGGGATCTCGAACAAACAGCTCTTTCCCTGTATCAAGCACTCTTATCTGTAATGTGATGGGAACTTCTCGAAGGTTAATCACGTTTACGTCGTTGGTTTTACAGATACCTACAAAGGAAGCCATTACATCTAGTAGTCGATCTAGCGACCACGAGTGGGAATGGGGGAGAATGGCAAGGTCTATATCGGATAGCGCTGTCTGATATTCTGTTCCGTATGAACCATATAAGATAAGTGCAATGATATCCTCCTGGCTTTGAATAAAGTCGATCATTTGCTGGATCTGGTGGGGAGCTAATGACAGTTTTCTGGGGTGGTTGTCTAGTCTCATCCATTGGCACCTCACTTCAAGCAGATGCTGATGCTACCTCAGAGTTTTCAGGGTTAGTTGACCTATATCCATGTTTCGCCAAGTAGTCGGTGCCTCCTGCTTAAGGCTCAGCCATAGTCAGGGCTGTGATGAACGACGACAGTCACGAATCGGCTGCTATTATTTAACGACTGTGTAGAAATTCCTAGAAACCCATGCAGAACTGGGTACTTGAGTGATGCCATCCAGCCCTCGATATCACTAGCTACTCCTGACGTCGTTTCGGTGGCCTTGGCCCGAAATACTGATAGTAATCCACCTTCATATTTCCACTATAGAGCTTGCGCTTTTTGGTGGCAGGTCTACCAAATAGTCGCTCAAAGTCAGGATTGGACGTTAGTACATAAAACGACCAGGTGTCGAGCTTGCTAAATACCTGACCCATCTCTCTATACAGTTTGGCTACTTCCTTTCGTTCTCCAATCCTCTCACCATAGGGTGGATTACAGATGATCTTACCATACTTCCTTTTAGAACTTAGATCCTGCAAAGGACTTGCCTGGAAATGAATCAGTTCACTAAGGCCCGCTGCCTCGGCATTGTGCCTAGCTGCTTTGAGTACCTGGGGATCGATGTCTGTCCCTATGATGTATAGGCTGCGGTCGAATTGGGCTAGTTCACGGGCTTCTTGCCTCGCTTCATCCCAAAGCTGCTTGGGGATATTCGGCCAATCTTCACTAGCAAAGGATCGGTTGAGTCCCGGTGCTATATTCAGTCCCATTAGTGCTGCTTCAATGGGGATAGTACCTGACCCACAAAAAGGATCGATTAGAGCTATGTCATGATACCAGCGGGCTAGCATAATCATGGCAGCTGCTAAGGTCTCCTTGAGTGGTGCTTGCCCAACTAAGGTACGATATCCCCGTTTATGTAGGCCTGGCCCGGTGGTATCAATGGAAAGCGTGGCAATGTCTTTTAGTAATGCCACCTCTATTTTATACAAGGGCCCATCCTCAGGGAACCAATCTCGGTGATATCGTTCCCGGAGGCTCTCAACAACGGCTTTCTTAACGATGGCTTGGCAATCCGAGACGCTGAAAAGCTCCGACTTAACAGATTTGCCGTCCACTGGGAACTTGGCATTTTCGGGGATCCAATCAGCCCAGGGTAAAGCCTTGGTCTGATCGAAGAGTTCATCAAAGGTAGTGGCCTTAAACTCTCCGATCTTTATCTTGACTCGATCGGCTGTTCGTAGCCAAAGGTTGGATCTACAAATTGCTTCTGGATCGGCAGTAAACGTGATTCGGCCATTCTCCACCATAAGGTCATGATAGCCAAGATCACGTAGTTCTTGTGCAACCAATGCTTCTAAGCCAAAAGTTGATGCCGCTATTAGCTCAATGTTCTGCATGTTCTCGCCTCACGTTTCCGTGGATATAGTATCAGTTTACCACAGTCCACGGGTTTCGTTGCGCATATTGTCTAGCCTTGTTGTCCTAGAATGCATCAGTAGCCTTCAAAGGTCGCATTGCCTCCTTGCTAAGTATCACAACACTCCTCGTGCGGTGGCAGAAACCGGTCACAATCCAACACAGGGAGTTGACTTGTGCTCGTCATTATCGTATGATATCCGTAGATACCACAAAACCGTTCAATCATGGGGACGGGATGGGTACCGTAAGTAGGTGCATTTTTAAGAGGCGAAGGAGATGAGCCGACAAGCGAAAGGAAAAGAAAGTCAAGAGGACAACATATGTCCAAGTCGAAGGCGAAGGAAGAATGGTAATTAAGATCTTAAGGAGGAATTTTACTTGAAAAGGATCACGGTTGCACTACTATGCTTGGCTTTGGTCATGTCCCTAAGTATGGGGGTTCTCGCAGCAAAGAAGCCTACACTAAACATACTTGTGCGTTCCTCGGACCTATGGAATAAAGTAGAAGATCTTTCCGCTGATTTCACGGCGAAAACCGGGATAGAGGTAAAGTTTACCAAGCTTCCCGAAAGCCAACTATATGATCGTATTGCTTTGGTGGGTGCAACGGGCAACAATCCTTTTGATATTACAGCTACAGGCCACTTTGGTGCGGCTCAGTATGGCATGGCCGGCTACTTTGCAGAGCTGCCAATTCCGGAAGATGCTGAGGATTTTATTCCAAGCACCATAGACCAGTGGAAGGTTGGGGACAAGCTCTACGGTTGGCCGGTTATTACCGATACTAACCTCTATTTCTACCGCCAAGATCTGTTCGACAAGTATGGCATTGCCGGGCCCGCCCAGACATGGGATGAGTTTAGGGATATTGCTCGCAAGCTGACGATCGATAAGAATGGCAATAGCTCTACTGACCCCAATTTCGATCCCAACAATGTTGAGGTCTGGGGTGCCATCTTTAAGGGTGCGCAGAATAACGCCAGTACCGGCGAATGGTGCAACTGGTTACTTCAAAATGGCGGCGAGGTTTTGGATGAAGATTTCAATGTCATTGTAAATGAAAAGCCTTCTGTAGACTCACTACAGTATCTGGCAGACCTACTTCACAAAGATAAGGTTATGCCCCAGAGTATTACCGGTTTTGGCTATACTGAGTTCCACACCTTCTTTGTTCAGGGTAAAGCAGCCCAGGCTATCAACTGGCTATACATGTATGATATGTCCAATGACCCTGAAGCCTCCAAGGTTGTGGGCAAGGTGGGTATTGCTCCCATGCCCCAGGGCGTAAGAAAGTCGGGCATGATGGGTGGTTGGTCCTGGAACGTTTTTGAAGATAGTAAGAACAAGGAAGCAGCTTTGGAATTCATTAAGTACATGACTTCTCCTGAGGTTGGCTGGGAATTAGCTCTCCTGGGTAATCCACCAGTCCGTACGTCAGTTTTCCAGCAGCTGATCGATGAAAAGGGACATCCATGGCCTATCGTCTTGGACCAGCTTCAGTATGGTGAGGCGCAGAATCATCTTGCCACCGGGCAGACCACTGCTATCGAAAGAGACTTGCAGCTGGCTATCCAAAAAGTCCTTTTGGGTGAGGAGACTGCACAGGAAGTGCTAGATGAGTCAGCCAAGAACATCGAGGCTATCTTGACCAAAAGTGGCGTAAAATAAGTCTATACATTTGGCGATAGAGTATGAACCTACGATGGCGTCACTTCCTGTGAATTTGCGGGAGTGGCGCCC
>JAAYSL010000054.1 GCA_012518315.1 Bacillota bacterium | reverse complement strand
TTTAGCTTGACAAAAACGGGTTTCTACTGGAAAATAGGAAATAATGAAGTAAAAAGGTGGGGGGCTAGGTAGTGGCCATCAACGTAGTAGTCAATGGTGCCGCCGGTAGGATGGGCCGGGAAGTGGTCAAAGCCATTGCCCAAACTGATGATATACTATTGATAGGGGCCTCGGATCAGGTCAATATCGGTGAAGATGCAGGTCATTTAGCAGGAATTGGCCCCTTGGGAATAGAGATCCAGGGTTCGCTTAGGGAAGTACTAACAGGTAGTGGTGCCGAGGTAATGGTGGATTTCACTGAGCCTGCCAGTGTGATGCAGAACGTGCATACAGCTATAAGGGCAGGTGTCGGGGCAGTTATCGGTACCACGGGTCTTACTCAAGCAGATCTGGAAGACATAGAAAGAGCCGCCTCCACCGAGAATGTGGGCGTATTGGTAGCACCTAACTTCGCTATTGGTGCTGTATTGATGATGCACTTTGCCAAAGAGGCTGCCCGTTGGTTTCCCCATGTAGAGATCATTGAATTGCATCATGAACGTAAGAAAGATGCCCCGTCGGGAACAGCCCTAAAGACCGCTGAGATAATTGGCAGAAGCTGGGCTGGGCGTGGTGCCGAGGAAACGGAAAACACTATAGAGGAATGGGAAAGCCTGCCCGGGGCCCGAGGTGGACAATTAGAGGGAATTCATATACACAGTGTGCGCTTACCTGGTTTTGTTGCCCATCAAGAAGTGATTTTCGGTTTGCCTGGGCAGACACTGACCTTGCGCCACGATTCTACTGATCGAGAGTCTTTCATGCCAGGTGTGCTAATGGGCATCCGTCGGATCAAGGATATTACAGGACTGGTATACGGCTTGGACAAGCTGTTGTTTTGATGATAAACCCCGTCTAATATAGCCTCGCACCACCGGTTCTTCCTGTTCATATACTACTATTGTACTAGGAAGGCTGGCGGTTTGAGGGCTGTTAGGAAAGGGGAACCCAAGGTGCAGGCGATTTTGCGAGGAATTCGGATTCTCGTTCTGGGGGGCGACCAACGAGAAATCGAAATGGTTCGGTGCCTGGCAGATCTTGGAGGTCAGATCTACACTGTCGGTCATTTGCCCTATCCTGAGTATAGCAATGTGACCCGGGCAGAGAGCTTAGGTGAAATTCCAGAGGCTTTGCCGGATGTAGATGCCATTATTGCTCCCATGAGCCATACGGACGGGTCAGGTCAGATTAGGGCGGTGCCAGAGAAGGGGGTGACCATTAGACTCGATGATGAGCTTCTGCAGGGATTCCCGCCAGGAACACCCCTATTTATTGGTATGGCCAGGCCTGTAGTTAGGGAAGCTGCCCACCGGCATAGGTTGCAGATTATTGAAACTGCAGAAGATGATGAGATCGCTATCCTGAACTCCATACCAACGGCTGAGGGAGCCATCCAGATAGCCATGGAGGAGCTGCCCATCACCCTACACGATGCTCGCAGTCTCGTCGTGGGTTTCGGTAGATGTGGTTTGACACTAGCACGCATGTTGCAGGGTTTGGGGTCTAAGGTATGTGTCATTGCTAGAAACCCTGCTCAGCTGGCAAGGGCCGGGGAAATGGGGCTAGATACCGCCTCTTTATCGGCCCTAGGCGATATGGTGAAAATTGCAGATGTTGTTTTTAACACAGTGCCGACCCTATTGCTAACTAGAGAGGTCATGCAACAGCTGTCCAGGAACACACTCATTGTCGATATTGCCTCCGCCCCTGGTGGGGTAGATTACGCCGCCGCCACTGACCTGGGCATCAAAGCTATCCTAGCCTTGGGATTGCCTGGAAAGGTGGCACCCATTACTGCAGGAAAGATTTTAGGGCGATGTCTACCAAGGATGATCCTCAAAGCCCTTTCCAAAACTGATCCGCCAGTCAAATCTTAGTGCCAATCCTA
>JAAYSL010000053.1 GCA_012518315.1 Bacillota bacterium | reverse complement strand
CTTACCCTTAAAAGTAGCCAAAATGCGTTCTAAATGAGTCATCTTCCGCCGCCTCCTTCGCATTCGCCGATTTGTTTCTAAGGCACACTATATGTTGGAGCTATTGCCCCTATTGACCTTGATCGCTGCCTAACCTGCTTGATTCCGGGAATTTTCATCTTGATACAAGAAACAAGCCACTTCATGATCTCCTTCCACGGAATACAAAGGAACTTCCTGCCTTCGGCATATATCCATTGCCCGGGGGCAAGAACGCAAGAATCGGCACCCGATACCAAGACTCTGACCCATCTCTTCCTCTGGTGGCATTTCCACCACTCCACTCCAGCGCCGCTTAGGATCCGGTGTCGGAATGGAACTCACCAAGAGCTGTGTATAGGGATGTAACGGTGAGTTTATGACTGAATGGATGTTGCCTCTCTCTACCGTAATACCTCTATAGAGAATGATGATCTCATCACTAATCTGATACGCTGTCGATAGATCATGGGTCACATAGACAATGGACACGCCCCGCTCTTGCTTTAGCTGAAGCATGGCAGCCAGAATAGTGGCACGGAGGGAAGCATCCACCATGGAAACCGGTTCATCAGCTAGAATCAGCTTAGGGCTAAGAAGAAACGCTCTGGCCACCATAATTCGCTGTCTTTGGCCCCCACTTAACTGATGGGGGTATTTGCCGAGGATTTCTCCTGCTCTTAAGCCTACCGTCTCCAAAGCCTCTACCATCAGATCCCGGGTACTGACTCCTTGCTTGGCCAAATGGAATTTCTTTATGATTGTAGTAAACACCCGATCCACTGGATAGAAGGGATTGTAGGATTCATACGGATCCTGGAAAATGGCCTGTATTTCCTTACGGAAAGCGGTTTTCTCCTGCCGAGTCAAGTTCTTCAGATCGCGACCGTTATACAACACCTCTCCACTGGTAGGTGCCGCAAAACCAAGAAGTAATCGTGCCAATGTAGTCTTGCCACTGCCGCTTTCTCCAGCCACACTAATGATCGATGGAACATGCTCCCATATGCGCAGGGAGCAATCCTTCAAGGCGGTCACTCCTTCGCCGGCTCGGCCACCCCGGAATACTTTCGCAACATTACGTGCTTCAATCAATGGCACTTGCATGCATTTCCCTCCTTTCAGTGACTATAATCTGGTGCTTCTTTCTCAAACATGGTGCCTTCTGTCTTCCCTAATAAGTGACAAGCTGCAAAATGTCCCGGTTCCATTTCTTGTAACACAGGTTTTCTACTTCTACATAGCGGAGTAGCTTCAGGGCACCGTGGATTGAATACACACCCCGCAGGCGGTTCTAAAAGACTTGGAGGCAAACCAGGAATACCCCGTAACTCGCGTTTCTCGTGGATGGATGGAACTGATACGATTAGTAGCCGTGTGTAAGGATGGAGTGGCTCGGCATATACAGAGCTTATGGGGCCAACTTCCACTATTCTACCTGCATACATGATGGCTATACGGTTGGCCATCTGCGCCATCAACCCCATATCGTGGCCTATGGTGATCAAGGTCGACCCCAGCTTCTCTTTGACCTCCACAAGGGTCTGAGAGACAACCCGCTGTGCCACCACATCTAGCGCACTGGTCGGTTCATCAGCAATGATCAGCTCCGGGTTTAGACTAATGGCCATGGCTATGCAGACTCGCTGTTTCATCCCACCACTCAATTCGTGGGGATACATATTCAGCACCCGGTTAGGCAAACCAACCATATCCAGAGCAGTCTCAACCCGCTCGATTGCTTCCCTTTTCGTCCCCGACCGGTGGGTGATTATGCCATCCATGAGCTGCTCCCTAATCTTGGTGACCGGGCTCAAGGAATTCATGGCTCCCTGGGGGATCAAAGCCAACTGCCTGCCCCTTATCTGCCGCATCTCCTCAAGGGGCAGAGCTAGTACATCCTGGTCTTTTAGAAGGATCTCGCCACGTTCGATATAGCCCGGGGGCTTGATCAAACGTAGAATAGCCATAGCGGTGGTAGATTTGCCACAACCGGATTCTCCCACCAACCCCAGGGTATCCCCCTTGCTAACCTGAAGATTAATGCCCGCCACGGCCTGGATCCGGCCACCGGGTACATGATAGCTAACATCAAGGTTTTTGATTTGTAAAAGCGGCTGAGGTCGTGGAGTTCGTATTCCAGTATCTCGATTACCCATAATTACGCTCCTTTCCTAAGCCGCGGATTGGCAATCTCGTCAAGGCCCATACTAATCAGCAAAAGTCCCACAAAGATCATGACCAATACTATGACCGGTGGCACCCACCACCACCAAAGACCCCTGATTACCGCAGCATGGTTTAGTGCCCAGTGAAGTGTGCCACCTAAAGTTGGAATTCTCTGGGGACCTAGCCCTAGCACTTCCACACCAATGGTAGCAAGGATACCACCAGATACTGCACTGACGAAACTAGCTGCTATAAAGGCAATCATGTTAGGTAACAGCTCCTGGAAAATGATTTCGAACTGATTAAGTCCTGATAACTGAGCGATCTCGACAAAAGCTCGATCCCTCAGGGACAATACCTGCCCCCGTACAGTGCGAGTGGGGCCAGCCCAACTCAGACAGGCGACGATTACCGCCATCATTTCCACAGTGACTACTCGAACATATGATGCAATTACTATTAAGACAGCCAAGAGGGGGATTGTCAGCAGAATGTCTGCCGCCATATGGATAATGGTATCGACGATACCCCCAGTATAGCCAGCTAGTAAGCCAAGGACCATGCCAATAGATAGTCCAATTCCGCCGGCGATCAAACCGATTTTCAGCGTGTTGGGCACTCCTACAATCAGCAAGGCCAGTACATCACGACCGGTGGCATCTGTACCTAGCGGGTGAGCCGCAGACGGAGGCTGGCTCAGGGGTCCCATTCCGATCCTGGCCAGACGTACATCCCACAGATGTGGCCCGATGATACCGAACGCAAACAGTAGGATTAGCAGGAGCATACCTACGCGAATCTTCGGGTCTCTTAGTGCAAACCGCAACCCATCAAGGATTTTTTGCAATACAATCTTCATACTCATCTCCCTCCATTCTCATAAATGATGCGTGGGTCGATCCATGGGTAAACCAGATCTAGAATCAATACACTAGTAGCCACGCTCAAAACAAGAAAGAAGGTAATCCCCTGAATCAAGGTATAGTCCGAGTTGCCGATGGCCGAATACAGCAGCCAACCGATCCCTGGATAGGCAAAAATCGCTTCCACAATCACCGCACCGGACACCACACCACCTAACGACATGGCTAACCCCGTCACCTGAGGCAAAATAGCGTTGCGAACAGCATACCGCCAGAGTATCCGGCGCTCTGTCAACCCCTTTGCCTCCGCCAAAACTAGATAGTCATCTCCTAACACAGAGATCATTAGCCCCCGCATACCTAGAGCCCAGAAACCCATGCCTGAGATGATAATT
Source organism: Bacillota bacterium (assembly GCA_012518315.1). Lineage (GTDB taxonomy): Bacteria > Bacillota > Limnochordia > DTU087 > DTU087 > JAAYSL01. The sequence continues at coordinate 876 of JAAYSL010000053.1, read as the reverse complement.
GACAATGCCGGTAGTGTTGCGTGGCTAATGAGGTCTTTGATGAAACTCCAGCTGAATCCCGGTGTCGACAAGACGCTGTAAGCTCCGGAAGCAGGAAACAAATTGGTAGAGTATGAAAGGAAATATAGTAAGAATAATGCTACCAGATAATAGGGGATAGCCGCCAAGACCATAAGCACTGGCACCGTATATTTGACAACACCTGTATTCTTCCAGGCCGCCAAAGCACCCATTACCGTACCGATAGCAAATGATAAGAGCGTTGTCACAGTTAACAGACCCATGGACCAAGGCAAAGCATCCAGCAGCAGTTCATTGACCTTTACGGGAAAATGAGCCAAGGAATAACCGAAATCGAACCTTAATAACCCAGCCCAGTACCGAACATACTGCACGAACAGGCTCTCATCGAGGCCAAACATTTCTCGATATTCATTTACAAGATCGCTCGTACCCTCAAGAGATGCCCCTTGATAACTCATGCGCTGCAGCATAGCCATCATTGGATCTCCCGGTGCCAAGCGAGGAATCAGAAAGTTGATTGTCGCCGCTACGAAAATGACGGTGAGAAAAACAACCAGCCTTCTAGTTACATACTCCCTCGTCAGTCTCATCACATGACCTCCATCAGCAGCTTCCCGAATCTAGATCCTTTTGCCAGTAAGGGTGTGGAGAGACTCCACACCCTCATCCGTGATCATCTAGATATTGGTTTCGATATTAGCTACAGAAACCGTCCTTACTTAGTTGGTTGTACATTGCGAATGAGATGAATAGCACTCATCCACCAGTAGGGAGGTTGAATGTAGTTGTTCTCCGCTGTCGGCCAATTGGTCCAATAAGTGGTGTTCATTGGAAGCAATTTCCGTGCCTGAG
>JAAYSL010000052.1 GCA_012518315.1 Bacillota bacterium | reverse complement strand
TAGTCGCGGCAGGCAATGTAGTCATGGCAGCAATCCAGAAACACGAAGTACAGCTTCTGCCAGTTGATAGTGAGCATTGTGCGATTTTCCAATGCCTTCAGAGTGTGAATGGGCGATATCTGCATAGAGTAATCTTGACGGCTTCTGGTGGTCCCTTTCGCCAAAGGACCAAAAAAGAGCTAGAGAGGGCAACTATCAAGGAAGCTTTGGCTCATCCGACATGGGAGATGGGTGGCAAGATTACGATTGATTCGGCCACATTAATGAACAAAGGCCTAGAGGTGATTGAAGCCCATTGGTTATTTGATGTCTCGGCAGATGCCATAGATGTCATAGTTCACCCTCAAAGTATTATACATTCCCTGGTGGAACTTGATGATGGCAGTGTTTTGGCCCAGCTAGGTGTAGCTGATATGCGTTTACCGATTCAATACGCACTCACTTACCCTGAAAGGCTGCCTACTCCGGTGCCGACCTTGTCTTTGACAGATGTTGGTAATCTGGAATTTGAACCACCTGATACCGACCGCTTTCCCTGTCTACAGTTGGCTTATGATGCTCTAAGAGCTGGTGGTACTTTTCCCGCTGTCCTAAATGCCGCTAATGAAGTGGCAGTAGCAGCCTTCTTGGAGGGGCGGATTGGTTTTATGGACATTCCCCGGTTGGTGAATGATGCTCTAGAACAGCATTCTAGTGTGGCCCAACCGGATATCGAGGATATACTTAAAGTAGATGCTGCTATCCGCAAGCAATTGATGAACTTGCTGTAAGGTTACCCTGTATGCCAAAGAAGCGGCTGAGAGGATGGTTAGCTTGAATCTTTTCGTGGCCTTTATCATTGTGCTGGGTCCCACCATATTTTTCCACGAACTGGGGCACTTTATTGTGGCCAAAGCCGTGGGGGTTAGGGTGCACGAGTTTGCTTTGGGCTTTGGCCCTGTCTTGTGGAAACGGCGTAAGGGAGATACCGTCTATTCAGTGAGGGGACTGCCCCTAGGGGGGTTCGTGAAACTAGCGGGCATGGACCTGCCGGAAGATGAGGCAGATATGGTAACTGATGATGACGAAAAGAGTTTCTTGAGCAAGAGCCTCTGGCAACGATTGGCGGTGATTGCCGCCGGGCCCATCATGAACCTGGTCTTAGCTACATTACTATTTGCCCTGTACATGGGTTTGGTCGTAATCCCACCAACAGTGCACGTAGTTGAGCCGGAGTCACCGGCCGCGGCTGCTGGGCTCTTGGCCGGTGATGAGATTACGGAGGTGGCCGGGCAAAAAATCCAGTCAATTAAAGAGATCAATCAGATAGTTGCCAATTACGAGGCCCAAGAGATTACTGTTGGCATTTCCCGGGAAGGGCAACGACTGGCTTTGGTCATTACACCAGAGCTAGACCCCGAGCTTAATCGAGCCCGTTTGGGCATAGGTATGGTGGAAAAACCCAGGGAATCAGTGGGACGTGCTTTGCTCTCGGGGCTAGAGCGCACCTATTTTGTTTCACGGGATATCATCTTGGCGATCTCTCGGATGATTACCGGAAAGATAGAGCCTGATATTGCTGGGCCCATCGGGATTTTTCAGCTGGTGGGTGAATCGGCTAGTCGGGGTGTTTTCTTTGTGTTGTTCATTGCAGGGGTTCTCAGTGTTAACCTTGGGCTGTTTAATTTCCTGCCGATTCCGGTGCTTGATGGCGGGTGGTTAGTATTAATTATTTGGGAGGCAATTCGGGGCCGTCCTTTGGAGCCGGAACAAAGGGGCATAGTGCAGTTCATTGGGTTGGCTTTCTTATTGCTTTTGATGTTATTTGCCACCTATAAAGACTTGCTAAGGCTAGATATTCTCTAATTGTATTATCTAGCGGTATTCCCTAGTCCGGCACTAAGGCCAGGAGTCTTTCTGTAGAACAAGGGGTGTTTGCTGGTGCAAAGTGATATGGCTTCCGGGGCAAAACCTATGCTTATGCCTGGACGAGCTGGCGAGGAGATCAAACTCCGCTATGATACAAAGCCAGTTAAAGTCAGGGCTCTAACTATTGGTGGGGGTGCACCCATTGTGGTGCAATCTATGACTACAACTGATACCAGAGATGCCCAGGCTACATTGGCCCAAATCGATGCTTTGGCCAAGCAGGGTTGTGAGCTAGTGCGGGTAGCCGTGCCAGACGCAGAGGCAGCGGCGGTGCTGCCCCAGATCTGCCAAAAAGCTGTCATTCCCGTGGTAGCAGATATTCATTTTGACTATCGGTTGGCCTTGATGGCTGTGGAGGCTAGTGTGAGCAAGCTGCGCATTAATCCGGGAAATATTGGCAGCAAAGCCCGGGTTCAGGCGGTAGTCTCTGCAGCTAGGGAGAAGAGTATACCCATCCGTATCGGGGTAAATGCTGGGTCTTTGGCAAAGCCCATGCTAGATGAATATGGGGGTAGGGTACCTATGGCCCTGGTAGAAAGTGCCCTCTCACATGTACGGATCCTGGAGGATTTGTCTTTCTATGAAATCGTGATCTCTCTGAAGGCCTCCGATGTAGCCACTACTGTAGAAGCTTATAGGCTGATGGCAGCCCGCACTAGTTATCCTTTGCATTTGGGCATCACCGAGGCGGGGACACCATTTCACGGCACCATCAAGTCTTCAGTAGGTATTGGCATTCTTCTCGCCATGGGTCTTGGAGATACTTTGCGGATATCGCTAACTGGGGATCCACAACAAGAAGTGGAGGTAGCCTATGGGATTTTGCGCTCACTAGGTTTGCGACAGAAGGGTGTTGAAGTGATTTCCTGCCCTACTTGTGGACGTTGCCAGATTGATCTTGTCGGCATTGCCGAGGAGGTGGAAGCTCGGCTAAGACACATCCAGACACCCCTGCAAGTGGCGGTGATGGGGTGTGCTGTCAATGGGCCTGGAGAAGCTAAACATGCTGATATAGGTATTGCCGGTGGCAAGAATAATGTAGTGCTATTTAGACACGGTGAACTGGTGGGGAGCTTTCCAGTGGAGGAAGCGGTGGAAGTATTGGTGGAAGCGGTGGAAAACCTGGTAGATCCCAGGTCTTAGAGGCCCAGAGGCCCTTTTCCCTATATTGACAGGGATTCCAGGGGTCTGGTACAATTGGTTTGATTTCGGGGGTGTTGGATTGAGGATGTCGAGGCTTTTGGCACCGACCCTACGGGAAGTCCCCGCGGAGGCGGAGATCGCCAGCCACAAACTCATGTTGCGGGCTGGATTTATTCGCAAATCGGCAGCAGGGGTCTATAGTTACTTGCCGTTAGGATACCGGGTGCTACAGAAGATTATGGCTATTGTCCGGGAAGAGATGGATGCTGCTGGTGGTCAGGAAGTACTACTACCGATTCTACAGCCCGCCGAGCTATGGCATGAAACCGGTCGGTGGGATGATTATGGCGAGGAAATGTTCAAGCTAAAAGATCGCAATGATCGGGGGTTTTGTTTAGGCCCCACCCATGAAGAGATTACTACAGCTCTAATCCGCCATGAGGTACGCTCCTATCGGCAGCTACCCCTACTTGTCTACCAGATTCAGAATAAGTATCGAGATGAGATCCGGCCTCGCTTTGGTGTCATGCGGGGTAGGGAGTTTATCATGAAAGACCTTTACTCCTTTGATCGAGATGATGGTGGTCTTGATGAAAGCTATTGGAAGATGTACCATGCCTATGAACGGATTTTTTCTCGTTGTGGTCTGAATACTCGGCCAGTTGAGGCAGATCCAGGGGCCATCGGTGGGAATATGACCCATGAGTTTATGGCCTTGGCGGAAGCTGGTGAAGCAGAGATTGTTTATTGCTCTCACTGTGATTATGCGGCCAATGTTGAGAAAGCTGAGTGTATGACACCGGGTGTAGAGTCAACCGGGCAGCTAGAACCATTGACCAAAGTCTCGACGCCAGGCATGCGGACGGTGGAGGATCTAGAAGAGTTCTTCGGGCGTCCTGCCAGTGATATGATTAAGACTCTGATTTACCGTAGTGGTGATGTGGTGGTGGCGGCATTGGTTCGAGGTGATCATGCTGTAAACCCCACTAAGCTGGCAAGAGCCATAGGTAGCCTTGAAGTAGAACTGGCCGATGAAAATACGATTGAAGAAGTCACCGGGGCTCCCCGGGGTTTTGCCGGGCCAGTAGGCCTCAAGGGTTGTCGCATCATCGCTGATCCGGCGGTAATGAACATTGAAGCCGGGATTAGTGGCGGTAATGCCGTTGATGTGCATTTGAAAGGCATTAATCCCAAACGAGATTTTACCCCTGATGAGATAGTGGATATTCGCATGGCTAAGCCCGGTGATCCTTGCCTCTGTGGCAAAGGGACTTTGCAGGGCGCTAGAGGTATTGAAGTAGGTCAAGTCTTCAAGCTTGGCACCAAGTATAGCCAAGCTCTAGGGGCCACTTTTGCCGATGAAGAGGGAGAGGAACATCCTCTGATTATGGGTTGCTACGGGATTGGAGTTAGTCGGACAATGGCCGCGGTGGTGGAGCAGTGTCATGACCAAGATGGCATCTGTTGGCCGATAAGTCTTGCACCTTATCATGTTGCTATTGTTCCGGTCAACTATCGAGACGATGAGCAGCGGGCAGCAGCAGAGCGATTATATCACGACCTTTGTGAAGTCGGGGTGGAAGTACTACTAGATGATCGGGACGAACGTCCAGGTGTGAAGTTCAAGGATGCCGATTTAATCGGGTTTCCGGTACGGATTACCATCGGACCTCGGGCATTGGCCAATGGACAAGTTGAGGTGCGTTGGCGTACCTCTGGAGAAGAATATCTTATATTTTTGAATGAAGTGGTGACTCATGTTCAAGACCGAATCACAAGATCCATCGAGGATGTCGAGCTTGCATGCAGGCACTAACCCAAATGGTTCAGTCAAATCCAAGCCTAGTGTGGCTGCTATAGTGCCAGCATATAATGAGGCTGACACCATTGCCGATATCCTACAGGCGCTCTTGGGGTGCCGAGATATTGATGAACTCATTGTGGTCAACGATGGTTCCTCCGATGCCACAGCTGACATAGCAGCTAGCTTGGGAGTGCGTGTAGTCAACTTATACCCCAATCGAGGTAAAGGGGGAGCCATGAAGGCAGGCTCACAGGTGACTTCTGCCGATATTCTGCTTTTCATTGATGCAGATTTGGTCGGGCTGACAGATGCTCACTGTCATGCCCTTTTGGAGCCGGTGCTAAGTGACAAGGCAGATATGACCATTGGGGTTTTCCACGGGGGACGGCCGGCAACGACCCTAGCTCAAAAGATCTCGCCGTCTCTTTCGGGTCAAAGGGCTTTACGCAAAGAGATCATCGAGGATATTCCCGAACTGGAAGACAGCCGCTACGGTGTTGAGGTAGCTATCTCCCGATATGCTACATCCAACTCTATTCGAGTTGAAAAGGTGCCTTTGCAGGATGTTTCCCAGATTATGAAGGAGGAGAAACAAGGATTCCTTCCCGGGGCCAAAAATCGCCTTAGAATGTACTGGGAGATCCTTAAGGTCTTGCGACAGAAATAGCGCATCTCTCCATGTGGCAATGGAAGTGGCAATGGAACTGGAAAGGGTTCTGCAAGTGGATAGCAATGCAACTGTATACATGATCACTCCCCAGGCTAGGGGTCAATGTCTATCAGATTTCCTGAGGGCGGCGAGGCTTCCGGTTATGTGTGAAGGAACAGCCGCCCACGCTATTGTAGAAAAGGTTTTGGTTCATGCCAAGCGCCAAGCCTGGAGAATCTGCTTGGCCTCTGCCAGCGATTTGTGCCCCGACGAACTGGACCAGTTAAGCAAATCATTGGTAGCTGTACTTCCCGGGGTGCGTTCCATTTCCTTTGAATCTGCAGATGATATCAAAGCTTCGGGATCTGATGCTCCGGCAAAGACAGAGGAAGGGCATGATGCGGTTTCTGGGGCGGAGCTACTATCTGCCGATGAAGCTACGTATATGTCTTTCGTCATGGAACATGCAGCCCGAACAATGGAGGAAACTCCGTTAGCAAATGACTCAGCCAATCAGACTGACAATAACCAACTCCTAAGAGGGCGCCGGATTAGGGAAGAACCTAGACCGATAGCCCTCATTACCGATGAAGAAAGATCCTATGTAGTGGCTGGAGAGGTCATTCACATAGATGAAAAGGAGCTGCGGAGTGGACGGCGGCTAGTGCAAATTGATATTTGCGATTATGGCGATTCTATTACACTCAAGTTATTTGAGAATGAAGATAGTCCCAGACTTGCCGCGGATTTGGCCAAAGGCTTATGGATCTGTGCTCGGGGCCCCATTCAGTGGGATCGATACACTCAGGAACTGACCATGCTACCTTATGATCTACAAAGATGCGAACCTCCAGAAGAGCTCGTTCGTCGAGATGATGCGGCCCTAAGGCGGGTTGAGCTACATCTACATACCAAAATGTCAGCAATGGATGGGACTGTAGAGGTCGGTGAGGTAATTCGGTTAGCAGCTAGCTGGGGTCATACAGCTATTGCCATTACCGATCATGGTGTTGTGCAGGCATTCCCCGAGGCTCACCAAGCGGGTAAACGGGCCGGGATCAAGGTAATCTATGGTATGGAAGGCTACCTCATTGATGGGGAAGATCCGAAAGCTCCCTCCTACCATATTGTGCTTCTGGCCCAAAATCAGCGGGGCCTATGTAACCTATACAAACTGGTCTCCTTGTCTCACCTCAAGTATTTCTATCGCCGTCCACGGCTACCCCGCAGACTCATAGAGGAATATAGAGATGGTCTTTTACTTGGTTCGGCATGTGAAGCCGGTGAGTTGTACCAAGCTTGCCTAAATGGAGCCAACGAGCAAGAGCTAGCCAGAATCGCTTCATTCTATGATTACTTGGAGATCCAGCCTCTGGGTAATAACGCCTTTTTGGTGGGAGAGAAGGTATCATCACAGGATGACTTGGAGAAGATCAACAGTCGCCTGGCGGAGCTAGGCAAACAGCTGGACAAACCGGTGGTGGCAACCTGTGATGTCCATTACCTGCAGCCATGGGACGAAGTATATCGCCGCATACTCATGGCCGGACAAGGATATGAGGATGCGGAAAGACAAGCACCTTTGTTCTTCCGGACTACTGGGGAGATGCTAGAGGAATTTGCCTACCTTGGAGAGGCAACCGCTGCGGAGGTTGTAATTGACGGACCTCGCCGAATAGCGGACATGATTGACGAGCTACAGCCAGTTCCAGATGGTTTGTATGCTCCCGAGATCGAAGGTGCCGAAGAGCAGGTTGTGGAGATGACCTATGCTAGTGCCCGCCAGCTCTATGGTGATCCATTACCGGATATTGTCAGAGAGCGGATTGAAAAGGAGCTAAATGCCATTGTAGGTAATGGGTTTTCAGTCCTTTATCTGATTGCACACAAGCTAGTGAAGAAATCCCTAGATGATGGTTATCTAGTTGGTTCCCGAGGCTCTGTGGGTTCCTCCCTAGTTGCCACCTTATGTGGGGTAACAGAGGTTAACCCCCTACCTCCTCATTATATCTGCCCCCAATGCCATGATTTCCAGTTTTTCACCGATGGCTCGGTGGAGGCCGGTGTTGATCTACCGGATCGACAATGTGAATGTGGGGAACAGTACCATAAACTTGGTTTTGATATACCATTTGAGGTTTTTCTGGGCTTTCACGGTGAGAAAGTGCCGGATATAGACCTCAACTTCTCTGGGGAATACCAAAGTGTCGTCCATAGGTATACCGAGGAGTTGTTCGGCTCTGACTATGTATTTCGGGCGGGTACCATTGGCACTTTAGCAGAGAAGACTAGTTATGGCTTTGTGCGAAAGTATTTGGAAAGCAAGGGCAAAACGGCCCGATCGGCTGAGATCAATCGACTAGTCAGGGGTTGTACAGGTGTGCGGCGCACCACCGGTCAGCATCCAGGTGGTATGATTGTGGTGCCCCAAGGGCATGACATTAACGAGTTTACGCCAGTACAGCATCCGGCTAATGATGCCAAAGGCGGGATCATCACTACCCACTTTGACTATAACGCGATTAGTGAGCAGTTGGTCAAATTAGATATCCTCGGGCATGATGACCCAACCATGATCAAAATGCTAGAGGATGCCACAGGCATCGATGCCCTTAAGATACCCCTTGATGATCCGAAGACAATGTCCATCTTCTCCGGGGTAGAAGGACTTGGTGTCACTGCCGAGGACATAGGCACCGATGTGGGGACCCTGGGCATTCCGGAATTTGGTACCCGCTTTGTCCGCCAAATGCTGGAGGAGACCCGGCCAACTACCTTCGGTGAGCTTGTTCGAATTAGTGGATTCTCCCATGGCACCAATGTCTGGGCCAACAATGCTCAAGATCTAATTCGAGAAGACATAGCTGATCTTAGCCAGGCCGTTGCCACCAGAGATGACATCATGAATTACCTGATTCAACTAGGTATGGAGCCACAGTTAGCCTTCCAGATCATGGAAAGAGTGCGCAAAGGTAGGGGGCTTAGGGCAGAGGATATTCAAGCTATGAAAGACGTGGGAGTACCTGAATGGTATCTTGGTTCTTGCAAGAAAATCAGTTACTTGTTTCCCAAGGCCCACGCAGTGGCTTATGTAACCATGGCCTTTCGCATAGCTTACTTCAAAGTACATTATCCCTTGGCCTTTTACGCAGCCTATTTCTCTGTGCGTGCAGATAGCTTTGAAGTACGGCTGACTAGCAATGGCCTGGCCGGTGTGCGGGAGATCATTCAAGAGATCACAGAAAAGGGCCATGGGGCTACTGCCAAAGAAAGAAATGTGCTCGTGGTTGCCGAGGTTGTCCTGGAGGCCATGCTGCGGGGAGTGGTCTTTCAGCCGGTTGATATCTACCAATCACATCCTACTCGGTTCTTAATCGAAGGCCAAAGCCTCGTGCCTCCCCTTGCTGCTGTCCCAGGAGTGGGTGAAGCGGCGGCACTTACTCTAGCCCAAGGTCGCAAGGAGGCCGCCTTTACTTCTTGGGAGGATATTCGCCGAAGGTGTGGGGTAAGTCGAACAGCACTGGAGACCCTAGCCTTGTATGGTGCACTGGAAGGGCTCCCAGAAACAGCCCAGCTGTCTTTGTTCTGACAATCATAAGGATAGGGTAAAGTGGGGTATATTGGCTGGGCGGGTGCGTTTTCGGGGTCTTGTCAATGACGTGGTAAAGTGGTATACTGTGCTTGGAGAATGCCGCGCCGCATTCTCGTTCTTTCTCTGGTAAGACGCATTTTGCTCTAATGTTGTTTTTACGTAGCGTATCTAGGAAGAGTGGGTGATTCCCACTCTTTCGCAATAAGAGGGGTAGAATAGCAGGCTAGGGGAGAAAGCTTTTCAGGCTTATTCTCCTAGATGTTTGAGGCACTAGGTGCCTTACATAGACTAATGGTGACCAATGGCCTGCGCAGTGTACATATTCAGAAATGAGGGATGAGGTTATGGGACGGCAAGATGTGGAGACCATCACCGCCCAGCTAACGGAAGAGATCTTAGTGGACTACCCAGAGCTTGAGTTAGTCGATGTGGAGTATGGCAAAGAGGGGCCTGATTGGGTTCTCCGGGTGTTCATTGACAAAGAAGGTGGTGTTGGTCTTGAGGATTGCGAGAAGGTCAGTCGCCGACTAAGCTCAAGTCTTGATAACGCTGACCCTATACCAGGCAGCTATTCACTGGAGGTATCTTCACCCGGTCTAGAAAGACCGCTGACACAAGATGCTCACTTTGAGAGGTTCAAGGGACGTTTGGTTCACGTCAAGACCTATGCACCCATCCAAGGACGGAAAATGTGGGAAGGACGATTGGCTGGCCTGAAAGATGGTGCGGTATTGCTTGAAATTGAAGAAGAAATTGTCAAGATTCCTCGGGACCAGGTGGCTAAAGCCAATCTGGCTATCGAGTTCTAGCGGGAAACAGGAGGGCACTTAAATGAATCTCGAAGTGATGAGCGCTCTAAATGAGTTAGAGAAGGAGCGGGGCATTACTAAAGAAATCATCTTGGAGGCCATTGAGGCGGCCATCACGTCGGCTTACAAACGCAACTATGGCACATCCCAAAATGTCCGGGTGGAAGTTGATGAAAAGACAGGGGAGATCAATGTCTATGCCCGGAAGATCATAGTTGAAGATGCGGTTGACGAGACTACCCAAATTGGCCTAAACGAGGCCAAAGAGATCGATCCTAATTATCAGCTCGATGATGTGATTGAAGTTGAGGTAACCCCCAGTGATTTTGGTCGCATAGCAGCTCAGACCGCCAAACAGGTGGTCATCCAAAGGATTCGTGAAGCTGAGCGAGCGCTCATCTACGAAGAGTTTAGCAACCGAGAAGGAGATGCGGTTACCGGTATCGTCCAGCGTTGGGATCATCGCAATGTGATTATCGATCTGGGGAAAGTGGAGGCCGTTTTGGGACCTACGGATCAAATGCCCGGTGATTCTCATTCCCAAGGAGCTAGGCTCAAAGTCTATATCTCTGAAGTTAGGCAAACAAGTAAGGGACCCCAGGTCTGTGTTTCTCGGACACATCCAGGCCTGGTATCCCGCTTGTTCGAGATGGAAGTACCGGAGATCTATGATGGCACTGTTGAGATCAGGGCGGTAGCCCGGGAAGCTGGTGCTCGATCGAAAGTGGCTGTGTCTTCTCGGGATCAAAATGTCGATCCAGTTGGTGCCTGTGTCGGACCGCGGGGTATGCGGGTTCAGGCTGTTGTTTCTGAGTTAAAAGGCGAGAAAATTGATATCATACCTTGGGCAGCATTAACAGATGAGTTTGTTGCAAATGCCCTCAGTCCAGCGAAAGTAGTCAGGGTTTACCTCGATGAGACAACGAAAACAGCCAGAGCCGTAGTGCCGGATAATCATCTGTCCTTAGCTATCGGTAAGGAAGGTCAAAATGCTCGTCTAGCCGCTCGCTTAACAGGGTGGAGGATAGATATCAAGAGTCAAGAGCAGATGGCTCAGATCTTGGCCAAGGAAGCCTTCGAGCGGGCCACACCCAAAGATCCGGAAGATGATGGACTCACCAAGCCAGAGCAGGCAGATGAAGAGCTAGATCTTGTGGCCCAGGCTGAAACCGAAACCCTTGAGGCAAAAGAAGTCCATGAACTAGATACAGTTCAGGATGAGGAAGGGGAGACTGATGTCGCTGGGGAACACAGCGAGGTGTCAGTGGAGGCATCAACAGTAGATGCACCTCGAGATGTGGCCGATGATGAAATGCCAATAGATGACGAATCGGAAGCGGAGCTGTCCCCCCATGAAGCAAAGGTGGCCGGGGATGAAGATGCCGAGGATGGGGAAATGGGAAGCGAAGATGAAGACCTTGAAGAAGATAGTGATATAGAGGAGCTTTTGGATGAGGAAACACTCCGACCGAAGCGGGTTCCCAAGGTGGCAGCTGCGCCTGGCAAGACAAGAAGTCGAAAAGTGCGGAAACAGGAACTAGAGTCCTTACTAGAAGAGGAACTAATTGAAGAGGAACCCTTGCCTAGCCTGTTCACCAAAGACGAGCACCAACAGCATGCCAAGGTCTCTCACTATGTTGCTGGCTTGGAAGATGATGAGAGTGGCTTCACTTTGGCAGGACGTTTAGACCTAGATGGTGAGAAGCCAGAAGAGGGGGCAAAAAAGACCTCTTCTAAGGGAAAGAAAGACCCATTTACGAAAGTTGTTAAGGATTTTGCCGACCTACGTCGGGAGCTTGGTGACTAGCCCTCCCCAATTAGGGTTCTATAGGAGTGATGATGGGTGCAAAGAAAACGCAAGATTCCCCAAAGAACCTGTATTGGCTGTCGCACCGTGCGTCCCAAACGAGATTTGGTTCGGATTGTACGAACCCCTGAAGGGGATGTTTTGCTTGATTTTACCGGGAAACGATCTGGTCGAGGTGCTTATGTGTGCACCGATGAGTCTTGCGTGGAACAGGCCTTTAGAAAAAAGCAGCTAGAGAGGGCACTGGATATAACCATTAGCCCGGAGGTAATCGACAGGTTGCGGGATGAATTGGGGAGAGACAAGTGAGATTCTTGAGTCTTTTGGGTTTTGCCCAAGCCAGTGGCAACCTGGTATCTGGATATAATGGTTGCCTGGCCGCGCTAAGGAGGGGAGGAGTGCACCTAGTAGTTCTTGCTACAGATGGGAGCGATGGGACAAAACAGACCTTCCTGAAAGCGGCTAGAAGAGTGCCGGTGATACAGGTGGGAACTAGGGAACAATTGGGAGGGGCCATCGGGAAATCGGCCCGAGCTGTTCTTTGCATAATGGAGGCGGGAATGGCCGAGGCAATTATGGAGGCAGCGAATACTTGGATAACGGAGGCAGAGAGTACCAATGGAAGAGTAGAGGAAACAGCGGATCACAGCTAGGGGTGATGGTATGGGAAAAGTTCGAGTCTATGAACTAGCTCGAGAGATTGGTATCAAAAGCAAGCGTCTAGTAGAGTTCTTGCAGGATCTAGGTGCTGATGTGAAGAACCACATGAGCACTGTTGAGGCAGATGTGGCAGTGCTTGTTAGGGATCATTTTACCAGCAAGTCAGAGAAACCGAAAGAAGCCAAACAGGTAGCCTCAACCAAAGACAAAGAAAATGGTAAAGCAAAACCTACACCGACGGCTAAACCCAAGGTCAAGGTGGCGGCAGAAGAAGATAAGCCAGAAAAAACACAACACAGCAAACCAAGATCCAAAAGGCAGCGGGGTGGTCCCAGTCGACCTGGGGGCCGTCGCTCACAGCCCACCAGAAAGAGTAGCCCGGTGGTGCAGAAGCCCCGAGAGGTAGAGATTCCTAAGTCGATTACAGTCAAGGAATTAGCCGCACGCATGAGTGTACCGGCAACGAGTATTATCAAGAAACTAATGAGTATTGGTGTAATGGCAACAGTTCCCCAGAGCATTAGCTGGGAGGCGGCAGCTACAGTTGCTGAAGATTTTGGATTTATGGTCAAGCTTATGGAAGTGGAGACTGTCGATCCTCTAGCTGATATTGAGGATCCCCCCGAGAAACTGAAACCACGACCACCTATTGTAACAATTATGGGTCATGTGGATCACGGCAAAACGACTCTCCTAGATGCAATTCGGAAAAGTAGAGTAACAGAAGAAGAAGCCGGGGGTATTACTCAGCATATCGGTGCATATCAGGTAGAACTGCAGGGAAGGAAGATCACTTTCCTCGATACACCCGGACACGAAGCTTTTACTGCCATGCGGTCCCGGGGCGCCCAGGTTACCGACATAGCTGTTTTGGTAGTGGCTGCAGATGATGGTGTCATGCCCCAGACTAAAGAAGCCATCAGTCATGCTCAGGCCGCCGATGTACCGATAATTGTGGCTATTAATAAGATGGATCGCCCTGATGCCAACCCTGACCGTGTCAAGCAAAGTCTGGCAGAGCAGAATCTGATACCAGAAGAGTGGGGCGGGGATACGGTATGTGTCAATATCTCGGCGCTTCAAAGAGAAGGAATCGATGACCTCCTAGAGATGATTTTGCTAGTGGCAGACTTAAGGGAGCTAAAGGCCAACCCAGATCGGATGGCTAGGGGTACCATTGTAGAAGCCAAATTGGATAAAGGCCGAGGGCCTGTGGCTACAGTATTGATCAATAACGGGACTTTGAAGGTTGGGGATGCTATTGTTGCCGGTTCGGTAGCCGGGCGAGTCAGGGCAATGACAGACGCCACCGGCAAAAGAGTTGAGTTGGCCGGACCAGCCACTCCGGTGGAAGTCATTGGTCTTTCTGATGTGCCCGGGGCCGGGGATGAGCTCGTGGCTTTGGAGGATGAGAGACTGGCGAGAGAAGTCGCTGCAGAAAAGCAGGAGCAAAAACGGGCAGCTGAGCTTAGGCCGTCTACACCTATCTCCCTTGATGACCTTTTTGAGCGGATCAAGGAAGGTGAAGTCAAAGAACTCAATCTAATCATCAAGGCCGATGTACAGGGCTCGGTAGAAGCGGTGCGACAGGCACTAGAAAAGCTCAGTACCGATGAGGTGCGAGTCAATGTAATCCATGGTGGCGTCGGTGGCATAACAGAGACGGATGTCAACTTGGCCGCAACTTCTAATGCGGTTATCATTGGATTTAATGTACGGCCAGATGTCAATGCAAGTCGAGTGGCTGAATGGGAAAAGGTTGATGTTCGCACCTATCGAGTGATTTATTCAGCCATCGATGATGTGAAGGCAGCCATGGAAGGGCTCTTGGAGCCTGACTATGTGGAGGAAGTGTTAGGCCGAGTGGTTGTCCGGGCTACTTTCAAAGTCCCCAATGTCGGGGTTGTGGCAGGTAGCTATGTGACTGATGGCAAGATCACCCGCAATGCCCGTGTACGACTGCTGCGGGACAATGTCGTTATTCATGAAGGCGCAATTTCATCGCTGAAGAGGTTTAAGGATGATGTCAGGGAAGTGACCCAAGGCTACGAGTGTGGTATCGGTATCGAGCGCTTCAATGACATCAAGGAAGGCGATGAAATCGAAGCTTATATTCTTAAAGCTGTGAAACGGACACTCTAGTATAAATCAGCAAAAGGTTGAAAAAGGGGTTGAAGAATATGGCTACCCAACAGCGGGTACAAAGAGTCCGGGAGGCAATCAAGCAAGAAGCTAGTGACATTATCCAGCAGATGAAGGACCCCCGTATTGGGTTTGTGACAGTCACCGATGCCGAAGTCTCCCGTGACCTTCGCCATGTCAAGATATTCATTAGTGTGTTGGGGGATGAGGAAACCAAGCGAACCTCTTTTGAAGGGCTGGAACGGGCCACTGGGTATATACGCTCTGAAATCGGGCAACGAATCCGGCTAAGGCACACACCGGAGATTATCTTTCGTTGGGATGAATCTATTGAAAGAGGAGCACGTATTTCCCAGCTCTTACAGGATCTTAAGGAAGAAGATATAGATGAAGAAACACGAAGAGGCAGTGAAAAACCAACCATCAAGTGAAGGTGAAGATGAATAGTGCGTGGTTCATTGGATGATGTTGCCCGAGCCATAGACTCATACGAACGACTCCTGATTACCTGGCATGTAGATCCAGACCCAGATAGTGTTGGGTCTGGGTTAGCCCTCCAGATGGCTTTGGAGGGAATAGGTAAACAGGTGGTGTCCATTTCTCCAGATCCCTTAGCGAACTGGTACGATTTTTTGCCCGGTGTCGGACGGTGCCAGGCCTTTCATGCCGATCTCAAGTTGGATTTTGATGCCGCTATCGTTCTTGATTGTGAACCAGAACGTTGTGGGGGGCTTTCTAGTTACCTCAAGTCCGGGTTACCGGTAATCAATATTGATCATCACGGCTCTAATCCAGGCTCTGGGAAGGCTTTTTATGTTAATCCTGAGGCTGCAGCCACTGGGGAGATAATTCACGAACTGATCACCGCATATTGGAAGGTGCAACTAACAGAAGCCATCTCCACTAACCTGTTTGCTTCTCTATCCGGTGATACAGGCACCTTTCGCTATAGCAATACCACAGGTAAGACCCTCAAGATTGCAGGAGAGTTAGTGCAGCATGGGGCTAATCCGGCAGAGATTGCCATGTATCTTTATGAAAATCGTTCATATCAGGCAGTCAATTTGATGCGTTTGGCTCTGGATACTTTGGAGATTAGTTCTGATGGCGAAATCGGTTGGATAACGGTAACCCGTGAAATGCTAGGGGAAGACCCCTGGATTGGTCAGCATTCGGAAGACATTATCCGTTTTCCCCGCATGATCAAATCAGTAAAGCTAGCCGTTCTCTTTCGGGAGATCGAGTCAGAGAAGACCAAGGCCAGTTTTCGATCCCGAGATGATATCGATGCTAGCTACATAGCAAGCTTATTTGGCGGTGGAGGCCATGCCCGGGCAGCAGGCTGCACCATCGACAGCCCTCTGGTGGAAGCGAAAGCTGAGGTGTTAAGTACTGCTGCCAAGATGCTTAGTACCCAAAGGGGGTCAGAGTCGCCACCAATCTAGGCGGATCACAAGATGAATGGTATTTTGGTCATACGAAAACCCCGAGGGATGACATCTCATGATGTCGTGGCCACTGTGAGGCGAATTCTGCGCCAGCGCAGAGTGGGACATACGGGTACTCTCGATCCCGATGTAGCCGGGGTCTTGGTGCTTTGTTTGGGAAGTGCTACCCGGTTAGTACCATATATGGAGGAACATCTTAAAGGCTACCTGGGAGAGCTATGGCTTGGGCGCTCTACCGATACTCAAGATGCTAGTGGCAAGGTACTAGAAGAGGATCGGGGCTTCTCCCTCACAGATGCCGATCTTGAGCAGGCCTTTAGTGCCTTCCAGGGAGAGATTCAGCAGGTTCCACCTATGGTATCGGCATTGAAACATAAGGGTCAGCGACTATATGCCTTAGCTAGGCAAGGAAAAGTTGTCGAAAGAAAACCCCGACCAGTGACAATATACCAGCTTTCTTTTGTAGGAGATTGGCAAAAAGGCTCATGGTGCTTTGGTGATACTGTATGTTTTGATGTAGTCTGCTCTAAAGGTACTTATATCCGGACTCTTTGCCAAGACATTGGTAGTTATCTTGGAGTACCAGCCCATATGTCTTCCTTGATTAGGACAAAAGTGGGGCCTTGGTCTCTTGCAGACGGGATCACTTTGGACAAATTACAGGAGACTGTCGGGGATGGACGAAGCGACCAAATACCTAGCACCGAAAGCCCTGGTTTGCCTGGGTTCTTTCCAATGGACTGGGGTATTCGGCACCTGTCAGGAGCGGTGATTACCCAGGAAGCCACAAGACAAGTGCGCCATGGGGTACCGGCTAAGCGAGATCAAGTGGTAGAGATAAGAGACTCGGAAAAGGCCTCGCTAGAAACCACGGGGAAGGGTTGGACAGATGCGGAAGGGTCAGAGGAACTGCTTCGTATATATGATCTCGATGGTGAGTTTCTTGGGATTGGTCGCTGGAAAGACGTTATGGGCGAATGGCAGCTGCAACCGGTTAGGCTGCTGCCCTGGGAATCGGATAGATGATAGGAACAATCGCCAGGGGTGAGGACAGTTTGCAGATTCATTGGTGGGATGGCAGCTTATCAGATGGCATGAAAGGCTGCCGAATAGTAGCAGGTCTTGGCTTTTTTGATGGTGTCCACTTGGGTCATCAGGTGATTCTAAGACAGGTGCTTGAGGTAGCGGCTACCCTAGATGCAGTTCCCGCAATAGTCACTTTTGATCGACATCCCCTTACAACGATTAGGCCTGAGGCGGTACCCCAGCTTTTGACAGATGGGGAAGAAAGAAAGCAGTACTTGTTGGATTTCGGCATGAAAGCCGTGATTGAACTCACATTCAACAAGCAGCTAGCTAGACTAGAGCCGGAGCAGTTTGCCAGCGATATCTTGGCCAAGAGACTGGGTGTAGTGGCAGTAATAGCCGGTGAGGACTTTAGGTTTGGATACCAGGGTCGTGGTGGGATTGATCTGTTACGTAAAGACGGCGATAAGTGGGGCATTGGATTTGTCCAAGCAGTGGATTCTGTGATAGTTGGGGATGAGAAGGTCTCCAGCACCCGCATTCGGGGATTGCTGCTTGAGGGTATGGTAGAAGAAGCCGCCGAGCTGCTGGGTCGCCCTTACAAGCTGATCGGCCCCGTAGTTGAAGGTGAAGGCCGAGGTAAGAAACTTGGATTTCCTACAGCAAACCTTGCCATACCTCCCAAAAGGCTCATACCTAAAGACGGGGTATATGCTGTAACAATTCGTCAACCTATGGAGATTACCCAGACAGGTCAATTGGCCACGGCAGGTGAATTGCTAGGTGTCTTGAGTGTCAGTGATAAACCTACCTTTGCTGGAGCCACCCGGGCGGTGGAAGTGCACATCCTAGATGAAGAGAAAGACTACTATGGCAAAAAGCTAGAAGTCTCCTTTCACAGGCGGCTACGCTCCATTCGAAAGTTTGCCAATGCAGAGGAATTGCAGAGCCAGGTGACTCGGGACATCAAAACTGTCCGAGAGCTCTTTTCCGGCCAATTCATGAGCACCGAGGATACACCCCCTATAGGTCGTATAGGTGGCCCAGGAGAAAAGATTTACAGTCTAAAAGCTTTGTGATATAGTAGGATCGGTGTTTGAACCCTTGACTCGGATTGACGAGCTCCTCCAACGTCATTCTGGGCTGGGGCGATTCTGAATGTGAGGAGGTGAGGGCAGTGGCTCTGGATAGAGATGTTAAGCGTGAGATAATCGATGAATTCCGCATGCACGAAACTGATACCGGCTCGCCGGAGGTGCAGATAGCTATCTTGACCAAACGGATTAGCGATCTGACAGAACACTTGAAGGTGCATAAGAAAGATTATCATTCCCGACGGGGTATGCTGAAGATGATTGGACAAAGAAAAGGGCTGCTCGATTATCTTCGGGAAACAGATATTGAACGCTATCGTACCCTTGTTGCCAAACTGGGCCTGCGAGGGTAGTCTTGATTAAAGGAGCGGTAACCCCGCTCCTTCTTCACATGACCACTGTGATTTGCGCCGAAGAGAATGCATACTGAAGATCAAGAGGATACTATGATACTGCCTGGCATATATCGCATTGGCTAGATGGAACTGCTGGGTGGAGAGTGGCCCATTCGACCTAAGGAGGTAACAGAAGATGAAAGAAGAGTTTCGCTTAGACATAGGGGGGAGGCCGTTAGTTGTTGAGACCGGTGCCTTGGCCCAACAAGCCAATGGTAGTGTGTTAATGCGCTACGGAGATACTGTGGTACTGGTCACAGCCACAATGTCCCGAGAACCTCGGGAGGGCATCGATTTTTTCCCGCTACTGGTAGACTATGAAGAGCGGATGTATGCCGTAGGTAAGGTACCAGGTGGCTGGGGTCGTCGGGAAGGAAGGCCAGGTGAAGCGGCAATATTGGCGGCTAGAATGATCGACCGCCCCTTAAGGCCCCTATTTCCCGAAGGCATGCGCAACGATGTACAGATTGTAGCCACCATTCTATCAGTAGACCAGGATAATGCCCCTGATATTACAGCGATGGTGGGCGCTTCTGCTGCTCTATCCATATCGGACATTCCCTTTGAAGGGCCGGTGGGTGGAGTAGTCGTGGGCAGGGTAGATGGTCAATTTGTGGTGAACCCCACGCTAGAGGAGCAGGAAAAAAGTGATCTCTACTTAGTGGTAGCCGGCACCAAGGACGCCGTAACCATGGTGGAGGCCGGCGCCAATGAAATCCCAGAAGACATAATCCTGGAAGCCATCAAGTTTGGGCATAAAGAAGTTCAGCGACTAGCTGCCTTTCAAGAAGAAATAGCTAAGCAAGTGGGGCGCCCCAAGCAGGAGTTCTCTTTCCCAGAGCCGGATCCCCAAGTGGATGAATGGGTACGCAGCAAAGGAACTGCCCGGCTAGAGGAGGCATTACGCAACTCTGATAAGCTAAGTCGGGAAGAGGATGTGGATAGTGTTCGCCTTGCCTTGTTGGACGAGTATGCTGAGGAATTTGGAGAGGAAGTCTTGCTCCAAAGACAGCGGGAAATAGAACGAGTCATCGATATTTTGATCAAAGAAATCGTTCGGCATATGATCATCCATGACAAAAAAAGAACTGATGGCCGCGGTTTGGATGAGATTCGGCCGATTAGCTGTGAAGTTGGATTTTTGCCTAGGGCACATGGAGCAGCTATCTTTACCCGGGGGCAGACACAAGTGATGACTAGCTGTACCCTAGGGGTAAAATCTGATGAGCAGCTGTTGGATGACCTAGGTGATGAGGATCGGAAGCGCTATATTCACCACTATAACTTCCCGGCGTATAGTGTTGGTGAGGTGCGGCCTATGCGAGGCCCGGGTCGGAGAGAAATCGGGCATGGTGCGTTGGCAGAGCGGGCTTTGCTACCCATGATTCCTGGTGAGGATGAATTTCCTTATACAATCCGCCTAGTATCCGAGGTCTTGGAGTCCAATGGTTCTACCTCCCAGGCTAGTGTCTGTGGGAGCACCTTGGCCCTAATGGATGCCGGCGTTCCCATCAAGCGACCTGTTGCTGGTATAGCTATGGGTCTGGTCAAAGATGGAGACGAGCTTTCTATCCTTTCCGATATCCAGGGACTTGAAGATGCGTTAGGCGACATGGATTTCAAAGTCGCCGGTACAGCCCAGGGTGTTACTGCTTTGCAGATGGACATCAAAATCGAGGGTGTGATCTGGGAAGTTCTGGAGCAAGCCTTGGCTCAGGCCAAAGCAGGACGACTTTTTATCCTGGAGAAAATGCTGCAGGCCATCGAGGAGCCCCGGAAAGAGCTCTCACCTTATGCTCCCCGCATCTTTACTATGGAGATTCCGGTGGACAAGATTCGGGATGTGATAGGACCAGGGGGCAAGACGATCCGTAAGATCATTGATCAGACCGGGGTTTCCATTGATATCGAAGATGACGGTCGGGTCTACGTAGCTTCCACCAATCAAGAAGCAGGTGTGAAAGCTCAAGAGCTCATTGAGCTTTTGGTCAAGGATGTAGAGGTAGGAGAGACTTACCTAGGGACAGTCAAACGCATAGTAG
The DNA here is from genome assembly GCA_012518315.1 of Bacillota bacterium. GTDB lineage: Bacteria > Bacillota > Limnochordia > DTU087 > DTU087 > JAAYSL01. The sequence goes on along the minus strand of JAAYSL010000052.1, from coordinate 17,067 downwards.
ATTTCGGCGCCTTTGTTGAGGTGCTGCCCGGTAAGGAAGGCCTAGTGCATATTTCCAAATTGGCCAAAGGCAGAGTGGGCAAAGTTGAGGATGTGGTGCAAGTAGGAGATACCATCACTGTCAAGGTGATTGAGATTGACCGCATGGGTAGGATTAACTTAGCCCGGCCGGAAGCCCTAGAGGGTGATGATGACAAGGGATCTGGTCGTAATGGCCGGGGTCGCCGTCAACGTTCGTAGACTCGGTTCGTAGAAAAATGCTAGAATAACGGAAGGTTTCCAGGTATACCGCCTCGCCACCAGGAAATGCTAGCAATAGACCGAAAAGGCACCAATCATCTATTCAGACCGGGATGAGTAAAGGGGCAGACCATGCTTAATCGAAGGCGAGGCAAAGTACAGGCTGTCCAAAGGACTACCTTGCATACGCAAGATCTGGTGGTAGAGATCGACGGGGAGATGGCCCCCGCGATCAACTACCGCTTTTTATGTGAAGACGTTTTTCCTGGAGACGTGGTTGAAGTAAACACCACTGCCGTGGATTTGTCTTTGGGAACCGGTGGCTCTCATTTTGTAATCGGTTGGATTGATGATGTCCATAGGCAAAGAGATCTGGTGGTGCCCGAAACTCCCAGGCGTGGTAGCTTTGGTGAAGGGCATATCATGAAGCTAAGATATACCCCACTGCAGCTGGCCACGTTGTGTGTAGAGGAGGAGAAAAGTCCTTATCATGCTATCCTGGCCAATGTGGATTCTCTAGAAGCTATGCCTGTGATGGTAGCAAGTTTACATAGCCTTATCGCACCGGCCGCGGTCACCTTCCATGCCCATGCCAGAAGACCTGCTCGACTGGCCTACATTATGACCGATGGGGCGGCATTGCCGCTAGGATTTAGCCGACTAGTAGCTACACTAAAGGATCAGGGGCTAATTGCGAAAACGATCACCGTCGGACATGCTTTTGGTGGCGATCTGGAGGCAGTCAATGTATACTCAGGCCTTTTGGCGGCCCGACATGTGGTAGAGGCAGATGCCTGTATAGTGGCGATGGGCCCTGGAGTGGTGGGAACGGCGACTCCCTTTGGCACAACGGCTCTGGAGACCGCGGCAATTCTTGATGGTGTCAATGCCCTAAAAGGTAGAGCTGTGGCAGTGCCAAGAATCAGTTTTGCCGACAAGCGATCAAGGCACTATGGACTGAGTCACCATACCTTGACTGCCCTTGGCCTGTTATGTCAAACTAGCTGCTATTTACCCCTGCCATCGCTCTCCGGAGATGAGGATGTGCTAATTAAAGGGCAAGTGGAGACAGCCAACCTTAATCGCCACACAGTATCCTGGATAGATACAGATCAAACCCTTGAATTACTAGGTGAGTACAAAGTCCAGATAACCTCCATGGGCCGGAAGCCCCAGGATGATCCCGTCTTTTTTAGGGCCGGTGGAGCCGCGGGCTTGCTTGCCGCCAAGATGGTTCAGATAGATAAGCGGGAAAATGATTCGTGATGGCGAAATATCTTCTGGTGGCAACACATCTATTTTGAAGGCAACCAGGAGGTATTTTTTTGATTTTCTTTGCAGACCTACATATTCACATTGGGCGAGCCTCTCAAGGCGAGCCGGTTAAGATCACAGCTTCACCCAAGCTAACCTTGCAGGGTATCTTGGCAGAATGCCTTAAGCGCAAGGGCATCCAGATTGCGGGTATTGTAGACGCGGCTTCACCCCCGGTGATTCGGGATATCCAAGAGCTAATGGCCCAAGATAAGTTAGTGAACCTCCCCGGCGGCGGTCTTAGCTATCTTGGTCAAGTTACGTTATTCTTGGGTGCAGAGGTGGAGTTGGCCGGCCCGAATGGAGGTAGTGCCCATTTTCTTGCCTATACTGCTTCTGTAGCGGCGATGAAGGAGCTTAGTGATTTCTTGACTAAGGCCATAACCAACATTTCTCTTAGCTCCCAGCGGGCACACCTCGAGATAGCCCAAGTCCATGAGTTTGTGACTGGTGAGTTAAATGGCATATTCCTGCCAGCCCATGCTTTCACCCCTTTTAAGAGTGTCTATGGCAACTGTGTGCGACATCTTGCAGAGATCGGAGTTGAGTTTCCCGCCCTGGAGTTAGGTCTAAGTGCCGATACCAACCTGGCTGATCGGTTGCCTGAGTTGGGGGGTCTTTGCTTCCTGAGCAATTCTGATGCCCACTCCCTACCCAAAATCGCCAGGGAATATAATGCTTTAGAGCTGGTAAAGCCGGATTTTACCCACTTCCGTAAAGCCCTAGAGGGAGACAGTGATAATCGACTGCTTGCCAACTACGGGTTAGATCCCCGCTTGGGGAAATACCATCGCACATATTGTCTTGATTGTGATTCGGTAGTCGCTGCCAAACCACCGGTAGATCACTGTCATCGGGCTGCAAATCACCGAGTGGTGGTGGGTGTTCTTGATCGGATTACTATCATTGCCGGTGCAAAGGAGCCTATTCATCCACCATGCCGTCCCCCTTATATCCACCAAGTCCCCTTGGAGTTCATCCCCGGTGTAGGGCCAAAGACGCTCGGTAGACTGCTTTCTGCCTTTGGGACGGAGATGGATATTATCCATGGCACCTCTTTGGCCGAACTGGCTGAGGTGGTAGGATCACAAGTGGCGGAGAGTATTGTGGCTGCTAGGGAAGGTCGGTTGGGAATATCTGTAGGTGGAGGGGGACACTATGGCCGTATTCAGAGCTCAAGATGATAAGTCCGTCGAGAGGCTCATTTTTGTGCGACATGGAGCAACACTATGGAATGAGGAAAGAAGATATCAAGGACAGCGGGATACTTTCTTAAATGACCTAGGTAGGCGGCAGGCGGAGCAAGTAGCAGAAGCGCTGGCTGGGGCAAGGGCACAGTTTCTAGTTAGTAGTGATCTTATGAGGGCAAAAGATACTGCCGCCATTATAGGTGAGTCCCTAAAGCTGGCAGTCGTTACGTCTTCTCTATGGCGGGAACGGGACTATGGTCGCTGGGAAGGTTTAACAAGGCCGGAAATCCAAGAATTGCATCCAGAAGAGTGGAGACAATACCGGAGTAATCCTGCAAACGCAGCACCTCTTGGTGGTGAAACACTGACGGAACTGAAGGCCCGTGCTATTCAAGCTGTGGCTTGGGTGCTGGGTAAGTACCAGGGCCAAAGTGGGGTTATTGTCTCCCATGGAGGGCTCCTGCGGGCACTACTTGCTTGGATCGCCAACCAGGAAAGACCTCAGTTCCACCTTGATAATGGTGGAATCAGTGTGGTGGAAGCTCCCAGTATCGATAGGCTAAGAATTGTCATCATCAATGATACCTCTCATTTGGTCGACCTATGACCTCTCTTTGGCCCCTTGGCATAAACGGAAGGATTAGCGCATAAAGATGGTGTGAAAAGCCAGGCTAGAATCGCTAGATCTGTTCGGGACAAGGGGGCGTTGGAGGCATGGCCAGACAAGTGTCAGGGACTGTTCGCAGCTATTTTCGTCGTAGGGCCGCAACATACATGTTCCTGATCGTGGTTTTTGCTATGGGCAGTATCAGCGGAGCCTTTTCTGTCAAGACTCTTAGTTCCCAGCAGCGTGATGATCTGGCCAGTTACGTTCAGACCTTTCTGCATGGGTTTGCTGCGACAAATACAACCGCCTCCCTCGGGACTATCCGTCAGACATTACTGGAGAGTATCGCTAAGACTGTAGGAGTCATGTGGCTATTGGGGTTATCTGTGTTAGGGGCACCCTTTGTGCTAGCCCTTCTATTCTTGCGGGGATTTGTCTTGGGGTTTACTGTGGGTTTTATGGTTAAAGAGATGGTCCTGAAAGGGATCGCCTTGGCAGTTGTTTCGGTAGTGCCCCATAATCTGTTGGTGGTGCCAGCCATTATTTTGGCTGGAGGAGCCTCGCTGGGTTTCTCATGGGCAGCCTTGCAGACCCTTTTGGGAAGAAGGGACATTAATATGTACCAGCATTTTCTTAGCACTACCTTATTAGTAATGGCTGCCTGTGGCCTTATGGGTATTGCCGCTTTGGTTGAGGCATATATAACACCGATGCTAATCGAAACTGCCACCCGTTACCTGACGTAAGGTTGGTGGCTATAATAGTGGGCAAAGACAGCATGGGAGATGGGGGGATTGCGGTGATCTGGGTGATCTCCTTGAGGGAACTGACAAGGCGCCTGTGGTTTGTGATTAAGCCCATCATTGTTTTGTTGGCCATCGCATTGATACTTTGGTGGGCTAGCGGCCGCCTCACAGACAAGCAACCGGATAGAGAACAACCGCTTCTGCATGACGAGTATGTGCCTTTTAGTCACAGGCTCGGTCAAGGGCCGCAACTAACCCATGCGGCTCTCTCCTTTGTTCAACCTAGCCGGGAAGGTGGTGGTTGGCAGGTAACTGTGATGGGATCTAGAAATAGTTAACTAATTACCATCTAAGCCCTTATTCGACAAATATAGGGGTTGGCTTGAGAGGAGGGGCACTTGGTTCAGAGTGCTAGTTTATGAACTGGGTGTTGCAGAATGGATATTCCAAGAGTCATTCTACTTGTTCTAGATAGTGTTGGTGTCGGCGAACTGCCTGATGCCGCGGAGTATGGTGATGCGGGAAGTGCCACATTGCCAAATGTGGCCAAAGCCGTGGGAGGGCTTGATCTTCCCAATCTAGAAAGTCTGGGGCTTGGCAATATTGTGCCCATTGAAGGAGTGCCCCCCCAAGAACAATGCCAAGCGGGTTGGGGGAAGATGGCGGAAAAATCTCCGGGAAAGGATACCACTACAGGTCATTGGGAAATGATGGGTGTGATTCTCCCGAGGCCATTTCCCGTATATCCCTACGGATTTCCGGTTGATGTCATAGAAGCTTTTGAACAAAGGATTGGCCGAAAGGTCCTAGGAAACAAGGTCGCCTCTGGTACTGAGATCATCAAAGAGCTGGGGCAAACACATCTAGAGACGGGCTACCCTATTGTCTATACCTCGGCCGATAGCGTTTTTCAGATTGCCGCCCATGAACAGATCATTAGTGTGGACAAGCTTTACGAGATGTGCAAAATGGCCCGTGAGCTACTTCAAGGTGAGCATGGAGTGGGGCGAGTGATTGCCAGGCCCTTTCTTGGCTCACCGGGTGAGTTCTGGAGAACTGAGGGGAGGCGGGACTTTAGTCTACCCCCTTTGCAGCCTACTTTACTGGATCGACTGCAGGAGGCCGGGTATTGTGTCTATGGCATAGGTAAGATCCCAGACATCTTTGCCGGTCAAGGTATCACCAGAGTGCTTCCCGCCCACGGGAACCAGGAGGTGTTTGAGACAGTCCTCCAAGCCATGCAGGAGCTTAAGGAGCCTGGCCTCGTTTTTGCAAACCTCGTTGATTTTGATATGCTCTGGGGCCATAGAAATGATAGTCAAGGCTATGCCCAGGGCTTAGAAGCCTTTGATGTGCAGTTACCGGTGCTATTAAACGAAATGACTCCTCAGGATCTATTGGTGATCACGGCTGATCATGGTTGTGATCCGACAACACTAGGTACTGATCATACTCGGGAATATGTACCCCTAATAGTTGTGGGACGAGGGATTTCGGGCTGCAAGTTCTTGGGTGTCCGGGAAACCTTTGCCGATCTCGCCGCTTCCATAGCAGAGTTCTTTAATCTTAACTGGCAAGGAGTAGGCACTAGCATTTGGAGTAGAGTAGATGCTAGGCAGGGCTAGTAAGGGGGAGGGCTTGCGATGAGAATGTATGATCTGATCGTGAAGACACGGGAAGGGCAAGATCTGACCAGAGATGAGATACGCTTTATCATTGAAGGATATACAGAAGGTAGTATTCCTGACTATCAGGTAGCTGCTTGGTGTATGGCGGTATATTTCCGGGGCCTAAGTAAGGAGGTCACCGCACAGCTCACTATGGCTATGGTAGACTCCGGTGAGACCTTGGCTTGGCCTGAATTTGGCTCGGAGCTTGTGGATAAGCACTCCACCGGTGGAGTAGGTGACAAGACCACCTTAGTATTGGTGCCATGGGTGGCGTCTACCGGAGTTAAGGTGGCTAAGCTATCAGGGAAGGGATTGGGTCATACCGGAGGCACTTTAGACAAGCTGAGTGCCATACCAGGATTTCGCTGGGAGCTAAATAGAAAGGAATTCATCGAGGTAGTTGAGGGGGCAGGTCTGGCCATTGCCGGTCAAACTGGCAATCTAGTGCCTGCAGATAAGAAGCTATACGCTCTTCGCGACGTCACAGCTACTGTCGATTCTATACCGCTGATCGCCAGTTCCATCATGAGCAAAAAAATAGCAGCCGGTGCTAGCCATATTGTTTTAGATGTAAAAGTAGGTGATGGGGCCTTTATGCAAGAGCTTTCGGGGGCACGACTCTTAGCTGAGACTATGGTTGATATTGGTGTCAAGACTAACCGTCATACAGTAGCCTTAGTAACCAATATGGAGCAGCCTCTAGGGTTTGCCGTCGGCAATGCTCTGGAAGTGCGGGAAGCCATAGCCACACTACAAGGGAAGGGCCCAAAAGATCTAACAGAATTGTGCCTGGCCCTCGGAGCGGAAATGCTACTTCAAGCCGGCAGAACCGCAGATCTGGAAACAGGGCGCCAACTGCTTATCGAGGTAATGGCAGAAGGACTGCCCATGAAGAAGTTCCGGGATTTGGTGCAGATGCAGGGTGGTGATCCTGGTGTAATCGAGCACCCCGAGTCACTACCGACGGCCGAGGTAAGCAAGGATGTATTGGCAGCTCGCCAAGGGTATGTTACCAAGATATGGGCTAGGCAAATCGGCTTAATTGCCATGGATTTGGGTGCAGGCAGACAGCGGCTAGATGATGTGATTGATTTAGCGGCAGGGTTGGAGATCTTGGTAAAGGTAGGGGATCGGGTCGAGGAAGGCCAGACCATCGCCCGAATCCACGGATCCACCAAGAGCGCGGTAAAGGCCGCCCATACACAAGTGATGGAGGCCATTCGGATAGATGATGAACCTGTGGCACCCTTACCACTTCTATTGGCTCGTGTTTCCAGGTGAATCAAGGTATAACCTATGGCGGCACAACATAGTTTATAAAATGTGGCCTGCTAAGGACAATTGACATGTTTAGCAGAGGAGGGATTGACTTGCCTATAAGACGAAAGAGACTTGTTGCCATCATCTTGCTAGCTATTCTCCTCTTATCAGGTGTAGGAACAATAGCTGTTGCCCAGGAATTGAACATATCGGCACAGGCGGCTGTTCTGATGGAGGCTAGCTCGGGTGACGTGATCTATGAAAAGAACATGCACACACCCCTCCCTATGGCTAGCATTACCAAGATCATGACTTTGGTGCTAGCGTTAGAAGCAGTGCAAGCAGGCAATGTGAGGCTGGATGATACTGTCACAACTAGTGAATATGCCAACAAAATGGGAGGGTCACAGATCTGGCTCGAAGTGGGAGAGCAGATGACCCTAAAGGATATGCTCTATGCCATTGCTGTTGGTTCCGCTAATGATGCGGCAGTAGCTGTGGCGGAATACTTATCTGGCTCTGAGGCACGCTTTGTCGATGAGATGAACCGACGGGCCAGAGAGCTTGGCCTTGCAAACACTGTTTTCAGTAATGCCAGTGGACTACCACCTAAGACTCTGGGCATGGATGCCGAGCACCATGCCTCCGCCTATGATCTTGGGCTTTTGTCCCGTCATGCAGTTCGCATACCCTCACTATTAGAGATGGTCGCTACCCACGAGTATGTCATGAGACCTGACACAACCAAGAAACCGATTCTATATACTCTTAACGAGTTGCTCGACCGGGTCTTGGATTCTGGTAGACGCTATGGTTACCCGGGTCTTGACGGAATCAAGACTGGTATGACATCGGAGGCGGGCTACTGCCTAGCTGCCACTGCCAAACGAGATGGCATGCGCCTAGTCTCTGTGGTTCTAGGCAATCCCACAAAGGAAGCCCGAAAGAGAGATACCGTTACCCTTTTGGACTATGGTTTTCGATTGTATGAGCCGGTGACTATCGCTCGGGCTGGCCAGTCTCTAGGAGAAGCTTTGGTTTCTAGGGGCAAAGAAGAAAAAGTATCCATCAGTACCAGGGAGGACCTAACCATCGGGGTGCCCCGGGGTCGCAAGGATGACCTGACTCGAGAGATGGAGTGGCGGAAAGAATTGGTTGCACCGGTAGAAAAGGGTGAAATCTTAGGTAATTTGGTGGTTAAGCGGGACGGCAAAGAAGTTGCTCGGATAGAAGTGGTATCCGATGCCGATGTAGAGCGAGCCAACATGTGGCAGATTCTGGTTCGAATGTCAAAACGGCTCTTGCAAAGTATAGTGCCGGGTAGATGAAACGTTCAGACTTGTGGCCTTAATGCGATAGGACCAAGTTTGGTCAATAGGTAGGAGCAATGTGTAAGTGAGGAGCTACGCTACGCCGTGGTTCCTCTTTTTGTTTATCCCCAATCGTAGATCGGTTAATTCAAGAGCGTAAGCAGGAATTTACCACATCTTTGCGAAAATACTAGCAAAGGGAGTTTTTGGGGGCAGTGATGCTTCTTCTTTGTATGCGTTAGTTGATATATGGAGGGGCCAAGGTGGATATAGCGATCAAACGAGTAGGCAAAACCTTGATAGTGTCTTTGGGGGGGGAGCTAGATCTAGCCACAGCGGGGGAGGTAAGAGACCGGGTTGATTCAGCCCTATTGGAAGACTCCAGACTCCATCACCTGATTTGGGACTTGGAGAAGGTGGGGTTTATCGATAGCTCCGGCCTGGGGGTACTTTTGGGTCGGTACAAGAAGATTCAACAAAGAAGCGGTAAAGTTGTGGCCCTTAGGGCTACCGAGCCCCTGCGTCGCATGCTCCGAATGGCTGGTATGGAACGCATTATGCAATTTGCTGATACTGAAGAACAAGCACTAGCTCAGATTGGGGGAAGATGATGATGGAAACGATCCGCAACATGGTTCAAATGCGGTTTCCCAGCAAGGCAGCCAATATCGGCTTTGCCCGGACTGCCATTGCTCTTTTTGCTTCTCAGCTAGATTTCACTCTTGATGAGCTAGATGAAATCAAGATCGCTGCTTCTGAGGCAGTATCTAATGCTGTGATTCACGGCTATAAAGGAAGAGAGGGCGAGATTACTGTTATCTGTCGCCTTTTTGACGATGTTTTGGAGATCGTTATACGGGATCAGGGACAAGGCATAACCGATGTACAAAAGGCTTTAGAACCGGCCTTCACCACAGAACCAGAGGAGCGCATGGGCTTGGGGTTAGTTTTCATCAAGGAATATATGGATGATCTGATAATTGAATCGGCTCCAGGCAAGGGTACATGCCTGACTATGACTAAGGCGCCCATGGAGGCCCGGGTATGTTCGTAGGGAGAGAGTAGTATGCAAGGTGCCATTGGCAAGATCCAGTTACCACCAGCATCGAACTTGAGCCATGAGCAGACCCGTTCATTGTTGACCCGGGCACAAGCCGGAGATACAGCAGCTAGAGAGCAATTAGTTGAGGCCAATTTGCGTCTAGCCATGAGCATCGCACAGCGCTTTGGTGGTAGAGGTGAAATCGAGGATCTGTTTCAAGTGGCCAGTATCGGGCTGGTCAAAGCTATAGATCAATTCGACCTTTCCTTTAATGTCAGGTTCTCTACCTATGCGGTACCGATTATCATGGGGGAAATCCGCCGGTTCTTGCGAGATGAAGGCCCAATGAAGCTAAGCCGAACACTTAGAGAGAGGGCGGCAACAGCCATTCGAACCCGGGAAGACTTGGAGCAGCAGCTCGGCAGGGCCCCCACTCCTACTGAAATCGGTGAGGTTTTGGGGATAGGACGTGAGGATGTGGTAGAGGCTCTAGAAGCTGTAGCTCCAGTCGCGTCTATTCATGAGGTTATTCACGAAGATGGCGGTAGTCCTGTGCTTCTCCAAGATAAGCTAGGGATAGAGCCTGAATCTGAAATGTGGGTAGAAAACTACGCCTTAAGGCAAGCCTGTGAAGAGCTGCCACCTCGAGCGCGGGCCATAGTCATGCTGCGTTTCCTCAAAGAAAAAACCCAAAGTGAGGTAGCCCAGCTTCTGGGAATATCACAGGGACAAGTATCACGTCTGGAAAAGCACACTATGGAACTACTGCGTGAGTCGCTCACAAAATAGCCCCCTTGCATTGGTATGGCTGGCTGCAATTGCCTAGAGGTCACCCTTTGTCATAGGTAGAACTTTAGGTTAACGCATTATCGTATGAGAATGGCCTAACATTGGTCATCTCCCATTATAGCAAAAGATGTACAACACAAAGAGGTGGCACAAAGCGATGAAGATCAAAGGGGAGAGGCTTGTCTTACGACCCATAGTACCGTCTGACTTTGCCAAGATAGTGCAATGGACCAAAGACCCTGAGGTAGGGCATTACATGGATGATGATGGGTGCCCAGAAGCATTAGAGGACTGTCAAGAGTGGTATGATAGTCTACGCAGCAACCGTCGCAACCGAAGACTGATCATCGCCACACTAGACGGGCAGCCCATCGGTGATATTGAGCTAGATCATATCACGTGGAGAAGTGGTGATGCAGAGCTGCGCATTCGGATTGGTGAGGCAGACTACAGGGGAAAGGGCTTTGGAGTTGAATCAATTAGTACTTTACTCATTTACGCCTTTGGTAAAATGAACCTCTCCCGGGTCTATCTAAGGGTAGCAAAAGGTAACACCGCTGCTATCCGCTGCTACGAGAAAGTAGGCTTTAAGAAAGAAGGCAAACTCGTTCGATCTCAAACCCAGAAGCAATCGCAACGAGAGATCTATCTGATGCGCATCCTCAAAGATGAATTCTACCGCTTTCATCATTGTTCATATCGTTCTGTGGGCTAGTCTGCATATTTTCAGGGGCGGTGGAGATGTTTGTTTCACCGCCTTTTTTTGTTCTGGGTCTGATGGACGGTTTTTCAGGCTGCTTAGGCTCACTTTGAGCTGCTATCTTCCGAAGGAGGTTTGGACTGAGCTGGCTTGACATTTTTCCTCCAATTCGGCCACAGTCTTTAGCCGCTAAAGCCCCCCACCCTCTCTCTTTGACTAACTCCCATAGGCCCATGTCTTCTGCCAAATCTTGCTTTAGTTGACTCATGGCTTGACTACGGATCTGCTTTGACTCCTCAACTTCTTCTTTCATTTGGGTCTGAGTCCCCCCCACACGAAATCCTACTTTGTTCCTAGCATGTCCTGGATATATTTTCCCCATGCCTAAGGGCTTTCTTTCTTTGTTAATGTCGAGTCATGACAGCAGGATTTGTTTTGCCCTTTGTCGAAACTGCCAAATGGGGAAAATCCGGGAAGCACGCAGGCCTTGCCCAGGTAAATCCTAGGAAAACCTGTAAGGAAGGATATGGTACATGGTTGTCGAATAGTCTTACTCGATGAACGTGGATGGAGTGGAGGTATAGACAATGCTGGATATGATCATTCGGGGCGGCCCAGTAATGATCCCCTTACTGCTTTGCTCGGTTTTAATGTTGGCTGTGACTTTGGAGAGACTTTTTTACTTGCTGCGCTGTCGGGTAGATACAGAAGATTTGATGGATGATATCAAGCTGGCATTACAGCAAGGCAAGATCCTAGAAGCTATGCAAATAGCGAAGAAGACTAGGGGGCCGGTTGCATCAGTGTTGGCCGCTGGCATAGCCCACTATGATAAAGACAAAGAACATATCCGAGAACGTTTGGAAGAAGTCGCCAATGAGGAACTATTTCGTATGGAGCGACGGCTTGGCATGCTTGATGTACTGGTTACCGTTTCTCCGCTATTGGGGCTGTTGGGCACGGTTACCGGTATTATTAACAGTTTCCAGATGATCGTAGCAGTTGGTGGTTTAGAGGAGCCACTGGCGGTAAGTGCAGGGATCGCCGAGGCTTTGATTACCACAGCAGTGGGACTGATTATTGCTATCCCGGGTATGTTAATCTACTCCTATCTCACGAGCATCATCGATCGCTTGGTGGTGGATATGAACAAGCGCTCTTCGGAGCTCTTAGCTATTCTGGAAGCAAGGGGTGACATCTAATGCTGGTCAAGCGTCCAGCCCGAAAAAAGCCCAATATACAGATTGTGCCCCTAATCGATGTGATCTTCTTTATCTTAGTATTTTTTATGCTTTTTACAACGTTCCGAACCCAACCTGCAGGGTTGAATCTAGAGCTTCCTAAGGCGGCGACTTCAGATAAACAGTCCCCAAGCCAGGTGACAATCTCCATAGCTGCTGATGGCCGGATGTTTCTCGGTGATCGCCAAGTAAATTCTGCCGCCTTGAAGAAAGAGATTAGCCAGTCACTGCAGAAAAGGCCGGACTTATTCGTTGTAATCAGGGCTGATAAAAACACTCGTTATGATTATGTAGTGCAAGCCATGGATGATGTGCGACAAGTAGGGGGATATCGGTTTGGTTTAGCTGTGCGCCCCCGTGATCAATAAAACCTGATCGATTGTGGGTAAGACAATCTCAGGGGGGAGGTGGTGCCACAATGTATATTACCGATGAGGGAGAACGGTCTCTAGGGGCCTTTATCCTTGTTTCTCTAATTTTTCATGCTTTGGTGATTTTTCTCTACCCCCAATGGGAGATAGCAGCAGGGCCTGGCGCGTTTCTAATAGGTAATGGTGGGATCCTCACCATTGTCCCAATTGAGATGGAACAACCATCTCCTAGAGCACAGCTCAGTCGACAGCCCGGTCAAGGGGTTCCCACTACCGAGAAGAAGGTACCAGTACCGGAGCCCAAGCCAGAACAAGAAGTGAAGCTGGATGTAAAGCCCGAACCGGCAAAACAGCCTGTTCCGAAGCAAGAAACTCCCCCAACTCCACCAGAGCCCTCAAGTACAGCTCCGGTGCAAAAAGAAGTGACACCGGATCTTAAACCACCAGAAGAGGAGACGGTGAAACCGGTTACGGGTATAGAAAAGGATCTAGCAGAGTCAGGCACCGATACAGATACTCTGCTTACTAGTGAGCATGGCCAAGGAGTAGTCGTTTCTGGTGGTGGCGCCAAAGAGACAGAGGGCGGGGAATCACAGTCTCCGTCGGCAGAGCAGGGCCCTGCCGAGAAGGCCGAACCATCTCCACCACCTTTGCCACCACTTCCCGCGGCCAGTAGTGTAGTGGCGGGTGGAGGGCGTGTGCAATATCCCAAGAACGCGATTAATGAAGGATTGGCCGGTGTTGTCAAGCTTGATGCCTATGTGCCCAAAGGAGCAATAAAGGCAGACAGAATTGTGATTAAGGAATCGTCGGGATCACAGAATCTCGATCAAGTAGCCCGTCTGACAGTGCAAAACGGGTGGAAGATGGAACCATTGCTGGAAGATTACGTTCTCTCGGTCACGATTGAGTTTAGCGGGCCTCCGGGGTTCGAAGTAACGATCCTCTATGATGGGATTCGTTACATAAGGGGCGACTAAGCGAAGACGTAATCTATTTGGTAAAAGCTCAGCTGGTACAGGTTCAACAACGTAGAAAACGGAGTAGGGGGCTGGTGATCGATGCGGCGATGGCTGGTTTTTGGCTTGGTCATGGTAATGCTGATGAGTCTGGGGGTGGGGAAGGCCTGGGCCACCCTTGAAGGTAATGTCGGCGCTAACGTGATCGTTGCCAATGAGTACATATCCATCATCGTCAATGGAGGAAAAGAGAATACTGGACGGTTTTCCATTAATACCACTGGTGGTGATCCAGATAGAGTCGGTGATGAGAACAAACCGCTAGTATATGGTATGGCTGATCCCTGGACATCATACACAACAGTTCAGGTAGATGGAAGTAACTACGTGTTTGGAGGCCGTACCCAAACATCCGCCGGTCGCCAAGGGCCCTTTGGCAAATTGGTCTTTGGACCAGAGGTGGTGGAGGGGAATGTCATCCGCACTATCTACGAGACTGGTCCAGTAGAGACAGAGCAGCTTCTCAGCTTTACTCGCAGTAGCACCACCGGTCTGAGGGACACCGCCCGCATCGCCTATCGGCTAACCAATCGAGACACAGTCCCCCACCTAGTGGGAATGCGGTTGATGCTAGATACCATGCTTGGTGCTAACGATGGGGCGCCATTTCGTGTAAAAGAGCAAGCAGTAACTACTGATACGGTGTTCACAAAGGAGACTATACCGGATTTCTGGCAAGCCTTTGACTCCCTGGCAGATCCCCAGGTTATGTCTCAGGGAACCTTACGGGGCCCAGGGGTAACGACACCAGATCGGGTATATTTTACCAACTGGGGAGTTCTCGCGGAGAAGGTCTGGGACTTCGACTTTGAGCCTGGACGAGTGTTCTTGCGCAAGGGTGAGTTCGAGCTGGACTCGGCTATCGCCATGTTTTGGGATCCTATAACGCTTCCACCAGGTGAAAGCGTTACTTGGGTCACTTATTATGGCCTTGGTGGTATTACCATCGCCCCTGGCAAGCTTTCTTTGGGTGTTACATCGCCCGCGGTTGTTACCCAATCACCGGAAGGTCGGAGCCGCTTCCCGGTAGTTGCCTACCTGGAAAACAGTGGTGAAGGTGAGGCCAGGGACGTGCGGGCCGCCATCCAACTGCCGGAAGGACTGACACTTGCCCCAGGGCAGCAGGCAATGGGAAGGCTTGGCAATCTTGCTGTTGGCGAATCGGTGCAGATTGCCTGGCAAGTGGAAGTAGAAGAGCGAATTCGGGGTGAGTTTAGCTATCAGGTTCGGGTGGAAGCGGCCAATAGCGAACCCAACCAAGTTCGTCGCCAGGTTCAAATAGTGAACCCGGCACGGCTCGAGGTGGATCTGTCTGGGCCTCCCAGACTATTAATCGAAGATGGGAGCCTACAGCCCGTTCCCTTCGCCGTTAGGGCTGTGATTACTAATGTTGGTGAAATGGAAGCGCCATGGGTGCAAGCCGAGTGGCAAGCCCCCATTGGACTACAGCTTGCGCCAGGGGAGGCACGTATGAAGCTGAGTGGTGATCTACCTCCAGAGGCGAAGCACGTAGTGCAGTGGTTTATTACTCCCACTGACGTAGCAAGCGATAATCTACCCTATTCGATTAGGGTGGAGTCTGGGGCTACCGATGCACAAGTGCTAAATGGTTTCATTAGCATACCACAGCTTCCGCAGCTAGTAAGGCTCATAGCTGAAGAGCCCAGTTCTGCTGTCACAGTGGGCCAGCCCTACAAGGCAGCAGTGAAAGGTTATAATCTAAAGAACATAGAGGAAGCCGAATTTTGGCTGCAGTTTCCTGTGGATCTATTGCGGGTTGCCGGTGGACGGCTCGGAGTTGAACGGGGTTCGGGGTTGGCTTCCTCTACTGCTAGTGCGGGAACGGATATTCCCATGCAAGTAGAGGTTGATCCGACACAGGGTATGATTAGAGTGAGAATTACACAGCTTTCCCGAATGGGATCGGGTCGTCTGACCGGTAACCTATGTGGTGTCCGCTTCCTAGCAGTGGGCGAAGGCAGTGGCGCAATCTGGTTACATTCCGCCCGCTTAACAACAACTAGTGGCCAGGTGGTTGAGTTGGGAACAGCGGAATTGCCAGTGACTGTAGGTAAGTAAGCGGTGAGTGCAAGTGGGAGCATGCGAGGCAATCGGCAAAAAATTGACAGGGGGCGGGGAAAGATGGGATCTAGATTGGCAAGTAGAATAACAGTAGCGATGATTTTGATTCTGATGCTAGCAGGCCAGACGGCGTTTGGTGCTGGGGAACAGATTAGTGATGTTCCCGAAAGCCATTGGGCCTATCAGGGGGTAAAGAAGCTAGTACAAGAAGGTTATTTGGCTGTTTACGAGGATGGGACGTTCCAAGGCCAAAGACCTGTGGATCGGTATACATTAGCATCTGTAGTGGGAAGAATGCTGGTAGAGATTGAAAAGGGCCAGCTAGGAGTCACCCAGGCAGACCTAGACCTTCTTCGGCAGCTTTCTACAGAATTCCGGGATGAATTGGTTCGTTGGTACAATGAGAAACAGAATTTAGGTGCAGCTGTAGCAGACACCCAGCAACGTGTGCAAGTGATGGATGATACCATTACACGGGTGATCGATACGATGGAACAAGAGGATGCCACCACACGTCGTTCCATCCAGGAGCAAGCTGCCGCTATATTGGCTGAAATTGGCAGTATTAGACAGGAAATGAATGCTACTACTCAGAGGCTGGATGCGACAGATCGGGCTCTGGCTGATCAGCTTACCCAGCAAGGTAAAGAGCTTAGAGCGGTAGGGGATAAATTAGACATTCAAACAACAATATTGGAGAGTACAGCATCGACCTTAGCCGATACCGATACCGCAGTACAGGCCAATACGGCAAAGTTAAAGGAGCATGCACTTAAGTTAGCGGTGCAAGGAGATTCGCTAGCCGCCTTGGAGGAAGCGGTCGGAGTTAAGGTACAGAGCCGTTTTGCTGAGAGAGAGGCTGCGTTGAGCCTGCTCCAGAGCGAGCTGGAGATCAAAGACGCAGAGTTGGCATCGGAGATTAACCGGGTGGAGGTCGGTCTGGCCGAGGCGGCTCAACAACTCATCAATGTGGAAGACAAATTGGTCGCATGGCAGAAGGCTAGCAGTCAGCGTAATGAGGAGCTCACGGTACAGATAGATGACCTAGGGATTGGGCTAACACAGTTGCAGCAGGCGCTGGAAGAAGAGATTCAGGCTCGCACCGACAAGACAGACACTCTTGTCCAGGACGTAGACAGACTGGAAGAGCAATTGGTCAAACAAGCTGAGGCGCTAGTTGCCGCCGATGGCCAATTAATGCAGGATGTAACTGGATTACGCCAGGATTTGGTCAGAAGCCTTGAGGCAGTCCAGACTGATTTGATTAGTATTACTGATCGGATCACCGCATTGGACAAAAGAACCGCCATTTTGCAGCAGGGTGCCGCCGCCGATAGCAGGGATCTGGCAGATCTAAAGGAATATGTTAGTGAGCTGCAGGGCTATGTCATCACGTTGCAGGATCGTTTGGCTGTAACAGAGGACAAGATCGCGACCATAGATGAAAAGCTGGCAACTGAGTCCTCCGCGCAACTAAGTGCCTCCTT
>JAAYSL010000051.1 GCA_012518315.1 Bacillota bacterium | reverse complement strand
TATGGACTGAACTAGGCAGTGATAGCCATTCTTGGAAATCGTGGTTTCTATGCCAGTCAGAATTCTGGGATAGAAAATATCGTCATTTATGGATGCTAGAGGACTCCGACGGTAACAGCGGATAAACCCGATGTTACCGGTATTGCGATTGGTTGTTAATGAAGATTCTGCGACATATGTTCCCTTGGCCGGAATACGAAATAGGACGCCTTCCATAACGAGGTCATCGATGGCTCGCCTTATCGTTGTCCTACTCACAGAAAATATCTCACACAATGCTCGCTCCGATGGTATTTTTGCACCGGGAGCAAACTCACGGGAGACGATTTTGTCCAGAATGCTCTCTCTGATTCTCTGATGTTGTACATTCGAACCATGTACGTCTAGTGACATTATCTAGGCTCCTTTGATTACTGGTTGTATACCGGTCATGACCAGTAGTTGATTTTGCCGAAAAAGCATCTATTGCGGTAACCGGTTATTACCAGTTTGACTATATATTAAACATTAACAGAATATAGCGCAACCTAGAAAAAACGGTATATTTGGTCAATAGGTGAAAAGGAGATAGCCATGCTCCCGTATTCTATAAAGATCGTCAGTTTCTAGACAGGATTGATATCCAGCAAAGTGCGATTAAGGTCATTTATCGCACATCTGTTTTTATGATCGTTAGGGAATAATGGGAGCAGTTAAATATTATTAGTTATGCAAACGGTTGAACAGGCCAGCGAGACTATGATTTCATCGGAGCTCCATCCTATAGAAAAGGCACATATATCGACCATTGGCATTGCGTCTGGGAGAATATCGAGGAAGGGTTAGAAGGCATGGTCGTAGCGCATCCCTTGGCAGATTGGGATGCCCTGAATAGCTACGTACCCCCTACCGTTCCACCAGATGATGATCTAAGTTGGGACAGCTATCGTACCCTAACCCGATCTAGGCGAGGGTCTTTGATAGCTATGTCAAGCATGAAATTCTCAAATCCGCGGAGGTAGTATAGACGCATATAGATAAAACCATGTTCCATACCTCCTGTAGGCAGATTACCCTGCTCCTTCTGCTCTTTGAAATGCTTCTATTTAGCAATCGGCAGGCCATGGATGTGCTGGAAAAAGAGTACCTAGGAGCATTACCAACCAAGGTTCAGGATGATTACAAATTGGCCATTGATGCCTTGAACTGGACTCACAGCTGTACCGAAATGGGCTTGGTAGGCCTAACATACTGGAATGAGATGCATGAAGCTACTGAGTCCGCTTTGTATCACAAAATGACCGCTAAAGAAGCTCTTGCTCGGTGTCGGGAAAGAGTGCAGCAGGCCTTAGATGAGGCTTGGGCGACAGTGAAGCTAAAGTAGCTATCTGCAGCGGGGCCCAATTGGGTTCCGCTATTCCCTGAGGAGGTGGGAAAGGTGCGGAAACGGTCAACGATGGCGATTAGAGAATCATTGGCGTTTTATGGTTTCATTAGTCCGTGGATTATTGGTTTCGTCTGTTTTACTGGTGGGCCCATCGTAGCTTCCCTATATTTTAGCACCACTAACTATACTATCCTGGCACGTCCTGAGTTTATCGGGCTTGGTAATTATCGAACCCTATGCTGACTGGGGGCTTTTGACGGCTGCCTCTACTATGGTGGTTGTTCCTGTGATCATTGTTTTCTTCTTTGCTCAAAAGCAGTTTATTCAAGGGATTGTGCTAACAGGGTTAAAGAGCTAGGTTAGGGAAAGCTAGATAGCTTGGAGGGGTGGGGATGCCCAGGGGTGAAGCCCTTTGGATATCTTTTCCTATATAACATTATGTTTGTCATTCCCCTAGCTTTAGTGATTGCCTCATCAGCCCACTTTGTTAATTCTCAAAAGGTAGCAAGGTTCTATTCCCGCTACATAGGGGTGTTTAAGTTGCTTACTGCTTTTTTCTTCTTCTTTCTCTCTGCGTACATGTTTGGATTACTGGTATAATCAGAGTAAGGTATGGCGAATGGGAAGATGGTTCAGGAAGGGGATTTTCTATGAATGAGTTTCAACCAGACTATCGGAACCTAGTATTAGCGGCGACAAATCAATCAACCCCGCGTTTGCCGTTGTATGAACACATTATCTCAGAAAATGTTATGGAGGAAATCCTGGGTAGACCCTTTGCTGACCTCTACAAAGGCGATTGTGCCGATCGAAGGGAGTTTTTCCGTAGCTATACGGATTTTTTCCTAAGAATGGGTTATGACACAGTCAGCTTCGAGCGCTGTATTGGGGCAGTGATGCCAGGTAGTGGGGCCCTAGGTGGACATCAACCTGGCGTGATCAAGACAAGGGAAGACTTCGAGGGCTACCCTTGGGAGAGCATCCCAGATATGTACTTTAATGCCTATGGTCCTGATTTTGAGCTACTCCGCAAGACAATGCCCCCAGGCATGAAGGCAGTAGGCGGCCCAGGGAATGGAGTGTTTGAGCTAGTTCAAGATGTAGTGGGCTTTGAGCAATTATGCTATATCCGCATCGATGATCCCGACTTGTATACCGATTTGTTTGCGGCGGTAGGACATATGATGGAGACTATCTGGCGTAGATTCCTTAAGGAGTATGGGGACATCTATGCCGTTTGTCGCTTCGGGGATGACCTAGGGTTTAAGACAGCGACACTTCTGCCGCCACAAGATATTAGCATGCATATCGTCCCCCAGTATAAACGGATTGTGGACACTGTGCATGCTTATGGGAAACCATTCCTACTTCATTCTTGTGGGAACATCTTTGAGCTTATGGATGAGATCATAGCTGTGGCCAAAATCGATGCCAAGCACTCAAACGAAGATGCCATTGCTCCTTTTTCTACGTGGCTAGAAAGGTATGGCCATTTAATTGGCAACTTCGGTGGGGTGGATATGGATGTTATCTGCCAATATGATGAAAAGGCGATTCGGGAGTATGTAAGAGATGTCCTGCAATATTCTCAGGGTTGGGACGGGGTGGCGATTGGTACCGGAAACTCGGTTCCAGACTATATCCCTGCCAGCGGGTATTTGGCCATGGTGGAAACCGTCCGGGAGTTTCGGGGTGAATGATTAGCCTGGCCTGCTATATGTGGCAAACGTAAGTGGGTCCCCGAATATCATGATAGATCATGGGCAGCGAGTTAATCAGTGACGTCCGGCAAGCTGCCCTAAGTATGTCTTCACAGGGTAAGCCTGTACATATTGGCTGGAGACGGTAGAGTTGCTCTCTGGAACTGAGTAAGCTTCATTTCGATGGTCACATTCTGGGGGGTGGCCTAGGTTCTTCTTGCACCGAGACAAGGTTGAGTTAGTGCAAGCGAAATGGCAGAAAAATGAAGAGGAGAGTGAAAAAGCCGTTAGAAAAGGATATTTGAATACAAGAGAGAAAGTATATGTATATTTGAAGCCACTTGGTTCGGAGGTCTGGCGGTGTTTTCAGATCATTTGAGTCTTGCCGCATGTGAATCAATTCTCAGGCCACTTCTTGCCGAGGCCGAAATAGTAGCTGATGTAATCCTTAATGAAGACAGCCTAGACTCACTAACCGATTTGATAAGCAATCTTCTTGCTAGATGTCCCGAAGAGACCCTGCATTTATTGGGACGTGATTATCCCGCCTGTCTCGCGGTTTTCCTAGTTTGGAAAGCTAAGCAGTCGTACCGGGAGGGTGTCTTCTGGCCACCTATCCTTTCCGCTATGGGTTTTAACGACGCTAGATGGGAAACAAGACTAGGCGAGACATTCCTTGATTCGCTAGGAAGGTTTGAGCTTCCCAGGTTCGCCATACCGGGGGCCAACCGGTACGTTACCCCCATCCTTCTTCACGGGGGAATCCCCGATAGCTGTGTTGATTCTTTTTTTAGATACGTCGTCTTTCCTTTCGTTAGAGATGGCCTAGTAGATCCCATGTCCATAGGCCTGGAGCTTGAGCTTTTGCGAAAAGAGGATGCCACATATAAGGAACTGGATCTTCGGGAGAAAAAGCTGCGATCCCGATTAGCTGAGAATAACCATGTGCTAGATTGCCTAAAGGACTATCAATTGGTTGCCGATGAGTTGGCAGAAGTCAAGGCTAGGATTAAAGAGCTTGACCGCGCTAGCCCAATTCTTCATTTTCTTTCACAAGAGGAAAGTCTCGTGGCCAGGGCACGTGATACAGACAAAGCCATAGTTCAGCTAATCGACTTGAGGGCTCAGGCAATTCGGGAGATAGAGAGTTTTACCACTGAGGATGAAAAGCTCATCCGAAGTGAGGAAGAAATTGGTAGTCTGGTGAATTGCGAGCAATGCCTCGAAGAAACAAAGACCCTCTATCAAGCTGCATTATGTGAGCTAAAGCAGCTAGAGGCTCAGTTGGTGGATGGTATCAGTTCAGCCTTGGAAGTAGAATGGAAACCCCAGCAAGGCGAAGCATGGCGGGCCATGTCCCTAGATGACCTAAAACAAGCAATTTCAGCACGTGACAGGGCTTATGCGGAGCTCTCGGCAAGTAGCATCGCAGCAGACGAAGAATTGATTCCATCATCACGGCCTGTAGCATCTCCGACCTTCCTGCGGTGGGCTAGTGGGTTGGCTGCCATGGCAAGTCTGTTCATCATTGTGTCGGCGTTCCGCGACGATGCACAAACAGGGTTACCCATTGTCGCTTTAGTCTTGGCTGGGGCGGCGGCTCTGCTATGGGTGTGGTCGGGCAGAATTGAAAGAAGCATTAAGCGACTTAGTCACCTTGCTGATGTTTGGAGAGCAGAGTCATCTGCAGTTTACACATGCCTCTGTCAGGTGCTCAGCTCCTTTGGATTAACTGAGCTTGAGCCCAAGATGGGAGAGTCTTTTGAGCTTGAGGACGTAGAGAAGCTGCAGGAGGCATTTAGCGTCTTGGGCGCCTATGAGAATTCAAGAATAAGGTCTGAGCAGTCGAGAGACAGCTTGAGGGAGATTGAAGACAGGATGGAAGCCATCCGCCGACAAAATCCTCTGTTATGCCAAGGAGCGTTAACCGACCACTCTCTATTACAGCGTCTAGAGGAAGCTACCGAGAGGCAGAGAAAGGCGAATAAATCCGAGGTTCTGATTCGCAATCTAGTTGATCCAAAGCTCAAAAGTCTACTTTATGCACGGCTCAGTCTCTCGTTGTCCAGGGTCCAAATGCGGCGCGCCATAGAGACATTAGGCGGTGGAGCTTACCAGACAGGAGTAGAGATAATACAAACACTGCAACACCTCAAGACAAGATCGGCAGTGCTAACGAAGAGGGTCAGAAGCATCGAAGCCAAGCTGGCTCGCCTCAATATCTTATCTGAGTATGACTATCACTATGAAGAGCTTAGGAACCTTGGAACTCAGCTCTTAGACGAGATCAAGATCATTGCAGATGAGAAGGGAAAGTACGCCCCTGCCTTTGGCAATCATGTTGAGGAACCAATTGCTCGGTATATGCTCTATGGTGGCGATTCAGCTCTTCATTATCTTCAGTATGCTACACACCTTGTCCACTCAGGAACAGTCGGCATTGAGCCGCGTACTTCGGCGGAGAAACAAGCCCGTCGCAGTTATGCCATCTGGGTTGATACGTTAGCCAGAGACGAGTCCAGCAGCCCCCTCGGCAGATTGAGTCAGCTACAGGCTCGCCCTCCTCAGCTTTTCTTAGACAGCATTCAGGGGAATATAGGTGTGAGATTCCCCGAACAACAGCTACCACTAGACAAGGCGAAAGAGGGTGTGACCCTAGAGGTCATTGCGGCTGGTAGAGAGGAACGCTTAGACCTGATGGTCTTTAGGCAAAGCCCAGAGTGGTGCAAGAGTGATTATCTTGAAATACCTCTCGCCTATCAAGATGAATCCGTATCAATCAGGCTTGCAACACGTGAGGAGGAAGTGTTGCTTAGTTGGGTGATAGACGTTCCCGGGGACAAGAACCCGGTGACCATGTTTGAAGCTTCTACTGGCGCCAAGATCACAGGTGACATTCCCCGAGGTATCATATGGGTACTTTTGGCGCCTGCTTGGCATCTGGTTTCCACTATTAGGGTAATAGAGGAACTACAGCTTACTGGTAATTGGCGGGGCTATGTTGCCCTGCTCTTGGATACTACTGCTTTTTCTAGGCGAGAGATCACCTTTACCGCTGCGACGGGAGCTAGTCTCAATCTGCCCGTCCGTAGTGATACTAAGAAGGATCCCTATCTCACGGGCGAGCGGGCTCCATTCTCCCTCGACGGAAATCCTGTCTATGTAAGGGGCTTACCCAAGATTGTCTTGGAAGGAGTGGATCTTCAAGCCCTTGGTCGATGGCGTGTTCACTTAGCTAGGCTAGGAACCAAGCCTAAGTCTGGTATCGAACCTGGAGAGAAAACACAAGATCGGCTTGTTTCAGACCTCGAGGCAGCCGCTGCGTCTATGACCTCCATAGACCTTGCCTCCTTGTACGACAGAATTCTCTCAGCGGAAAAAGACGGCTACCGGGACGTAGTAGAGCTACCTTTAGATTTGCCTGAAATGAAGATATCATCTTCTATCTCTTCATATATTCTTCATCTTCATGGTCCTGGACAGAAACGGTTTTCTTATTCCTTTGCGATCATCTCCGATGCTGCACTTGAATTTGACCCTGCACTAGTGGGGCTGTATCAGGAGGAACCCTTTCCGGTGCAAGTTACTATGATCCTCCCCGAAGACGTAGATTTCTTCCCAATAAGTCCAATGACCACCAACCATCTTGAACCTGGTTTTGCCTCCCTAACAGTCAGATCAAATCAGCTAGCAGTAGAGGGCCGACTTGAGATGCCCAGCGGTGGTACCTATCGGGTCTCTATCCCAGTACCTAGGTTGTTTGTTCGATTGGAAGGTGGTGGCAGTGCTGGGCAAGACACCTGGCGGGTGCTGGAAGTGGGGATCAGCGAGCTTATGCAGATGGAATCTCCATCCTTATTCATTCAGCTGTATGGCTGGGAGATGGACGGACAATCATGGGTTGAGCTGCGGTTAGAAGGAAGTCGTCAGCTGGTAAGGCAACAATTGGAAGAGCACGGTGTTCGTATTGGCTTGGCCCAGTTCTTTGATACATTGCGGGTACAGGGTGGAATTGGTGTTTTCACCATCACCCTATACACTGGTGCTGGTGTTTTCTTCGGTCCAAGCTCAGTACTATGGGTTTACACTCAGTGGCAAGTCAAAGATCTTGAGGTTGATTGTCAGATAGAGGCAGAAGAGCTACTCGTGCATGTGGAATGGCAAGAAGTGAGTGAGGAAGAGGAACGCCTTTGCCGGTTATGGCCTTTCAATGCGTTTGGGTCTAGGCCACTGGAGATCCCCATCCTCGCTAAGGAGAAGTCGTTATCACTTAGGCTAGGGTCAGAGCTGTATCCGCCGGGCTATTATGTACTGCACTTCGAAAGTGGTGATCCTTGGCAGTCAAGAAGTACTGCGGTAAACTCACCCCGGCTCGATGCCCCCAATACCTTCCGAGTGCCCTTTTTGCCTGCTGGCTATGCTCCCGCTGGCTGCAGTGTTGATTGGTCTTGTGGTGTAATCGAAGATACCACTGGCAAGCTGTACAAGGCGTTGCTAGTAAGAGACGATCATGGTGTTGCTTTGCAGGCTCTCAAACCATCGAACAGGGTTACCATGAACAGACTGCCCGACATCGTCGCCGTAATCATCTGCTCTCGAACATGGGACTCTGGGGTTATACAGTTAAGTCCTTCACTGCCGACACTAAGTTTGCCGATCGACGCTACTATCTGCCAGGGTCTCTTGCACTACTGGCAGAGTAAGGAGTTAGCAGTGGCATTGGTTCCTGCATCAACCAACTATGGCGAATACACGGTAACAGACAGTCAGGCTGTTCGCCTGCTTGAGGCAATTCTTCAAAGTGAGGAAGTCCAGATAACCTTGCAGTTTCCTGCTGGAACCTACAAGGTGCCAGTTCAGCTAAATGATAATGGTTGGGGCGAGATGACCTTAGTACAAGGAGTAAGATGCGATTCCTGTGGTACACATTTTCCTAATCAGGCTGCTTTTCACAGCCATGCTTTTACATGTAAAGGTGGAGCTAAGGTACTAAGGCTCAACGAGACTAGTATTGAGGTTAGAGCGTATGTGCTTTGGCAACCTCTTGGGGGCGTTCTCTCCATGGACTTGACCCATCGGGAAGATGAAGAGCAAGAACTCCTGACAGTTGACAGGTGGTGCACCCATACGGCTGGCAAGAAGTGGACAAGCCTCTCGTCTCAAGGACGTGCCACGGAACTAGCGAAGGAGATCTTCCTTCTAGAGGCAGAGAAGCGCAAGCTATTGAAAAACCTCGGAACCTTGTTGGGTGTGAAGGAGGAAATGTAAATTGCCGATCAATCCAATTCAAGGGTCAAAGGGTATTAAAGGAAGCTATCTCTCGTATCTAGAGACTACCTTTCCCATCAAAGACCAAAAGCTCAAAGAACAGTTTTTGCAGCTGATAGCTAAGCCTGAACGGTTGGTGAAAGGACCGATACTAGAAGCAATGCCTCCTTTTGTGCTAGGAGCAAGGGTTTCTGACCTGATAGACGAAGGTGTTCTGTCTCCATTGTTTATGGGTCTCCCTGCAAAAGAACTACCTCCAGGACCTCTCTGGTGGCATCAAGAACAAGCTATCCGCAAAGCGGTTACACTGAGGCGCAATCTGGTGGTGGCTTCCGGTACCGGCAGTGGTAAGACGGAGTGCTTTCTCATACCCATTCTCAATTCTTTGTTTCGTGAGCTAGAGCAAGGAGAGCTAACGCCTGGTGTTCGTGCTCTGCTCTTATACCCCATGAACGCTTTAGCAAATGACCAGCTAAAACGCCTAAGAGGTCTTCTTGTGACGATGCCTGATATAACTTTCGGCCGCTATACAGGTGAAACGAAGAGGACAGAAAGGGAGGCAATGGATCAGTACTTTAAAATGTATGAAAAAGAGCCTTTGCCTAATGAGAAGATCTCGCGAGTGGCGATGTGGGATGAGCCTCCTCACATTTTACTTACCAACTACGCAATGCTTGAATACCTGTTGCTTAGACCAGAGGATAATGTCTTCTTTGACGGACCCCATGCTGACTCATGGCGGTTTATCGCCTTAGATGAAGCCCATACATATACCGGGGCCAAAGGTATTGAGATAGCCATGCTCCTTAGGCGTCTTAAGGAGCGGGTTGTCGGAAGTGAGCAAGGCAGGCTACAGTGCTTTGCAACCAGCGCCACTTTGGGAAATGGTAAAGAGGATGCGCCAGAGATCGCAGTCTTTGCAGAAAACCTGTTTGGTGAAAAGTTCGAATGGAGCCTTGATCATGAAACCTCTCCTCAAGACATAATTATTGCTCGTCGCATCGATCAATCTCTCTCCAGTCGTAAAGAAGAGCTGTTTATGCCTGAACCTGAACTCTATCTGGCCTGGCAGGAGGCGATGGGACAGTCTACTGGTAGTTATTCTGCCACTGATGCCTTTGCTATATCAGCTATCGGTAGTGCTGGTGGAGAAGTGGCTGCATCTAGTTTACAGGCAATTGTAAATAACCAAAGGCCTTCGCCAGAGGATTTGGCTGCCGTAGCTAAAGGGTATGGTATTCCAGACGATCTCCTAGCCTCGGCTACTGCCGGCGCGGCAGGTGTAGCTGATCGATTTCTGTATCTGGCGATGGAGAAGGATGATAACCTGGCCAAACTCAGGTCCAGGCTTCAAGAAAAGCCCATGCCGCTAGAAGAGCTAGCTAGCGAGCTCTTCCCCGAGAGGCCAGATGCTGACCACATTCTCGTGGCTCTTGTGGATCTAGCAGTAAGGGCACGGCTTGACAAGGATTCTGCTCGTTTGCTTCCTGCCCGCTATCACTTATTTGTCAAGGCTATCGAAGGAGCTTACTTGCAGTTAGAGCCAGAGTATACCTTGAGCCTAGAGCGGAAGGAAGTCGAAGAGATAGATGGGAAAGAGTGGCCGGTCTACGAAATGGGTACCTGTCGCAACTGCGGTCATCTATATCTCTACGGCCGTATAGACCCTGATACTTCCACCCTGCAGCATGAGGCCTCGGCTGGGGAGCAGGGTACAAGCCACTATTTTCTGGTGGCAGATACCGATGCGGGTACCGTTAGCGAAGATGAAGATGAGTTAGTGTTATTTAGCAGCATCACAGCCAAGGATTGGCAAAGGTGGATTCTCTGTACATCTTGTGGCAGGATCTGGCGGGAAACCGCATTAGTAGGCGAGTGTAGCTGCGATGCCCAACACCGCATAATGCTCCTGCAAGCTCCATCGGGGAAAAATGTGTATCTCTGTCCCGCTTGCGGTAGACGCAATCCTATTGGGTTAGTGTTCAGATTCTTCACTGGCCAGGATGCAACGGCAACGGTCATAGCTACTTCATTGTATCAGTCTCAAGAGGCGGGGGAGAGCCTCTGGCAGGAGCAATCGCATCCTGCAGACGAAAAAATGGCTCAAGTCTCAGATGGGGAGCGGCCATCTAGTCGACTCCTTGTTTTCTCGGATAGTCGACAGGATGCGGCCTTCTTCGCACCATATCTGAATAGGACATATAACCAAATTCTGGCTAGGGCCTTGATGTGTAGATGTATCTCGGCCTACCGAGACAAGATCGTTGACTATGAATGGCGCACGCAGGATCTCGTAAGGCCCTTAACCGCCGCGGCTAGGGAAGCAGGATTATTTGGACCAAGGCAGAGCAGTCAGGAGCAAATGAGGATTGCCTGGATGTGGCTTTTCCAGGAATTCCTGCGCCTGGATCGTCATAATAGCCTGGAGAGCTTAGGGTTTCTTTCTTTCCGTCCCGCAAGGTACGCCGATATCCTCTGCCCCAAAGAGTTGCGTCTGCCCCCGTGGAATCTGACTGAAGATGAAGCCTGGGGAGTGATCTGCATCCTACTAGATACCCTGCGAGCTAATGGGGTTGTCACTTTCCCGAAGGAGGTAGAGCCGACTGATGAAGCTTTCGCACCACGTAACCGCGAGTAGTACATGAGGCAGTATGATGCCGATGACAAACGCAAGGTGCTAGCCTGGTGCCCATCTTCTAGTAGACTCAATAGTAGGTTGGATTTTATGACACGGCTAGGGAAGCTAGTAGGTGCAGAACCGGCCGCCTGCCGTGAGATGCTGCAGTATCTATGGGACGGCTATTTCCGACCTCATCGTCGCGATAGTGCGTGGGCACCCTATTTTCACTTATCCAGTGAGCGAAATGTCGGGAGTGTGTACCGATTGCGCCATGATATGTGGGAACTAGATCTGACTGGCCCTAACGAAGACGAAGCGGTGGGTTGGTATGAGTGTGGAACGTGTGGTTACATTAGTCGGGTCAACGTACGGGGAGTTTGTCCGAACTATCAGTGTCATGGGTTCCTTAAGCCGATGGAGAGCCTCTCACTTGACAACCACTATGCTAAACTCTATCGTACGTTGCGTCCGGTACGCCTGAAAGCCGAAGAGCATACAGCCCAACTCAGGTCAGACACTGCTGCGAGACTGCAGACTGACTTTTCGTCGGGAGATGTCAATGTCTTAAGCTGCTCTACCACTTTCGAACTAGGCGTAAACCTTGGGTCTTTGGAAGTAGTATTTCTCCGCAATATGCCTCCGACGCCTGCCAACTACGTCCAGCGGGCTGGTCGGGCTGGGCGGCGAACGGAGAGTGCCGCCTTTGTGACGACCTTTGCCCAAAGACGCCCCCATGATATGGAGTACTTCCGCCATCCTAAAAGAATGGTAGCAGGGATCATCCGACCTCCTCATTTTCTATTGGCCAATGAGAAAATCATCAGGCGCCATGTCTACGCCACTGCTTTAGCCTACCTGTGGAAAGAAAGCAAAGATACTTATGGTGAAGGCCGAGCAGATGATTTTTTCATGCGACAAGCAGGGTTACGGGCGATGACCGATCTTATCATTCAAAGGCCAGATGAATTGCACAAAGCTTTATGCCGCATTGTCCCCGGGGAGCTCCATGATGTCTTGGACTTGGATGGATGGGGCTGGGCACAGGGACTTCTTGACTTGGAGACCGGGGTCTTGGTGCGGGCTAGTGATGAGTTTGAGCATGATGTTATGGTACTAGAGGAAATCCTAACTTCACTACAGGAACAGAGGCGACCTTCTGACCATATCTTAAGGGCTCTTAATACAGTAAGATCGAGACAGCTCGTCGGGTACTTGGCAGGGCGGAGTGTGCTGCCCAAATACGGTTTCCCAGTAGATAGTGTAGAGTTGAAGCTAAACAGCCATACTGAATACGCAGAGCGGCTCGAGCTTGAGCGAGATCTGAGAAATTTATCCCCCTG
>JAAYSL010000281.1 GCA_012518315.1 Bacillota bacterium | reverse complement strand
TTTTTACATTAGGCATCAACACCGAATCATATACCTCGGCACCTTCTCCGATAGATACTCCGGGAAACACTACAGAACCCTGGATCAAGCCTTTCACTACACAGCCTTCATTGACCAGGGAATTCTGTACTTGGGATGAGTCGGCGATAAACTGTGGTGGTTGGTTGGGGTTAACAGAGTAAATACGCCAATCCCGCTCATTCAGATCAAGGGCAGGGCTATCTCCCAAAAGATCCATGTTGGCTTCCCAAAGGCTCTCTAGGGTGCCCACATCTTTCCAGTAACCTCTAAAGGGATAGGCAAAAAGCGGTTCTTTGCTATCTAGCATGTGGGGGATGATGTTCTTGCCAAAGTCATTGACAGAATCAGGATTTCTCTCATCTTCAATCAAGTAGTGCCTCAAGACCGGCCAGTTGAAGATATAAACTCCCATGGAAGCAAGGTTACTCTTTGGCCCAGAAGGCTTTTCTTCAAACTCAAGTATAGCCCCACTGGCATCTACATCCATGATTCCAAATCGACTAGCCTCATCCCATGCAACTTCAATGACAGCAATGGTACCGGTTGCTCCCTTCTCCCGATGGTAATCCAGGAGTTTGGCATAGTCCATTTTGTAGATGTGATCTCCTGACAGGACAAGAACATACTTGGGGTCATAGTTCTCGATGAAATCGATATTCTGGTAAACGGCATTAGCAGTACCTTTGTACCATTCACCACCACTTGCCCGCACAAAAGGCGGCAAGACTGCTACTCCCCCGTGTCTGCGATTCAGATCCCAGGGGCTGCCGATTCCGATATACGCGTTTAAGGCCAATGGTTGGTATTGAGTGAGTACGCCAACTGTATCAATGCCAGAATTTGTACAGTTGCTCAGGGCGAAATCGATGATTCGATATTTCCCTCCAAAAGGTACTGCTGGCTTAGCTACTTTTCTAGTCAAAACACCCAAGCGGCTTCCCTGCCCACCGGCAAGTAACATGGCGATGCATTCCTTTTTTGGCATGTTCATACTCCTCCCTTCCATTCCCCCGTTTCTAACCTTTCCTCACTTAATGATTTCCGGAATCACTGCTCGTTTCCTGCCATAATATGGCGAATCGTTCTTAATATGCGGTAGGGGCCGGCTTTTCATACCCTGGAATAATCAAATCCGGAAAACGAGCCCATTTCTTGTGGGTTTTTCGTCAACAAAAGAAGGGTTCCTGAGCGAAAGGTCAAATAGTCTTAATCAGGCGGAAGCTATCTAAAAACTTATAGGGGGTCGCTTATGCGAAGAAAACTCAGTTTGATGCTCATTGTATTGTTGATGTTAGGTCTTAGTGGGACAGCCTTTGCCAGTAACGATACATTAGTAATCGGGGCAGGAGCAGAGGCTATTGGACTTGATCCCAGGCTAGAGACAGACGTCCCATCATTTGAGCGCATCAACGTGATCATGGAACCTTTGGTAAAATTCGATGTTGACATGAGCCTTGTGCCAGCACTAGCTATAGACTGGGGATTTAGTGATGATTCCCTCACTCTTACATTCAAGCTGCGAGAAGGCGTGGCATGGCATGATGGGAAGCCCTTTACCGCTGAAGATGTGAAATATACCTTTGATTGGGTCTTGGATCCGGCCAATGCAGCCCCCAATCGCGGTCTTTATGCAGATGTGAAGGAGATCCAAGTGACTAATGATCATGAGATCAGTTTCCACCTGAGCAAACCCTACTCATTCCTCCTAAACAACATTGCCCGTATGCCCATCACACCTAAGCATCATGGTGACCGTGATGACTTCCGGCA